>JAGQTS010000436.1 GCA_020438895.1 Mycobacterium sp.
CTCGCAGTGCTTGCCGACCACGCGGGCCGACTTCGGCCGGTCGGCGAACGGTGCCCGCGGCAGGAAGGCCTCGTAGCCCGACCCGTAGAGCGTGGGCCGCGGGTTGTCGCTCATGCCGCCGTCGACCGCCACGTAGGTGCGGATGCCCGGGATGTCCTTGATCGTGCCGACCTCGTAGACGGTCATCGCGGCGGCGGCGACGATCGAGCGGCCCGGCTCGACGCTGACGTTCGCACGCACGCCGAGCGCGTCGACGGCGTCGCGCAGCACGTTGCCCCACTGGGTGATCGTGGGCGCCTCCTCCGACTCGACGTAGGCGACACCGAGCCCCCCGCCGAGCACCAACTCGGGCAGACCGAGCGGCATCGCGAAGTTGGCCATCACCTCGGCCGCCTTGCCGAAGCTCGAGGCCGCGAACACGTTCGACCCGATGTGGCAGTGGAGGCCGACGAGCCGCACCGACGGCGACGAGGCGGCCCGCTCGACGGCCCGCATCGCATCGCCGTTGCCGAGGTTGAAGCCGAACTTCGAGTCGTCCTGCCCCGTCGCGATGAACTCGTGGGTGTGGGCTTCCACCCCCACGGTGACCCGCACCATGACGTCTTGTGTCCGTCCGGCTTCGGCGGCCACCACTTCCAGCCGGTCGATCTCGGTCAGTGAGTCGACCACCACGCACCCGACACCCGCCTCGACGGCGGCGCGGAGTTCGGTCAACGATTTGTTGTTGCCGTGCAAAGCAATTCGGTCAGCGGGGAATCCGGCTCGCAAGGCTACGGCCAATTCACCGCCGCTGGCGACGTCCATGGACAGGTTTTCCTCCGCGACCCAGTGGGCCACCTCGCTGCACAGGAAAGCCTTGGCGGCGTAGTGGACGTTGCGACCTCCCCCGAACGCGGTTGCCATCTCCCGGCAACGACTGCGGAAGTCGTCCTCGTCGACGATGAACAGCGGGGTTCCGTATCGGATGGCCAGATCGGTCACCGCGACACCGGCGATGCGCACCACGCCGTCGCCACCGCGGACGACGTTGCGCGGCCAGACCTTGGGGGCCAGGGCGAGCGACTCGGCCGGGCCTTGCGGGCGCGGGGGCACGTCGCCGTGGTGGATCTCATCAGCGTGCCGCGGTCCGGCGGGATGTGCGTTCACATCCGCTCCGGAGCACTCACCCCGAGGATCGCCAGTCCGTTGGCGATCACCTGGCGGGTCGATTCGCACAGGGCAAGCCGGGCACCGTGCAGTTCGGAGGGCTGGTCGTCGCCCTGCGGCAGGACCCGGCACACATCGTAGAACCGGTGGTAGTCACCGGCGAGGTCTTCGAGGTAGCGGCAGACCCGGTGTGGCTCACGCAAGCTGGCCGCGGAGGCCAGCACCCGGGGGAATTCCCCAAGGGTGCGGATCAGCGAGCCTTCCTTGTCGTGACTCAGCAGTCCGAGGCGGGAGGTGTCCGCCGCGAGACCCAGATCGGCGGCGTTGCGGGCCAGTGCGCACAACCGGGCATGCGCGTACTGGACGTAGTAGACCGGGTTCTCGGCCGACGCCGACGACCACAGTTCTAGGTCGATGTCGATGGGCGTGTCCACCGAGGAACGGATCAACGCGTAGCGGGCGGCGTCGACGCCGAGGGCCTCGACCAGGTCATCAAGGGTGATGACGGTTCCGGCGCGCTTGCTCATCCGAACCGGCGCACCATCGCGGACGAGGTTGACCATTTGGCCGATCAGCACCTCAACGGTGTCGGGATCCTCGCCCAGGGCAGCGGCGGCGGCCTTGAGGCGGGCGATGTAACCGTGATGGTCGGCTCCGAGCATGTAGATGCACAGATCGAAACCGCGCGTGCGCTTGTCGAGGTAGTAGGCGAGGTCACCGGCGATGTAGGCGGGGTTGCCGTCACTCTTGATGACGACGCGATCCTTGTCGTCGCCGAATTCGGTTGTGCGGAGCCAGGTTGCGCCGTCCTTCTCGTAGATCGCCCCGTTGCTCCGCAAGGTCGCTATGGCCTGATCCACCATGCCGGTGGTGTGCATCGAGTCTTCGTGGGTAAAGACATCGAAGTCGGTGCCGAAGTCGTGAAGTGACGTCTTGATGTGGGTGAACATCAAGTCCACCCCGATGGCGCGGAAGGTCTCGCGTTGCTCGGCGACGGGCAGGCTGAGCGCGCCGGGCGCCTCGCCGAGCACATCGGCGGCGATATCGCTGATGTAGGCGCCGGCGTAGCCGTCCTCGGGAACGGGCTCGCCCTTGGCTGCCGCGATCAAGGAGTTGACGAACCGGTCGATCTGGGCACCGTGGTCGTTGAAGTAGTACTCCCGGACTACCTCGGCGCCCTGGGTGCTCAGCAGCCGACCCAGCGCATCGCCGACAGCCGCCCAACGGGTCCCACCGATGTGGATCGGGCCGGTGGGGT
>JAGQTS010000051.1 GCA_020438895.1 Mycobacterium sp.
CGAACACTAGTGCGAACCACCGACAGATCTGATCACCTGACTCGCGCCACGGCGAATCCATCCCACCCCTTGGCCCCCAGGGTCTGGATCGCGGCGGCCTCCAAGCGCGGGTGGCGGCCCATCATCTCCAGCATGTCCCGCACGGCCGTGGCCTGGCCGTCGTCGGCGGTGGGGTCGACGATGCGACCGTGCCGCACGACGTTGTCGACGATGACGACGGTGCCCCGGTGGCTCAGTTCGATCGCCCAGCGAAGGTAGGCGCTGTTGTTCTCCTTGTCGGCGTCGATGAAGACCAGATCGAAATCGCCGGTCACACCAGGAAGCGTGTCCAGGGCGCGGCCGATCACGATCTCCACCCGGTCAGCCACACCCGCGCGCTGCAGATTGCTCCGGGCCACCTCGACGTGGCGCGGATCGGCTTCCAAGGTGACAACCGAACCCTCGGCGCCGACACCGCGCGCCAGGCAGATCGTGCTGTAGCCGCCGAGGGTGCCGATCTCCAGGACCCGGCCTGCGCCGGTGATCTTCACCATCAGATACAGCAACCGAGCCACCTGCGCGGACACCTCGATCGGCGGTAGGCCGGCGGCCTCGGAGTCGACCAGCGCGGAGCGCAGCGCGGCATCGGGGGCGAGAAGCAGGCGATCCAGCAGCGACTCGACATCGAGCCATTGATCAGGACCAATCATCTCGCTCACAACTCTCACCCTAGGGTCAGCGCACACCCTCCTTGGCGTAGACCACCCGGAGTATGTGGCCGGCCTCCGGCCCCATCACCACTGCGGCCAGGTCGCAGAACGTCGCGACGAAGCCGGGACCGTGTGGTGGACCGGCGGATTCGTCAAGGTGGTGGGCGACCTCGTGCAGCACCACCAGTTCTCGTAGCGCCCAGCCCGCGTGGTCGGGCACGGCGATGACCGCGGCCGATCCACGGCGTTCGTAGTGCGCCGCGGTGGCCCCGCGACGGGGCCGAACCGCCAGCGGGGTGCGGCCTGGCCAACGCGCCCCCACCGCGGGTAACGCCAGGACATCCTCGACGTAGCCCCGGACGGAGGAGACTGATCCGAACCGGGCTTCGGGGGGCACGGTGATCCTGGCGCCGAAGAAGTCGATCGCCCGCGAACTACTCTGAGCGGTCCGGTCGAAGATAGTGCGGACGAACTCCTCGGCGGCGTAAACGCGGGTGCGCTGGGTGTCGCGACTGCTCACCGTTTCAGCCGGGGACGGGCGCCGGGCAGTTCCGGGCTCGCGCCCAGTCGGGCCTGTTGGCCGGCCCGGTCGCCGGCTCGGCGCGCGGCCGACGAGTAGCCGGCCGAGGCCCTGCTCGCCCGCCAGCTGCCCCGAGCCCGCGACTGTTGCCGATAGTGGTCACGCAGCTCGATCTCCTTGTTGCGCAGCGCGACCGCCGTTCCCGGCGCGGCGGCCCGAGATTCGGTGGCCTCCCGCTTGGCCTCGTCACGGGCCTCGGACAGCCGTCGTCCGATCCGGGCCCCGAAGGCGAGCTGGAAGTTGAGCCGTGCGGTGATGGTGGGAGTCGGCCGATGCGCACCGGTTGCCAGGTAGCCGTCGCAGGCACGCACCATCTGGACCACCAGGCTGGCGTAGAGCGCATGGACGGCGTCGATGTCCTCGCTGAAACCGTAGGCGTAGACGAAGGACGAGTTGGAAGCCACATCACAGCGAACGTCATTGGCCGCGGCGATCACCGCGAAGAGCTGAACGTAGGTGCGCAGGCCGCGGCTCCCGGGCTCGCCGATCGTGATGGTGCGTTGAGTGGGTACCTGCGCGCCGCTGTGCCTCCCGGCATGGGCGCGGGCTACGGCCAGGTCGATCGAGGTCGCGGTCGCCAGCCGCTGGGCGGCAGCCATGAAGGCCTCCGCCTCGTGCGGGTTGTCGGTCCCCTCCGCCTGCCGCAGCAGCGCTGCGATACGGGCCAGCATCCGGTCATCAGTCATGACGCCACGGTAGGCGAGAGGACCGACGACAACCCGCCGGAGCGGCGTCGTCGCACCCCGTTGTCCGCACAACCGATCTGGTCCACAGGTCGCGCGCTCGGCGCTGTCACTTGCCCACGAATTCGTCCAGCGCGGTGGTCAGTTGCGCGGACAACGGATCCTGCCGCGCGTAGTTGCCGACGTTGTCGGTCGGATCGTCGCGCAGCACGTGATTGACTCCGGCGAGTTCGGCGACCTGCAAGGCGGTGTGTGCCAGGGCGTCGCGCAGCGGCCTCATGTCGGCGCAGGCGGCTTGACCGTCGGAATCCGAACAGGTCAGCAGGACCGGTGTGGCCGCCGGTATCGCGGCGGCCAGGGTCAGCGGATCGATACCGTCGGCTTCCACGACAGCCCTGACGTTGCCCGGGTTGAGGATGGCGTTGAGCCCATCGGGCAGCCCGGTGGGGGCGGTGCCGGAGGTGCGAGCCTGGGTCACGGCGGCAGCCCATGCGGCCCGCACGTCGGCGGCTTGCTGTGGGGTCTTGACCCCTGCCCGCACGGCGGCGGCGGTGTCGGCGTCCACCCGATTGGTGATCAGATCGAGGTACCGCGCCGGCAGCGGTTGCAGCAGCCCCACCGAGTGGATCGCCGGCCCGCCCGGGGTGGTGTCGGCGGCCAGTGCCATCGCGTGCACCGCGCCTTCACCGAGACCGTAGACCGAGATCCGGCCCGCGTCGGTGCCCGGTTGGGCCGCCAGGAACGCGACGGCGGATCGGGCTGCGGCGGTATAGACCGCACTCCCGACGGCTGCGGGGTTCGATGCGTACCGGCCGAGTCCGGTGGCCCCGGTGCCCACCTTGTCGTAACGAAGGGTTGCCACCCCGTGTTCGGAGAGATATTCGGCCAGCTGCCGCATATTGCCCACTGGGCCGGCGATGGCGTTGTCGCCGTTCCGGTCGGTGCGCCCGCTCTCGGAAATCAGCAGCGCCGCCGGCCCGCCGTCGCCGTCGTGACGGTAGGTACCGTGCACGGTCAACCCGTCAGCGACGAAGGTGACCTCCTGATCGACCCACGCGGGCCCCTGCCGGTCGCCGGCGCAACCGGTGACCGATGCGGCGACGACGATGGCAATCAGCCCGGCAACCATCCGGCCGCGAAGCGAATCGAGTCCGCCACTGCACGGCGTCATAGCCGCGCGGTGATCCATTCCGTGACGTCGTTGAGGACCTGTTCGCGCTCGGGCTCGTTGAACACCTCGTGGTACAGCTCCGGATACACCTTGAGTTCGACGTCGGTTGAGCCGATGCACTCGACGAGCCGGCGGCTGCCCTCGGCCGACACCAGTTGGTCGTCCTCCCCGTGCACGACCAGCAGCGGCGCGGTGATGGCCGGCGCCTTGGCGGGCATCGTCTCCCCCACCACCAGCAGCGCCTTGCCGATTCCAGCCGGAACCTTGCCGCGATAGACCAACGGGTCGGCCTTGTAGTCGGCCACCACGGTTTTGTCCCGGGACACCGCATCGGCGTCGATCGCCTCAATCGGCAGATCGGGCAGGATCGATCCGACCGCCTTCCCGATGATGGCCTTGGCCTTCGACACCCCCGTCTGGGCGGCGATCGCCGGTCCGGAGAGCACCATCAGGTCGTAATCGCCCGGGTGTTGCACGCCGTAGGCGAACACGATGCCCCCGCCCATGCTGTGGCCGAGGACGATGAGGGTCCTGCCGGGATGTTCAGCCCGGGCGATATCCACCAGACTTCGGTAGTCGGAGACGAACTCGGCCATGTGCCGAACCCGCACCCGCTTGCCGCCCGCACGGCCGTGCCCGCGGTGATCCAGGGCATACGTCACCAGTCCGGCGTCACCGAAGTGCGTGGCCACATGGTCGTAGCGCCGGGCGTGTTCGCCGTAGCCGTGGGCCAGCACCACCACGCCACGCGGTTCGGTGTCCGGAGTCCAGACGTCGTAGACGATCGGGATGCCGCCGACACCGCTGAACGTCCGCTCCTCGCGTGTGGTCACCATCATTCGAGCGTATCGGCCGGTGATCGACGACCGCGTGGTGGGCGACTCCGGGGAGTCAGTGGTGCACAGTGGTTCCGCGGCGGCCCGATATTCCGGCGTAGAGGGCGATCAACGCCGCGGCCGCCCCAACGCCCACCACGAACGGAAGAACGGCGAATCCACCGTTGGCATTGTGATACCCGAACAGCGAGGTGATCCATGAGCCCAGGAACGCACCCCCGACGCCGAGCAGCACGGTCATCAGGACGCCGACGTTCTGCTTGCCCGGCAGCACCAATCGCGCCAGTGCGCCGATGATCGCTCCGACCACAACTGCGCTGATAATCGTCGAGATCATTCTTGGCTCCCATCTGTCCCCTTGCGGCGCTGACGGCCGCGCTAAGTGGTGGGTTCCCGATGCGGCGACGCGTCAATCACTCCGGCGCCGTTACACGCGTGTCGTGACCAGCTTGGAACCGGAGGTATTCAGGCCCGTGACCTTTGTTGACAGTGTTACCAGTGTGGCTATCGTTACTACGGAACGTGCCGGTCTGCATGTCTGAAAGGTCCCCGACAGTTCCATGGCACCCACCGGACTCGCCCTCCTCACCCGTGTGGCGCGGGTGTGCTTGGCACTCTGTTGCATCGGGGCCTCTGCTATCGCGGTGGCACCGTCCGCGGGGGCCGCCGCCCGCGACCAACTCGCTCAGGCAATTGCGGCGACCCGCGGCAGTTATCTGGTTTACAACTTCGGCTCCGGCTTCCCCGCTCCGATGCTCAACGCGGCCGGGAACTGGTACGAATTAAACAACGGCGGCCACCTGATGATCGTCAAGGCGGCCTCCCAGCGACTGTCGCCGCGCCTGCTGGTGGACACCCACCAGGGCTACCAGGCTCGTTGTGAACGCACTCCCGGGGCCCGCACCCGGGAAGGCCTGGCACAGGCCGCCGAGACGTACACGCCATTGCAGGCCTGGCAGGTGCTCAACCGACCGACGATCGCCATCAACGCCAACTTCTTCGATGTGCGCGCTCAGCAGGCCGGATCGTGGAAGTCCACCGGATGCAGTTCCCCGTTGGGAACCTACGTCGACAACACCGGCGGCCAGGGCCGGGCCAACCTTGCGGTCACCGGAACCATCGCCTACGCCGGCAAGCAGGCCCTGTCCGGCGGTGACGAAGTCTGGACCGCGCTGAGTACGCTGATCCTGCCGGTACGCGGAGCGCCGTCGGTGGTGACTCCGACGTCACCCACCGACTATGACGCGGCGTCGCCGGTGATCAATCAGTTGGTTTCCAACGGAACACGATTCGTCGCGGTGGCCGGGCTGAAGCTGCTCGCGCCCGGCGATACCGATCAGCTCAACGATCCCGGTCCCAGTGCAGCGCGCACCGCGGTGGCCTACACCCGGAGCAAGGACGAGATGTACGTCTTCCAGGGCGGCAGCTACACCCCGGATCAGATCCAGGACCTGTTCCGCGGATTGGGCAGCGACACTGCGGTGTTGCTCGACGGCGGTGGATCCTCGGCGATCGTCCTGCGCCGGGATACCGGCGGGATGTGGACCGGCGCCGGATCTCCGCGGGGATCCTGCGACACCATGGAGGTCTTGTGCGATGCCAAGGAGCGTGCGCTGCCGGCTTGGCTGGCTTTCGACTAGACGGTCGGCTACAACTTCGGAGTCAGGTCCAACGACGTGACGGTCGTCATTTTGGTCACTCGCCAGTCCCGACCGAAACGCTTGAGCTCCAGCCGGTAGGACAGGTACTTCATGGACGGAAAGTTGATGTTCTGCGGTGTCGTCGACGTGGTGTTGGTATAGACGATCGCGGTGGCTTCAGTGCCCGTCGCCCCGCCGCGCAGGGACTCCACGGCCGCGCCGACCACCTGTGTCGTACTGGTGACTTTGGCCTGCTTGTTCGTTGCGGCGATCGCGTCGACATACTTGCGGTATTGCTCCTCGAAGTCTCCGCCGAGGTACTTCGCGGAGCGATCCGGCAGCGTGTCCATATTCTCCGGCGTGTAACTCCAGAGCGTGGTGATGGCGTCAGTCGCCGTCTCGGCGATCCGCAGCTTGGTGGCGACGCTGGCCCGTTCCGTGAGATACGGTTCGGCGGCTGCACCGGCGAAGGCGCCGGCCGCGACGAAGCTGACCGCGGCGGAGATCACGGCAACCGGTGTGCGATGGCGGACGAACCACCTCCGCGCCGCCGAGGGCTGCTTGGGTTTCGTGACCGGTGGACTCACGTCGTCGGCGTCGCCCTCGGCGGCCTCAGTGTCGGCGTCGGCGTCGTCGGCCTCGTCGTCGGCCTCGGCGGCCTCAGTGTCGGCCTCGGCGGCTTCAGGATCCGCCTCGGCAACAGCCTTGGCGTCGGCCTCAGTGTCGGCCTCGGTGCTCTTCGCAGCCGTTTCCGCCGGGTTCGCCGGTTCGGTGGCCGCAGCATCCGATTCCCTCACAGCACCTGGATCAGGTCGCTGACCTTCCACTGCTCCCCTTCCTTGATCGCGGTGACGACCCAACGACTGCCGGTCTCGATCTTCTTCCCGTCGGGCATGGTGGTCGTCATCGTGGTGACGGCCAGGACATTCGCGCTGCCGTCATCGTTCCAGTTCTCGATCCCCAATTCCTGCACAGCGCCGATACCACGCTCCGCGCGGGCCACTTGAATGACGACCTCGTTCATCCTCTCCGAGTACATCGCCGCGAAGTTTCCCGTTCCCAGCGCCAGCACCTTGTCGGCGTAGTCGTTGGCGTTGAACGGGTCTGGCGAGGTGTAGTGGGTGATGAACGAGCTCACAAAGCTCAGGACCGCGGCCCGCTTGATCTCGGTGCGCCGCTCGCTCTGCGCATGGACGAACACCCAGCAACTCACGGTCAACGCCGCCACCAGGACCACTGAACCGACTGCGGTCACCAGCGAAAGTCGCCTCAGTGGGGGTGCCGGCGGTACGGGTTCCCACAGCACCATGTCATCGGGGGTGATCCGGCGGCGCGGGCTCATCGGCCGCCGCCGCTCGCAGGAGGGGCCGACGGCTTGACCGACGGCTTGACCGACGGCTTTCCGGAGGCGGAAGGCTGCCCAGACGCTGGCGGTTTGGCATCGGGCTTTGCGGGAGCCGACTCGCCGGCCGGCGGTCTGGAGGGACCCAGCACCGTGAGGCTGTCGACCTGCCATTGGCCCGACCCGGATCGTGCGAACTCGACTCGAACCGATGCCGTGATCAAGCGCTGCTTCGAGCCGGTTCCGCGTTGGCCCTGCAGCAGCAGGAGCATCGATGCCCGGTCCGATGTCGCAGACAGCACTGCGCTGTTCGTCGCCCAGTAATCGTTGTCGACGGGCCCCGCCTCGCGCACCGCGTCCTGCTGTTCTGCCAACACGGGACGATAGGCATCGGTGACCAGGGTTTGATCGTGGGTGAAGTCCTCGGCGACCGTCGCTGCGGTGTAGCTGAGCATGTCGGTGACGATCTTCGGTCCGGCCACGGCGATCTGCTGTCGCGCCTGCGCCGCAGCCGATTCGGGGCGATAGATGCCCAGGTAGCCCACCACCGCCGCCAGACCAGCGAGTGCTGCCGCACCCGCGACGACGGCTGTCGCCCGTGCTCGCCCGTCGACCTGCGCGCGAATGTCCTGCCGGACCTCGGTCCCGACGGCGATATCGGCAAACGTTCTGCCACGGACGTCCACCAGCGGCCACAGCCAACCCAGGAACAACGGCAGGGAGTCCAGCAGGTGCGCGACATCCCGGGCCAGCAGCCGCCATGGACCGACCCGCTCGCCGTTACGGTCGACCACCGCGATCTTGAACACCGCTCGCCCCAGACTCCAGCCGGTGACGGCAGGGAGCAACAACCGGTTCAGTGCCACCGCGAGGAACAGCAGCGAGCCGGCCACGGTGCAGGACCACCACACCCAGCCGCCCTGGCGCGCCGACCATCCGACGAGCAGCAGGCATGCCATCGCGGAAAGTCCGAATAGCACGTCGATGGACCAGGCGCCCGCGCGCGCGGCCCATTCGGCGGGCCGCCCCTCGAGCGGGAGAATCATTTGCCCACCGGCTCGATGCTGTCGATCTTGTAGGTGTCACCGTCCGGTGCCATTTTGACCCGCAACCGGTAGCTGATCTCCTGACCCTGCTGCTCCAGGTTCGACATCGCGACCCGGGTTGCCACCAGGACATCGATCGATCCGTCGGAGTTGTGTTTCTCCGCAGCGGCGCGAATGTCGCTGATCTTGACCTGTGCCTTCACCGTCTCATAGGCGTCGACGAGCAAGCCACCGTACAGATTCGCCTGCGGAGCGAAATTCTCGGTGGCACAGTCCACAATTTTTCGCTGACTGTCGGCCATCGCCTTGACGTCGGGCGCCTGAGTGGCGGCGATGCATTCCTTAGCAGCCGCGACGGCGATGTCCTCCCCCCGGGTGGCCGCCGCCGTCTGGCGTCCGCCCAGCAGTGCGAGCACGCCGACGGCGATCAGCGCAAGAGACGCAATGGCGACTGCCGAACACAGTCCGGTAAGCCACCGCCCGCTTGCCAACCGCGACTCCGGCGGCGCGGATTCAGCAGCCGTCGGTATCGTGCCTGGCTCGGCAACGGATTCGGTCGTCTCGTCAGCCGTGAGTGGCGGGGGTGGGGTCAGCTGGCCGGGGCCAGCATCTCCTTCCATCCGTCGTCTCCTGTGCTCGTCGAGTTTCTGACCGTGTACGTCGTGCCATCGGGCCCGACTACTTCGCCCGTGGCGGCATCGTAAGTCGCCGTCGTATTGGTGGCTGCTGTAGCCGGCGGCCCGGCGGGCGTGTAGTCACACGGATTGGGCTGCTGTCCGTTGCACTGCACGCTACCCGAACCCGGCTTCGATACCGGATCGCTGACCGGCGCGGTGGGTGCCGGCAGCAGATCGGCGGGCAGCGGATTCATGCCGTTGTTGATCGACGGCGCGGGGATCACCAATCCGGGTTTCGGCGGCTGATCGCAGCGCGCGCCTGGCGCCGGGCAGTTGACGATCTGGTTGGGATCGCCGTACCACGGGTTGGTGCCGAGGGGCACGTACGGCTCATCGCTACGGCATTCGTTCGGGGTAGCGGCACGCTTACCGGGAACGTCAGCACATGGGAAGTTCCGCGCTCCGCGCACCACGTTCGATGGCGTTTCCTGCGGAATCCTGCAATACAGGCCATTCTCCACCGGCTTGACACTGGTATCGGACATGGCCCGCCACTGCGGCGCCGGAAGATAACCGGTCAAGCAGGGTGGCGGCTGGTTGATGGTCAATGCGAAGGAGATCACCGCCTCGCCCGGGAAGGGAGCGGAGACCGATTCGCCCGCAGCGGCCGCTTGCGGCAGTAGCACCAATGCTTGCTCGACGCCCTTGTTGTAGCGCTTCAACATCTCGATGATGATCTCCAGGTTCGCCACCGTCTGCGGCAGCGAATCCTGTACATCGACGAACAAGGTGTTCAACCGCTCAGCGGTGGGGGCACCTTCACGCAGCGCACTGCTCAACGCCGCATCTTGTTGCTTCGCCTGGCGGGTCAGGCTGTTCAGGTTCGCCGCCCAGGTGTAGATGGAATCGGCCGAGACCACCTGACTGTCGAAGATAGGCGGGGCGTTGTCGACGATGTCGTCGATATCGGTGATGTTGTTCTTGAGCTCCGTGACGAACGATTGGGTGTTGTCCACCAACCGCTGGAGTGTTGGGCCCAGCCCACCGACCGCGAGCGCAGTCTCGTCCAGCAAGCTGGGAATCTTGTCAGTGGGCAACGCCGCGAGCGCCTTGTAGGCGTTGTCCAAGGCGGGACCGATGGGTTGCGGAATGGTGCTCTTGGTAATCGTCTGACCAGCCTGGAAGTACTGATTCTGACTACCCTCGGACACCAGGTCGACGTACTGCTCACCGACCGCGGTCACGGAATGGACATTCGCCGTGGCATCCACCGGGACCTTGAACTTGTCGCTGATGCTCAACGTCGCGAGCGCACCCTTCTCGGTGGGCTCGATTCCGGTCACCTTCCCGATCGTCGCGCCGCGGTAGGTGACGTTGGCAGTCCGATACAGCCCGCCGGCCGCAGGCAGTTCCACCTTCAGCTGGTACTGACCGATACCGGCCACGCTGGGTAGCCGCAGGTAGAACAGGCCCAGTGCGAGCAGAGCGAGCACGGTGAGGATCAAGAAAATGATCAGCTGGGACCGGATGAATCGGGTAAGCATCATGGTATCTGCCGCCTCACTCGTCACGCACGACGAACGGGCCGCCGCCGTCGGTCATGTTCGGGTGCGGGGTGTACCGGACGTCCGGAATCATCGTCGCAGGGTCTCGGCCCCAGGACTGCTCAAGCGCGCGGAGCATGCCAGACACCCCGGTACCGGTCAGAACGCCGTTGTCCAGCGTGCTGAGAGTGAGGTCGAGGTTCAGCGACAGGTTGATGTAGTCGCCCCGGATGACCTTCGGAATGTTGTCCAGCGGATAGGGGTTGGTGACCGCCATCCGCAGGGCGTCCAGAAGGTAGGGAGCACCACGGCCGAGCTGCTTGAGCGGACGCTGCAACAACTCAAGGTTGGTCCGCAGATCGGCCTGGGCCGCCGACAGCGTGTCTCCGGTGACCTTGCCGAAACGTCCCAAGGCGAGCACCGCGTCGGTGACCCGGTCCCGCGCGCCAGCCAGATATTCGACCAGCGGGGGCAAATCGACCAGCAGCCGGTCGATGGTGGTGTTGCGGGTCGCGATGTAGGAGAACAGGTCATTGGTCGACTCGATGGCCCGGGCGATGTCGTTGCGCTGCTGGTTCAGTTCCCGGGTAAGCACATCGAGCTTGTTCAGGAAGGCACGGATCTGCTCGGCGTTGCCGGTCAGCAGGTTGTTGACCTCGGTCGAGATCACTTCAAGGTTGGGAATGCCACCGCCACGAAGCACCGTCGCCACGCTGGCCAACGTCCGCTCCACCGTCGGATAGGAAGACGAACGCGAGATCGGAATGGTGGCTCCGTCTTTCAACGGCTGTGGTGACGGGTTTGCCGGCGGGGCCAACTCAACGTGCTGGGTTCCGAGAAGAGAGCTCTGACCTATCTTTGCCGTGGCATTCGCCGGCAACCAAATGCCCGGATCGACGCTCAGGGTGATGGTCGGAACCCAATCCTTGAGTTCAATTTTGCGGACAGTGCCGACAAAGACATCGGCCACCCGGACCCGACTATTGGTGTTCAGCGCCAACGTGTCCGGGATTTGGACGTAGTACGTCTGCGAACCCTTCTGACTGCCCGGCCCGACTGGTAGCGGCACATTCGCGATGCCTTGCCAACCGCAGGATGTCAGCACCATCGCACTGACTCCCAAGGCCATCCCGCGCTTCGCGGCCCGCGTTCCCCGATTCGCCACGGCACCTGCCCTCATTCGCGTGAAGAAACTCCTCGACACTGTCACTGTCCACCCCCTTCTGCAGGAAGGACCGGACCCGAAGCCGCCGGAGACGTCGCGCCAATGAGCTCGGCAGCCGGAGGCGGACCGGGTATCACGCCCGGCGCCGGCGCAGGCGGCGGCGGTGCCGGTGGATACCACGGCGGCGGGAGTGGGTTGAGCTGGTCGTAGGAGTTCGACGGGGCTCCGCCGCGGGGCCCACCTGGTGGGTACGAGGACGGGTCAGGGCCGCCCATCAGTGCGGCGAGCGAGTCCGGAGTGAGCATCGCCTCCGTGAAGGGATTCACGTTGACGCCCTGCATGCCGTCAGCGACGATCCAGCCAGGCTCATGGTTGCCATGCGAGAACAACGTGTCCCGGGACCAGATGCCGGGCACCGTGGTGTCCTTGTATCCGGGCGGCGGGCGGAGCCGCTCCTCGGAATACGCGACGTACTTCGGCAGCGTTGCCGCGCTGGAGAACTGGTTGACCCCGAACGGCGGGTAATTGAACTTGGTGGCGTCAAGTATCGGCGCCAGGTACTGAGCACACAGTTCAGCCGATTCCTGGTACCCCAATCTGCTACCCGACTGGATCGACGAGCAGATGAACTGCATCGGATTCGCCCAGCTGGCAATTGCCGGTGCCGCGACAAGCGATCCGTGTGTCGGGTGGTAGATGTTGTTGATATTGGCGGCCAAGTTCGGATAGACGTGCAGAGCTGTCTCGAGGCCGTTCCGGGCGTCGGGCTGCATCAGCGTGTTGGTAACCGCGGCCAGATTGTTGATGTCGGTGGCCAGTACCTCGCCGTTGTCATCGACGAACTTCCGTGCGGTGGTCAGTAATCCGTCGAGGTCACGCAGGGCGGTGGCCAGTTCCTCGTCACCGTTGTTCAGCGACGTGGTCAACGTGGCGAGCCCGTTGTTCAACGCGACGAACTGCTTGTCGCTCTTGTGCAGGGCATTGACGAAAAGCGCCAGACTCTTGGTCACCGCAAAGAGATCACCCTGTCCGTCGTGGAGGGCGCCGATGGCGTCCGCCAGAGCACGGAAGGTGGTGTTGATCTGCTTACCCTTGCCGTCGAGGTTCGCCGACAGTGCCTCGACAAGGTCGCCCAACGGACCCTTGGGCTGGGTCGGGGTCGGACCCAGTTCAGTGACCAGCCTGTCCAATTGCTTGCGGATGTCGTCCCACTCCACCGGCACCTGGGTGCGCTCCAGGGGGATGACTGCGTTGTCGGCGAGCACCGGCCCCTCGGTCCACGGCGGCGACAATTGCACCACCCGGGAGGCGACGACGGTCGGGTTCAGCACTGATGCCGTGGCGTTGGCCGGAACCTTGTACTTGCTGTCGTAGGACAGCACGACCTTCATCTTGTCGCCGGCCGGTTCGATGCTGTCGACCGTGCCGACCTTGACACCCATGATTTGCACCCGGTCACCGGGATACAAGGCCAAGGCGTCGGCGAAGTAGGCCGTCACCGTCGTCGTCGTGGCCTTCTTGTACACGTTGTAGCCAACAACTGCGGCAATCAGCGCCGCGATGATGACGACTGCCCCGACCGTGGCCGAGGTCTTCGAGAGGCCGGTCAGCCTCAGGTTTCGCGTGGACTTTTTTTCGGACACCGGCTAGGACCCTCCCATGTCGAGCGGGGCGACGGCAGCTTCCGGACCCGGCGCCGGCGGTTCGATCGGAACGGTGCGAGCACCGGGAGGACCGGGAGCAAGCGCCGGACCGGGCGCACCGGGCACCAACGGACCGGGCATGCCGGGCACAGCTGCAGCGGGCACACCGTGGTTGGGCGCCACCCCGTCGGGGTTGGGCGCCGAGGTCTGGACGCCGGTCATCGGACCGAACTGACCCTGGCCGTACGGACCCATGTCCAGGCCCGCGCACGGCAGCGGATTGCCCGGGGTCGGGCTGTTGCCTGCCGGCAGCGTGTAGGAGCACGGGTGGCCGGGGGGCACGGCCGGTCCGGGGAACTCCGGGGTGCCCTCCAGAACGTCCGGTGAAGCCGGCGGAGCGCCGTTTCCGTGCGCAGTTCCATTCGGATCCGGGTAACGGAAGGCCGGGAGACCGGCGTTGCGCCAGAACTCCTCGGGGTCGATGCCGCGCTTCTTGAACGCCGCATCGACGAACGGCTGAATCATCTGATACGGGAGAAGGTTGACCACCAACGTCTTGAAGAACGGCCCTGAACCGATGGCTTCAGCCAAGGCACCCATGAACTTCGAAGCCGTGGTGATCGAGTAGGCGAGATCGTCTTTGTGCTGTTCCAGCACCGTGCTGATCACCCGCAACTGCTCCAGGACATGGTTGAGGTTCGGATTGTCGTTGATGAACCCCTCGAACTGCCGGGAGACCGCTGAGACGTTGGACAGCAGGTAGTCGATGGCCTGGCCCCGCTCGTTGACCGCCGCAACCAGAACTTGGGCATTGACCAACAGCCGGTTGACCTGCTCGCTGCGGTCACCCAGAACCGCCGCCACCTTGTTGGCCTGGGCCAGCAGCGACTTGAACTCCTCGTCCCGCTTGCCGATGGTGTCGGAGAACCGCGCCACTCCGTCCAGTGCCGCCTTGAGTTCCGGGGCGGCGGAGTCCAATGTCTCGGACAGCACGTTCAGTGATTTCTTGACGGCCTGCATGTCCCAGCCGGCTGTCGTCGTGGTCAGGTCGGAGAATGCGTCATACAACTGGTAGGGCGTCGTGCTCTGCTCCAGTGGCAGGGTTCCGCCCACAGCCAGCGGCTGCGTCCCCTTCGGATCGATCTCCATCACCCGCTTGCCGAGGATGGTGTCGGTGCGGATCGACAGCAGACTGTCGGACCCGATCCGATGCTCCCCGAGGATGAACCCGACCCGAACCCGGTCACCCTCGATCTCCAACGACTTGATCTCGCCGACGTCCATCCCGCTGATTCGCACCTTGTCGCCCGGCATGGAACCGGCGGCGTCGGCGAATTCGGCGTAGTACATGGGTTTGGCGAACAGCATGGGAACGCTGGCGAAGCTCTGGCCGACCGCCACCACCATCACCAGGATCAGCAGGCCGATCAGTCCGACCTTGACGCGGTCGTCACCTTGGAGGGTCCTCATTGCGGTGTGCACCTCCCCGTGGGCTGCTTGGTGATCCGGACGTTGCGCACCGGACCACCGGGCTGCAGACCGTTGAGGGTCAGCGTCAGATCACACAGGTAGAAGTTGAAGAAATCGCCGTAAATACCACCGGCGCGCCCGATCAAGTTGATGGCGGGCGGATAGTCCGACAGCAGCTTGTCCAGCTTCGCCGGATCGTCGGCGAGGGGGGTCTGGAAGGTTTCCAGCTTCTCCACCGTCTGTTGCAGCAGCGGACGATCATCTGCCAATAGTCCCGCCAGCGTGCCAGATGCATTGCTGATGTCAGCGACCGCCCCAGCCAGCGGATCTGCCCGGTTCTTGAGTCCGGTGATCAGGATCTCGAAGTTGTTGACCGTCGAGTCGAATTCCTTCTGGTGCTTGTTGACGGTGGTCAGCACGGTGTTGAGGTTGGTGATGACCTCTCCGATCGCGCGATCCCGGTCGGCCAGGGTCGACGTGAGCTGCGCCGTCTGGCTCAGAATGTCGGCCACCGTTCCGCCCTGCCCCTGAAACACCGTCACCAGTGAGGTGGCGATGTTGTTGATCTTGTCGGGCTCGAGGGACTTGAAGAGCGGTTTGAAGCCGCCGATGAGTGCGTCGAGATCCAAAGCCGGCTGGGTGCGGGCCAGCGGGATGAACCCGCCGGCCGGCAGCACCCGGTCGGCGCCCTCGCCGGTACCACGCTCAAGATTGACGAACCGCTCCCCGATCAGGTTGGCGTATCGAATCTGGGCGGTGGTGGATTGGTACAGCGGCAGCGACCGGTCCACCTTCATGTCAACGATCACTCGCTGGCCATTGTCCGCCAGCTTGACTCCCGCAACCTTGCCGACCTCGACCCCACCAGCGCGGATGAACTGCCCGCTCTTGAGGCCACTGCCGTTGCTGAACTCAGCGGTGTAGGTGTTGTAGCGCTGGAAGCGCAACTGCCCGAACACCACCACCAGCAGCGCCGTGCACAGTGCCAATACCACGGAGAAGAGGCCAAGTTTGATGGCCGTACCTTTGATACTCATGGGTTGATCGTGTTCTCCCCGACCTGGCGTCCCCAGATGTACTCGTTGAGGATCGGCTGACCAAGCTCAAAGTGGTTATACGGAGCGATTGACGCACCGGTGTCGGTGACCAGGCTTGGGGCGGGCCAGAAGTCCCTGGTCACCGTCTGCCAGCAGCCCGGGGCGCCGGCCGGGCCACCCCGAGCGTTCACCCGAGGGAGGTTGTCTGGGTACACGTACGGATTGGGCGCCCCGATGATGGGGGCGTGCATCGCCAGCGAGTAACCGTTGCCACCGAACGACGACAGTGCTTTCGGGAGAACCTCGGCATACTTGCGCACCATGCAGAACAACTCCGGGCTGTAGGTGTTGAGCACCTCGCTGGTCGGCAGCAAGTCCGACATCGCACGGACCAGGTAGGGGGAAGTTCGCTCCATCACGTCGGCCCCGGTGTTGCCGAAACCGGCCGCCGCGAGCAGCGTGGCGTCGAGGTCGCCGCGCTGGTTGTTCAGAGTCCGCGATGTGGTCAATGCGTTGTCCAGGGCGTCCCAGAAATCCGGACCCGCTGCGGTGTAGACGTCAGCGAGATCGGCGAGGCGCTGCAGACCGTACTGCAGTCGACCCAGTCGCGGGTTGACGTTGTCGAGAGCCACATTGGCATTGACGATGGCTTGTCCCAGCTTGGTCCCGAGCCCGGTCAACGCCTCGGCGGTCGCTGAGAGCGTCATGTTGAGTTTGACCGGGTCGATCTTCTCCGCAAGGCCGGTGACCGTCTCGAACAGCGTGTTGAACTCGGTGGTCACGCTGCGCGCGTCGATGACATCGCTGCTGCTGATCCGCGCCGGACTCGGATTGGCCGGACTGGACAGCGACACATACTTGTTGCCGAAGATGGTGGTCGCTTCGATATCGCCCTTGACGTTGGACGGAATCAGCTTGATGTATTTCGGGTTGACTTCCAACACCAGCTTTGCCGCTGGTTCGCCGCGCTCCGGAGTGACGGCGAGGATCTTCTTGACCTGGCCGATTTCCACGCCGTTGTAGGTGACTTTCGAATTCGGATCCATCACCAGGCCGGAGCGACTGGCCAGCATGGTCAATTCGGTCTCGGGTGTGAACTTTCCCCGGAACTGCATCAGTACCAAGGTGAGTACCAACGCGAGTATGAGCACGAGGATGCCACCCGCGAGTTTCAGGGGCGGGCGGCGATCGGGATTCAGAGGTGCTGTCATAGTCGGTTACACCGTCAGATTGAAGTTCGGGTTGGTGCCGTACAGCGCCAACGATGCGAACAGGACCACGAACTGGATGACCACAAGTGAGGCGCGCATCGACTTGCCGACTGCCTCGCCCACACCTACCGGCCCGCCGCTGGCGTTGTAGCCGAAGTAGCAGTGATTGATCATCACCACCGCGGAGATGATGATCACCTGGACGAACGACCAGAACACGTCTTCGGGCCGCAGGAAGGTGTGGAAGTAATGGTTGTAGGTGCCGCTGGACTGACCGTAAAGGACAGTGGTGGTCATCTGCGCAGCCGCGAACGCCATGATCAGCGACATCGCATAGAGCGGAATGATCACCACCGCGGCCGCAACCAACCGTGTGGAAACCAGGTAGGAGATGGACTTGATGCCCATCACCTCCAGCGCATCGACCTCTTCTGCGATGCGCATGGCACCGAGTTCGGCCGTGGCACCGGCCCCGACGGTGGCCGCCAGGGATTGCCCGGTGACGATCGGCGCGGTGAGCCGAACGTTCACCATCGCGGCGAGGAAGCCGGTGAAGGCCTCGACCCCGATGTTGCCCAGCGAGGCGAAGCCCTGGATGGCGATCAGTGAGCCGGCCGACAACGTCACGAAGCCGACGATGGCGACCGTGCCG
>JAGQTS010000437.1 GCA_020438895.1 Mycobacterium sp.
TTCATCCGGTTTCGTCACCACGGGGCTGCCTCTCGTCTGGGTCGATTTGGGCTGAAGCGGAAAATGGAGCAGATAGGGCCAGTATGCGCGCCGTTGGCTGAAACCGGCATGCTGCCCATAACCAGGCGGCAAGCGTCCTGTGCCGATCGTATGGTTCGGAAAGCTGGGTGCCCCGGCTGCCCGGGGCGTAAACCAGCCATACCTCGCTGTTCGATCCTCCTGGGCGCGTCCGGCCTTTTAGACTCCTGTCGCAGGCACACCGGACCGGCTGGCGGGAGTGGAAGCAGTGCCGAGAACGAATGCAGCCAGAGTGGGTCAGGTCGGCGCGGTGGCGATCGCTCTGGGTGTCGGTGCCGCGGTGGCAACGGGGCTTGCGGCGGAAGCGTCGGCCACCCCCTCGGACGCCCAAAGTGCTACCGGCCCATCGATGCGGTCCGGGTCCGGTGAACGTGGCGTTGCCCACGCTTCGCGTGTCCGGAGCAGTGATTCGCGTGTCGCCGTCATCGCCGGCCGATCTGCGACGGCCGCCGAAGGAGCCACCCGGTCTGGCGCCGCGCCCGCGGCGGCGGCGTCCGCGACTGGGCCGCTCGATGTTGTGCCCGGGACGGGGCGTGCGGCGGTTGCTGTGTCGGCGCCCGTTGCGCACACTCCGGTGACGCCAGCAGGGTCGGCTCAGGCCGGTTCGGAAGTGGCTGGTTCGGAAGTGGCTGCCCGCCGGGACGCGACGAGGATGGCGATACCTGCGCGGGCTCTGGCGCCGGAGGCGGCAGCCGCGAACCCCGTCTCGGGATTCATTGATGCACTGAAGAACCTGTTCTGCGATCCCCGCGGCCGTCGGATCACCTTCCTCAAAGGCACCCACTTCGCGATTCCGCCCAGTTTCGGATTCTTCATCCTCGAGGTTTCGGGCACTGGGACGTTCGTCGCTGATTCGGTCTACGACCTCGGCGACGAGGATCAATACGACTGGAACAAGTTCACCGGGATTGCCTTCACGCCGCTGGAACCCGACCGCGACTCGGCGATGGTCGGCTGGCGCTACAACCTGAACACCCAGGAGTTCGAGATCGCGCCGTTCTACAACGTCGACAAGGCGAGAATCCTCCCGACGCCGTCGGACATCATCTCCCTACCGGTTGATCAGACCTTCCACTACCTGGTCGACTACACGGGTGTGACGCTGACCTACGGCGACACCACGGTCTTCAAAGGGTTTCCGGAGGGTCTCACCCCGAACGTGTGGACGGCGGCGCGGGTCAGCGGCTGGTTCGGCGGTAACGAGGTCGCGCCGCGAACACTGTCGTACTTTCTCACGATCACCTAGGCGCAACCGCGGGACGCGGTTCGCCCTCCGGCGGTTAGGGTTCACCGGTGTCCGTCGCGGAGATGGTCGTCGTCATGCTGGCCGCAGTCGGGGCCGGGGCCATCAACTCGCTGGTCGGACCGGGCACCCTCATCACCTTTCCGACGCTGGTGGCGCTGGGCTTCCCGCCGGTCACCGCAACCATGTCGAATGCGGTGGGCCTGGTAGCCGGGGGAGTGTCCGGCACGTGGGGATACCGTGCCGAGCTCACCGGGCAGTGGAACCGGCTGCGCTGGCAGATACCCGCATCACTGGTCGGCGCCGCGATCGGTGCGTTCCTGCTGCTGCATCTGCCGGAGAAGG
>JAGQTS010000438.1 GCA_020438895.1 Mycobacterium sp.
TGCACGGTGCAGCCGGTCTTCTCCGACAGCCGCGGTGCGGGCACCAGCGGAGTGGCGCCCTCAAGCAAGGTCACCGGAGTCCACTCCGCCGCCATGGGAAGCCGGTCGCGGTACGCCTCGATCAGGCCGGGCCAGGGCCGGTGGACGGCTGCCGTCGTTCGCATCAGCTGGTTCCCTCCAGACGCAACACGCTGGTCACCGCGTCGACGGCGTCGAGGTCAGCGAGTGCGGCTACCGTCTCCGACAATGCCGCGTCGGTGGCTTGGTGGGTCACCACCACGATTCGGGCACCGGCAGGGCGCCCGGCCGCGTCGCTGAGCCCCTGCTGGCGAACCTCGGCGATACTGACGTCACGCTTACCGAATTCCGTTGCCACCGAAGCCAGTACACCCGGACGGTCCTTGACGTTCATACTGACGTAGTACCGGGTGGGAATCATTCCGATCGGAGCAATCGGCAGTTCGGCGTACTTGGATTCCCGTGGCCCACGGCCACCCTGTACCCGATTTCGAGCGGCCATCACGACGTCGCCCATCACCGCTGAAGCGGTGGGATCGCCGCCGGCGCCCTGACCGTAGAACATCAGCCGTCCGGCGGCTTCAGCCTCCACGACGACGGCATTGAAGGCTCCGTTGACAGTGGCCAGCGGATGACTGTTCGGCACCAGGGCCGGGTAAACCCGGGCCGAAACCCGCTGGCGCCCATCAGGACCGGTGATCCGCTCGCAAATGGCGAGGAGTTTGATGGTGCAGCCCAGTGCCCGGGCGGCTTCGACGTCCGCCGGTCCGACCTTGGTGATCCCCTCCCGGTAGACGTCGTCGGCGGTGACTCGCGTGTGGAAGGCGATGGATGCCAGGATCGCGGCCTTGGCCGCGGCGTCGTAGCCCTCGACATCGGCGGTCGGATCGGCCTCGGCATAGCCCAGCGCACTGGCATCGGCCAGCGCCGAGGCGTAATCGGCTCCGGTACTGGCCATCTCGGAGAGGATGTAATTGGTGGTGCCGTTGACAATCCCGGCCACCCGCACGACGGTGTCTCCGGCCAGCGACTGAGTCAGCGGCCGGATCACCGGAATCGCGCCGGCCACCGCAGCCTCGAAATAGAGGTCGACATGCGCCCGTTCGGCAGCTTCCGCGAGTTCCCCGGTGGACTGGGCCAGCAACGCCTTGTTGGCGGTCACCACCGACTTGCCGTGTTCGAGCGCGGTGAGGATCGCTGCGCGGGCCGGCTCCACCGGACCCATCAGTTCCACCACGATGTCGATGTCGGGACGGGACACGAGTTCTTCGACGTTGTCGGTGAGCAGCCCGATGGGCACGCCCCGGTCGCCGGAAACCGACCGCACCGCGACACCGCGAACCTCCAGCGGTGCCCCGACACGCGCGGCCAGGTCCTCGGAACTCTCTCCGATGATGCGGACAACCTCCCGGCCGACGTTGCCCAGACCGAGCACCGCGACCCCGATGGGTTTTTCGTCAGCTGTCACCGTTCACCTCACTTCCAGACTCAGTAAATCCTCGACAGTCTCCCTGCGCAGGATGAGCCGGGACTCCCCGGCACGCACCGCGACGACGGCGGGCCGACCGATCAGGTTGTACCGGCTCGACATCGAATAGCAGTAGGCGCCGGTAGCTGCGACTGCCAGCAGGTCGCCAGGCTCCACGTCGCTGGGGACCCATGTGTCGCGGACGACGATATCGCCGCTCTCGCAGTGCTTGCCGACGATGCGCGCCAGAACCGGGGGCGCGACGCTGGTGCGCGATACCAGCCGGATGTCGTACTGCGCACCGTAGAGCGGGGTGCGGATATTGTCGCTCATCCCGCCGTCGACGCTGACGTAGCGCCGGCGGGCGCCCTGGCCGACCGCGACATCCTTGACCGTGCCGACCTCGTACACGGTGATCGTGCCCGGTCCGGCGATCGCCCGACCCGGCTCGACCACCAGCCGGGGGGTAGGCAAACCGACAGCGGCGGACTCGTGGGCGACGATCGCGCACAGTTTGGCGGCCAGCTCGGCGACCGGCGGGGGGTCGTCGGACGGCAGATAGCAGATGCCCAGGCCGCCGCCGAGGTCCACCGCGCCGATCTGCGCGACCTTATCGACCCCGAACTCGGTGATGACATCGCGCAGTAGGCCGATGATCCGGCGGGCGGCCAGTTCGAATCCATCGACGTCGAAGATCTGTGAGCCGATGTGACTGTGCAGCCCGACAAGACGTAGATGGCGCGCGGTGAACACCTGCCGGACGGCGGTCATGGCATCACCCGCGGCCAGCGACAGACCGAACTTCTGATCCTCGTG
>JAGQTS010000439.1 GCA_020438895.1 Mycobacterium sp.
GACTACAGCCAGATCGAGATGCGGATCATGGCGCACCTGTCCCGTGACGAAGGGCTGATCGAGGCATTCAATACCGGCGAAGATCTGCATTCTTTCGTCGCCGCCCGCGCCTTCGGGGTGCCGATCGAGGAGGTGACTCCGGAACTGCGCCGCCGGGTCAAAGCCATGTCGTATGGACTGGCGTACGGCCTCAGCGCCTACGGATTGTCCCAGCAACTCAAGATCTCCACCGAGGAGGCCAAGGAGCAGATGGACCAGTACTTCGCCCGATTCGGCGGGGTGCGGGACTATCTGCTCGCCGTAGTCGAGCAAGCCCGCAAGGACGGCTACACCTCCACGGTGCTGGGCCGGCGGCGGTACCTGCCGGAACTGGACAGCAGTAACCGCGTGGTCCGGGAGGGCGCCGAACGGGCCGCTCTCAACGCCCCGATCCAGGGCAGTGCGGCGGACATCATCAAGGTTGCGATGATCGGCGTGGACGCGGCGCTGCGTGACGAGGGGCTGATCTCCCGGTTGCTACTGCAGGTCCACGACGAGCTGCTGCTCGAGGTGGCGCCGGGCGAGCGGGACGCCGTCGAGAATCTGGTGCGCGAGCGGATGGGCGGCGCCTACCCGCTGGACGTACCGCTGGAGGTGTCGGTGGGGTACGGCCCGACTTGGGACGCCGCAGCGCACTGAACGCGTCTGTGGTCGTCACGCGCGGGGCGGCGGGTAACCGGCGAGACGATATAGAGCCGGACCGGCCTCGAGGCGAGCGGCGGCAATCCGTGCGACTTCCTCGTGCTGCAGCGCCACCAACCGAGCATCACCGAACCCCCGGTCGATGCGGTCACGGGCGTAGGCCAACTCCACGACTCCCTGAACGAACCGTTTCACAGCCGCCCCCGCCCGCCGGCCGTCGTTAAGCCTTGCCATGCTCACCGCCTGCCTTCGGGTCCGGAGCGACCCCAGCCATCCCGCCTCGGACGGTGTCACCAAGCCGACGGCGACCATCGGGGCCAACTGGGCCGCGATGATGTGACGTTCCCGTCGTCGGCTGATGATCGCCAGCGTCACAGCAAGCGCGAAGATCGGCATCATCCACACCAGGTAAACGCCCAGGTAGGTACCGGCACCTATCAGCGCCGAACCGTTCCACAGCGCGTGCAGCAGCACGGCGGCGGCATACCCGGTGACGACGGCGAATACTTTGGCCGAGGGGGCGCGCTGCTGCAGAGCGACATACACCCCGATGCCGAACATGGTGGTGAACAATGGGTGGGCGAACGGACCGAGAATGAGCCGCAATCCGGCGACAGCCAGCGAGGCGGCCACACCCTCCCCGTTGGCGATGTAGACGATGTTCTCCAGCCAGGCGAACCCAGCTCCGGTCAGTCCCGCGTATACCAGGCAGTCGGTGAGGGTGTTCAGCTCGGCGCGGCGACGGCCCGTCATCATCACCAGCAGGAACAGCCCCTTGGCGGCCTCCTCGATGATGGGCGCGGCCACCGCGACGGTGGCGAAGCCAGTCGTCGGACCGGCCCCAGTAGCCGGGGCCGGGAGCGACGAATCGATCAGCATCTCGAGCAGAATCGACAGCAACACCGCCACCGAGGATCCCCACAGGAAGGCCAGCACGAGGAGCCGCGGCGGCTCGGGCTCCCACCGGTCAAGCCACAGGTAACAGGCCAGTACCAGGGCCATCGCGGTGGTAGCGAGCGTGAAGCCCAACAGCGTCCCGGCCGGATTCACCGCCGTCAGCAGGCTCAGGATGAGCGCAGCCAGCGTGCCCAGCCCGATGATGACCGCCAGCGGCGCTCCGACATTGCGGACCGGAGCGGGAAAGGGCGGCACCAGGTTGGAGAAGGCCGTCGTGGGGGACACCTCGGAAGGGTAGCCGCGGTAGTCCGCGTTTGGCCCGGTTGCGGACGGTCGAGTAAGCTCTCCGGGTATTCGTGTGCACCGCCGTGCGTGACGTACGAGTACAGAACCAAGAAACCGTCCCTTCGATCAACCCTGTCCGGAGCAATTCACCACATGCCCAGTCCCACCGTGACCTCGCCGCAAGTAGCCGTCAACGACATCGGCTCGGCCGAGGATTTCCTCGCCGCCATCGACAAGACCATCAAGTACTTCAACGATGGCGACATCGTCGAGGGCACCATCGTGAAGGTGGATCGGGACGAGGTCCTGCTCGATATCGGGTACAAGACCGAAGGGGTCATCCCCTCCCGCGAACTCTCCATCAAGCATGACGTCGACCCCAATGAAGTGGTGTCCGTCGGCGATGAGGTGGAAG
>JAGQTS010000008.1:0-2087 GCA_020438895.1 Mycobacterium sp.
AGATCGAGACCATCTGCCGCTACAACCTCCCCGTCACGGTCGTGGTGCTCAATAACGGTGGGGTGTACCGAGGCGATGAGGTCGATCCGACCGGTCGCGACCCGGCGCCCACCGTGCTCGCGCCCCGAGCTCACCACGAGAGGATCAGCGAGGCCTTCGGGGGTATGGCATTTCACGTGCGCACACCGGACGAACTGCGGGAGGCGCTCTGGGCCGCTCATGGTGCGCGACGTCCCGCGCTCATCGACTGCGAACTCGACCCAGGGGCCGGCAGCGAAAGCGGCCATCTGACCAATCTCAACCCCCGCAGCACTCTTCAACCCGGAACAACCTGAAACGCCGGAACAACCTGAATAATGGAGGCCCCCGTGACCGCGCCCGAAACCCCGGTGACTCCCGGACCATCACTCGGGGACCTCGCCGAGAGGGTGGCGCGCACTCACCCCTCACAGATCGCGCTCGCCGCGATGGGCACGGGCGCCCGGATCACCTATGAGACGTTGGCCGATGTCATCGATGACACGGCTATCGCACTGTCAGGTAACGGATTTGATGCCGGCGATGTGATCGGACTGCGGACTGGCAACAATCTGGGATACGTCGTGGGCCTGCTCGGCGCTGCCCGAGCAGGCCTGGTGACGGTTCCGCTGGACCCCGCACTGCCGCATGCGGAACAGCAGATCAGGCTCCAGCGTGTCGGCGCACGCGCCGTTCTGACCGATCAGCCGATTGCGACGGCCGATCCGTGCCCTGACGTGCTGATCGACGTGTCCGCAGAGGAGCCGACCCGTCCGCGCAGCCAAGTGCGTGGTAGGCCCGCTGCACTTTCCGAACCCCCGGTAGCGGGACTGGCCCCGTCCGACGCCCTGGTGATGTTCACCTCGGGAACGACCGCCATGCCGAAGATGGTGCCGTGGACCCACGACGGTCTCACCGCGGCGATGGCCAACGTGGTCGGCGCCTACCAACTCGGCCCCGCTGACGCGACGGTCGCGGTGATGCCGCTGTTCCACGGTCATGGGCTGGTGGCCGGTCTGCTGGCAACGCTGAGCAGCGCCGGTTGCGTCGGGCTGCCCACAGCCGGCCGGTTTTCTGCACAGCATTTCTTCGACGAGCTCAGATTCGTTGACGCCACCTGGTTCACCGCCGTTCCGACCATCCACCAGATCCTGCTGAACACTGCGTCCAGCAGTGACGCCACCGACACCCGGTTGCGCTTCCTGCGCAGCTGCAGCGCACCGTTGCCGCCCGAGGTCGCCCGGCGGATCGAGGAGACGTTCGGGTCTCTGGTCCTGCCGGCCTACGGGATGACCGAAGCAACCCACCAAGCCTGTGCTGTCACGGCGTCAGCCGATGTCGAGACACGTCTGCGGACGGTCGGCGAACCGACCGGCGCCGAACTGCGCATCGCCGACGCGGCCGGAGTCGCGTGTCCACCAGGGGTCCAAGGCGAAGTGTGGCTGCGGGGACCAGCCGTGACCCGGGGCTACCTCAATAATCCCCAAGCGACCGCAGAGACGTTCGTGGACGGTTGGCTTCGCACCGGCGACCTCGGTTCGGTGGGGCCTTCGGGTGTTCTGACGCTGGATGGCCGGATCAAGAACATCATCAATCGCGGCGGCGAGAAGATCTCCCCGGAGCACGTCGAAGACGCCCTTCTGGCGCATCCCGACATCACCCAGGCAGCAGTGTTCGGAATGCCTGACCCCAAATACGGAGAACAGGTGGTGGCAGCGGTCATCCTTCGCGCCGATGCCCATTGGGATGACGATGCGCTGCAACGATTTTGCGCTTCCTCGCTCGCCCGCTACGAAGTTCCCGCACGGTTCCTGCGAGTCGACGAACTGCCGGTCACACCCAAAGGGTCCGTTGACCGGAACCGCTTGGTCGAGGCATTCGGCTCACCGGGACGCCCCTGACCAGACGACGGGCTGTCGGGCGGCCGACCGCGGGGTCACCAACCCACCGCCTGACCGTCGCGGCGCGGGTCACTGACACCGAGGTATCCTTCATCGAGCCGCCAAATCGCCTGACAGCTGCCGAAACTGTTGTAGTCGTCGACTGCAACCAGCTGATGGCCGCGCTGG
>JAGQTS010000008.1:2131-15611 GCA_020438895.1 Mycobacterium sp.
CCCCGCGATCCACCGGAAGCGCGGTCCGTCGCAGGCTGATTGCGGGTTGAGGGCATGGTCGGCGATCCGAAGGAGAACTTGAACATGCCCCTGAGGCTGCATGTTCGCTCCCATGACCCCGAAACTCATCACCGGCCTTCCCGCTTTGGTGACGAAGCCGGGAATGATGGTGTGGTACGGGCGCTTATCGGGCCCAACCTGATTGGGATGACCCTGCACCGCAACAAAATTCGCTCCACGATTGTGGAGTGAGATTCCGGTTCCGGGCACCACGACGCCCGACCCGAAGCCCATGTAATTCGACTGGATCAACGACACCATCATCCCCGATGAGTCCGCAGCAGTCAGGTACACGGTCCCGCCTGATGGTGGCGTGCCGGCGGTGAACACCTTGGCACGTCCGGGGTCGATGCGCTGTGCTCGCTGCCTCAGATACTCACTGCTGAGGAACTGGACCGGATCGTAGGACATGGAGTCGATATCGGCCACGTAGGCGAGGGCATCGGCGAAGGCGAGTTTCACCGCCTCGATCTGCAGGTGCACCGACTCGGCGGAATCCAACCGAAGGCCGGCCATGTCGAAGTGCTCCAGGATGCCCAGAGCGATCAGTGCGACGATTCCCTGCCCATTGGGCGGAATCTCGTGCACGGTGTAGCCGCGGTAGTCCTGGGTGACGGTGTCGACCCAGTCGGGTCGGTGCGCAGCAAGGTCGGAGCTGAGCATGGCCCCACCGTGCGCCTTCGAGTGCGCCTCTAACTTCTCCGACAGCTCACCGCCGTAGAAGGCCGCCCCTCTCGTCGTCGCGATCGTCTCCAGGGTCGCGGCGTGTTCGGGCAGACGGAAGAGCTCACCGGGTCTCGGGGCCCGGCCATCCGGGAGGAAGGCGTCCGCAAATCCCGGTTGGCCGCTCAATCCAGGCACCTGCGCGGCCCACTGCCGAGCGATCATCGGTGAGACGAGAAAACCCTTGCGGCCGTATCCGATTGCCGGTTCGAAGAGTCGCTCGAAGGGGAGCTTGCCGAACTTCGTGTGCATCTCGACCCAGCCGGACACCGCACCGGGAACTGTTACCGAGTTCCACCCGAGAACAGGTACGTTTCCACCGCCGAAGAACTCCGGAGTCCACGCCGCCGGCGAACGGCCCGACGCATTGAGTCCGTGAAGTCGGTCGCCATCCCAGATGACGGCGAAAGCGTCTGAGCCGATACCGTTCGACACCGGTTCGACCAACGAGAGCGTGATCGCCGTCGCCACTGCAGCGTCCACGGCGTTTCCACCCCCGGCGAGCATCGTCAGACCCGCCTGCGCGGCGAGCGGTTGCGACGTGCACACGATGTTCTGCGCGAGGATCGGCGTGCGCGGCCAGGCGTAGGGAAATTCCCAGGAAAACCGGGTTGTGTCGTCGGGCCCGCTCATAAACACCCGTCCGCCTCAGTCGAGGGGATTCACCCGCCGAACGATCAGCGGGTCAGCGGGGGTGAAAGGGAATGCCGGCAGATCGTCGATGTGGGTATGGAACGCCGCGGCCAGCACTTCCCGCGAGTATGCGCTTGCCGAGGCGCGGAAGCCGATGTCGGCCGGGAACGGCTGGTCGAAGAAGATCAGGAAGTGCCACTCGTCGGTGCCGATGTTCTCGATGTGGTGCGGGTAGGCGCGCGGGATGAAGTACACATCACCTGCCGTCATCGTCCAGGTATCGAACTTCCCATCCGGATTCATCACCGTCATCCGGGCCTCACCGTGGCGGACGTACCCCATCTCCGCAGTCACGGGATGCCAATGTGGTTCGCGCATCCCATCGTCGGTGATCCGCAACGAGTACATCGACATGTCCGTGAGCGCCGGCCAGTACTGATCACGGGCGAAACGTGCACTGCCGCTGACATAGTTCAGCCCGGGAGCCTGGGCTTCGACATCGAATTTGTGCGGGTCGTTCAGATATGCGTTGGCGGGGACTTCGGCTTCCCCAACGCGCGCGGCGAGTCGACGATCGGCGGTGTCGCGCCGGATTCCGGCAATGTCGGAGGCCGGAAGATCGTAGGTGTTTCCCAGCACCGCGTCGGAGAACGCGCCCAGGCTCGCGCCGAAACCGAAGTCCTCGGGGCGTTCGTGACGGAACGCGATGATGAATTCCGCCACATCCTCGCCGATGTTCTCGATGTGATGCAACGACCCGGAAGCGGCGTGGAACATCTGACCGGCGGTGACGACGAAGGTGGAGAACCGGCTGCCGTCGTCGAGGATGGACACCAGCGCGGTGCCCGATACGCAGTAGGTCAGTTCGTTGGCATTGGCGTGCCAGTGCGGGGTGCGCATCGCGCCCGGGTGGAGCACGACCCGCTTGATCGACAGTCCCCGGAGAATCGGGAGGTCGTCGGCGGTGATTCGGCGTATCGAACCCAGGTCAGATTCCTCCACGATCTCGCCGTCGAGCAGCGAGGCGGTGTGGCTGGCGGGTTCCCCGGTCGTCATCGGTGTCCTCCTGGTCAGCGGTCGCCCGGATTCGGACGCCTAACCGACAGTACTGGGAAGATCGAGCGCAGCGGCGATTCCATCGCGCAACTCCCCTAGCGCCGATGCGGCCGCCGCCCGGCTTTCGGCGATCGTGCCGGTGACCGGAATGACCACCTGCAGATAGCATTTCAACTTCGGCTCGGTGCCGCTGGGGCGCACGATCACCCGGGCGTCACGCAAGATGAAGCGCAGTCCGTCGGTGGGCGGCAACCCGTCGACACCCTGACCCAGATCGTCGGTCCGCTCCACTGCGCGCCCGGCCAAAGCGGCCGGCGGATCGGCACGCAACCGGGCCATCGCATCGGTGATGAGGCTGACGTCGGCGACCCGAACCGAGAGTTGGCCGGTTGCGTACACGCCGTGCCTGCGGCCCAGATCATCCAGGACATCCTGCGGACCGCTGCCCTCCGCCTTGAGCGCGGCGACCATCTCCAGGATGAGCAGGGAGGCAGTGATGCCGTCCTTGTCCTTGACCGCGCCGGGGTCCACGCAATAGCCCAACGCCTCCTCGTATCCGAACCGCAGGTCCGGAACCCGTGAAATCCACTTGAATCCGGTCAGCGTGGTGGCGTAACCGAATCCGGCATCGCTGGCTATGCGTTCGAGCAGGGTTCCGGACACCACGGACTGCGCGTAGACGCCACGCGCAGGAGTGCCGCTACGGCGGCCGCGCTCGGCGATCCACCAGCCCAGAAGGCTGCCCACTTCATCGCCGGTGAGCATCCGGTAGTCGCCGTCGCAGGGAATCCCGGCCGCGCACCGATCGGCATCGGGATCGTTGGCGATGATCACATCTGCCCCCACCGCCCGCGCGTCGGCAAGCGCGAGGTCCATCGCCCCAGGCTCCTCGGGGTTGGGGAAACTCACCGTCGGGAAACGACCGTCGGGGTCGAATTGCGCGGCCACCGTCGACGGTGCTCCGAACCCTGCCCGTGCGACAGTCCGCATGAAGACCTCGCCGCCCACCCCATGCATGGCGGTGTACACCGCCGTGATCGTGCGCGGGCCATCACCGAGGAGCGACACCGCACGGGCGATATAGGCATCCAGCACCGCAGGGCCAAGGGTTTCGAAGTCGTCGGAGCGCGGGATGTCGGCCACCTGACCGACGGCGGCGATGCACGCCGAGATCTCGGCGTCGGCGGGCGACACGATCTGACTGCCGTCACCGAGATACACCTTGTAGCCGTTGTCCTCAGGTGGGTTGTGTGACGCGGTCACCATGACCCCGGCGTCGCAACCCAATTCGCGGATCGCGAAGGCCAGGACCGGCGTCGGCAGAGCCGATGGCAGCACCTTCGCCGCGATCCCGGCACCGGCCATGATCTGGGCGGTGTCACGGGCGAAGACATCGGAATTGCGCCGCGCGTCGTACCCGATCACGACACTGAGCTGGTTGCGTGAATCGCTCGTGTTCGCAGCCCGATCCGCTGTTGTCAGATATGCGGCCAGGCCGGCAGCCGCGCGTGACACCACAACCCGGTTCATCCGGTTGCTGCCCGGACCCAACCGGCCGCGTAGGCCGGCGGTACCGAATTGCAGCGTTCCATCGAACGCGTCGGCCAGTTCGGCTGCGGCGGCGGGCTTTCCCGCCTCGACATCGGCCAGTAGCGCCGACAGCTCTGCGACGGTGGCCGGGTCGGGATCGTCGGCAAGCCAGGCCCGCGCCGTCCGGACCAACGTCGCATCGACCATCGCATCGACCGTCTCATCGACCATGGTCAGTAACCGCCCGGCCCGGACTCAGCGCCGGTGACGATCGCCACCGAGGAGGATGCGCCGATCCGGTCGGCACCGGCCTTCAGCATCGCGTGGGCATCCTGACGGGTGCGAACAGCCCCGGATGCCTTGACGCCGAGGGCATCTCCGACCATGGCGCGCATCAATCCGATGTCGTGGGCGTTGGCGCCGCCGCCGCCGAAACCGGTCGATGTCTTCACGTAGGCCGCACCGGTTCGCGCCGCGATCAGGCAGGCGATCGCCTTCTGCTGGTCGTCGAGCATGCTGGTCTCCAGGATCACCTTCACCGGGGCCGGTCGGGCGGCGGCGACCACGCCGAGGATGTCGTCGTAGACCGCGGCATAGTCAGCTGAGAGCACGCCGCCGATGTCCATCACCATGTCAACCTCATCAGCACCCTCGGCCACGGTGATGCGAGCCTCCTCGGCCTTGGCCAGCCTCGTCATGGCCCCCAGGGGGAACCCGACAACCGTGCAGACCATCACCCCCGACCCCGACAGCCGCTCCGCGGCCGTCGGCACCCAGCGGGTATTGACGCACACCGAGGCGAACCTGTGCTCGACAGCCTCGGCACAGAGTTGGTCGATCGCGGTCAGGGTGGCGTCGGCCTTGAGCAGCGTGTGGTCGATCCGGCCGGCGAGCGTATCGGCGGTTCGTAGCGCCTTCGGGATGTCGATCCCATCCCGAGCCGGCCCGAGTGCCGCCCGCACCGCCTCGTTGGCCCGGTTGAACAATGCCGAATAGTCCGGCAGGTAGGTGTTCACGTCGGAGATCTCCTTCAGTTCCCGAGCAGGCTCGATGTCAGGTAGTTGAACAGCGCGACACCGGAGTCCTCGCTGAACTTATGCAGTTGCTCGGGTGTGGCCGTCACCTGGTCACCCTCGAGCCGATCGAGCAGCGTCGTACAGATCATCGCGAATTTCCGGAAACCCCAGTGGTTGAGGTATCCGGCCAGCATGGCGCCCTCCATCTCGATGTTGACCACCCCGTTGCTCTGCAGCCAGCGCAACCATGTCATCTTCGATTCGGTCGTTTCGAAGCACACCGCCCCGTCGAGCCGGAACTGCTCGAGGAAGAACTCGTTGCCTGCGACCGTCTTTCCACTGACGATCGGGAAGTCGACGCCGGAGTTGGCGGCGATGACGGCTTCGACGGTTTCCGCCGGAAAACGACCGTCGAACCAGTACTCCCCCGACGCACCCCTGAGCAGGCGATAGGGCTTCAGGTCGGCCATCAGCCCTTCCGAGGAGACGACCACCGTCCCGCCGGGCAATCCCACACCGCCACTGGTACCCACTCGCGCCCAGAACACCTCGTCGAGAGCGTCGAGGTCACCCTGCTTGAGGAAGAACACCATCCGCAGCAATTCCTGCAGCGCGATCGACGCGCTGGGCATCCCCATACCGTGCGATGCGAACAACACCCCGGCGGCATACCGGGTGACGAAACGGTCCTCCTTGGGGAAGGCCACCACCTCGGCGCCATCGTTGAGCCGGCTCCAACGGTCGGCGAACTCCTTGATCCGACCGCCGGAGCCGGCCACGACGACGGCCTTCACATCGCCGAGCGCGGCCATGATGGGATCCGCGGACCCCACCCCGAAGTGGTAGTAGACATCTTCATGGCTACCGTCGAGCACGCCGTCGAGGAAGTCGTGGTTGATGTTCTCCGTCTTCACGTGCCGTGAATCTACGCGGGCGGCAGACTCCGCGGAGCAATAATCAGCCGACCCACGACCGCATCCGAGCAGCGGGCGACGGTCCGATCAGCGAGCCGAGGCCGCGCGCTTGGCCCGCGGGCCGGACTCCGACCGCGACGACGACGCGCTGTCCTTGCCGCTGGCCTGAGCAGCGCCGCGGCTCGCTGCCGGCGCCTCCGCGGCGGTGTCGGTCGCAGTGACGTCACTCGGTGCGGCGGCGTCGTTGTCGGCCGCCGCGCCGGTCTCGGGCGCACTGCTCTCGGCAGCTTCGCTCTGGGCCTCGGCAACCGTGGCACGCGGGGCAGCGACCTCGACCGTTTCCGCCGAGGCGGGCGACGCCGAGCGGGCCTCCGCCGAGAGCGGTGGGGTCGTCGAGAGCGCATCTGCCGTGGTCCAGATCCCGCCGAGGACCGACGTCCGCAGGCTCGGTACGAAGTTGGCCGGAATGTCGTCCGGAACGGTGATCGGACCGGTCTGGATACCGGCTCCGATGAGCAGGTTCAGCACCGTGCCGGGCAGGCCGGAGGGACCGAGCAGACCGTCGATGGCGGTGTTCCACGCGCCTTCGAGATTCAGGCTGGCCAGTTCGCCGAGCCACGTGGTGGCCAGGTCGATGGACCTGGTTGCCAGGATCGTCGCACCGCCCACCGCGGTGCCCACGAAGCTGGTGATGATCTGCGGCAGCGATTCCAGCACCGCACCGAGTCGCGCGACCACGTTCTCGGCGATATAGACGCCCGCTCCCACCAGGCTTTCCGCCACCGCGGTCGCGGGAACGACCACCGCGTCGACCAGAACGGTGAAGGCTCCGGCGATGTCACCCTGCAGGGCAAGTTCGGCGGCAGCGATCAGCGCCGCCGGGTAGTCCCACACGCCGGTGCTGATGGCCGCACCGGCTCCGATCAGACCGGTCAGGCCGATGTTGATGTAATCGAACCAGTTGATCTGCAACTGGCGCTGGATGGGTGTGGCGTTGGCGGTGTTGTCCGGCAACGTGCCGACATAGCTGTAATAACCCAGGGCCGGCTGGGTGAACAGCAGGTCGTTGAGAAGCTCGCCGCCGGTCTGGTCGAAGCCGGCAAAGGGCCAGTTCACGACACCCGAATCGTAATATGCGCCGAACAGGTAGTCCTGCCCCACCTGCAGGCTGCCGAGAAGCTGATCAATCGGGTTATGCCAGGCAGCCAGCGACACATCCGAACTCGACAGTGCCAGAGCCTGCGCGAGGCCGTCGGGGTTTGCGGCGGGCATCACGGCGACAGCGCCGGCGGACACCGCAGCGACGGTTCCGGCGATCAGCGGGCGGCGAAGTGAGACGGTCATGTACCAGGTTTCCTTTCGACAACAGCCCCCGAACCCGGGAGCGAGCCGACCATACCCGATTTCCTAAGGTTTCGCTGAGAGGAAGATGAACGTAGCCAACACCACCAGGTGCACCACCCCCTGCAGGAGCAGTGCCCGTCCCTGCGCCAGGGTCAGGATCGAGACGATCACCGACAGGGTGAGCAGCACAATCTGCATCGGTTCCAGACCGAGAGTGAGCGACCCGGGCAGCCAGATCATCGCCACTGCCAGCACCGGGATGGTCAGTCCGATCGACGCCATGGCCGACCCGTAGGCGAGATTGAGGCTGTTCTGCACCCGGTCCCGCCGGGCGTTGTTGAGGGCCGCCATACTCTCCGGGGACAGCACCAGCAGGGCGATCACCACACCGACCATGGTGTAGGGCAGGCCCAGCCCCGACACCGTCGACTCGATGGTCGCGGAGAGCAGTTTCGCCAGTCCCACCACCGAGATCAGGGACAGCAGCAACATCCCCAGGCTCAGCCAGGCCTCTTGCTCCGACGGGGGGTCGGCGTGCTGGTCACTGTCATCGTCGAGCACGCCGGTGAACCGGCCGTAGCGGTCGGAGGCGACCGGCACGAAGAAATCGCGGTGCCGCACGGTCTGGGTGAACACGAAACCCACGTACAGCACCAGGGAGGCCACCGCGGCGAACGCCAACTGCGCCGAGGAGTACTCCAGACCGGGCTTGGAGACGGTGAAGCCGGGCAACACCAGGCACACCCCCGCCAAGGTCACCACCGTCGCCAGAGCCGACCCCGACCCGGAGGCGTTGAAGGACACCAACCGGTGGCGCAGCGCCCCCGCCAGCAGACTGATCCCCACGATGCCGTTCAACGTGATCATCACCGCCGCGAACACGGTGTCGCGAGCGTAGGTCGACGCCTGCGGGCCGCCACCGATCATCAGCATGACGATCAGCCCCACCTCGATCACGGTGACTGCGACCGCGAGGATCAATGAACCGAACGGCTCCCCGGTGCGGTGGGCGACGACCTCGGCGTGGTGCACGGCGGCGAAGATCGACCCGCCCATGAACACCGCGATCAGCCCGAGCACCACCGGGTGGTCATGGTGCAGCCAGGTCGCGACCAGCACGACGAAGGCCGTGATCGGAACGGCGAGGGTCCATTGCAGGGGGCCGCGCCGGGCTGTCCGATCCATGCCCAGACCCTAGCCGGGTCTGGGCCGCGGCTTCAGTCCCGGAAGGGCGAACCCGGCTCGGCGGTCCCGGACACCAGCGGCGAGTCCAGCGGCGGGGTGGAGCAGTTGATCGCGTTATTGGGATCGTTGCAGTCGACCGGATCGGTCGGCGCGAACGACGGCGCGACGCTGGTGGTCGGCGCCAGGGGCACCGCGATGCTGTCGGCGCTGATACCGGTCTGCGTCCCGGTCCCGGGGCCCGCGGCCAGCAGTCCGGCGCCGGCGAGCACCGCCCCGCTCGCCACCAGCGCCAGCCGCAGTGTCACTGCACTCATGAACTCTCCGATCGCCGTGGGTGTCAACACCATGTTGACCGACCCCTCCGCCGAGCATGTCGCATCGCAGCGAACCGGCGTTACCCGCGTTACGGCTGGATTAACGATCTTTTCGTTGCCGCGACGTAATCCGGCCCACGCCTGTTTACTGTCCAGACAGGTTTTCCACTCTCCGGGGAGGTCATCAGTTCGTGCGCTTCGTCGACTTCAAGGCCAAGACTCCGTTGATCGGGATGAGCTTGGTCTTCGCTGCCATGGCCATCGTCGCGGTGACCGCCTACCTCCACTTCGGCTGGTACTCGATCATCGGATACGCGATCGCGGCGGCGGTCGCGGTGTTCGGCTTCATCTTCACCTTCCGCGACATGCCCGAACCGCCGCATGACGGAAAGGATGACGCCCTGTGACCGCAGTCTCGGATCCCACCGAACCCGGCGGCGCGACTCACACGCTGTCCAGCGAGGACGCCGGCTACCACAAGAGCCTCAAGCCGCGACAACTGCAGATGATCGCCATCGGCGGGGCCATCGGCACCGGTTTGTTCCTCGGCGCGGGCGGCCGGCTGGCCAGCGCCGGCCCGGGCCTTTTCCTGGCCTACGGGCTGTGCGGTGTGTTCGTCTTCTTCATCCTGCGTGCGATGGGCGAACTCGTCCTGCACCGGCCGTCGTCGGGTTCGTTCGTCTCCTACGCCCGGGAGTTCCTCGGCGAGAAGTCCGCCTACGTCGCCGGCTGGATGTACTTCCTGAACTGGGCGATGACGACGATCGTCGACTCGACGGCCATCGCCGTGTACTTCAAGTTCTGGTCGGCGTTCGAGGAGATCCCACAGTGGGTGATCGCGCTCGTCGCGCTGGCCATCGTGTTCGCCATGAACATGGTCTCGGTAGCACTATTCGGTGAGTTCGAGTTCTGGGCGGCGCTGGTCAAAGTCGTCGCATTGATCGCCTTCCTGGTCGCCGGCACCATCTTCCTGGCCGGCCGCTACAACATCGACGGCCATTCCACCGGTTTCTCGGTGATCACCAACTCCGGCGGGTTGTTCCCGGTCGGCGTCCTGCCGCTGGTTCTGGTCACCTCCGGGGTGGTCTTCGCCTACGCCGCAGTGGAACTGGTCGGGACCGCGGCCGGTGAGACGGCCGAACCGGAGAAGGTCATGCCCCGGGCGATCAACTCGGTGATCGCCCGTATCGCACTGTTCTACGTCGGCTCGCTGTTCCTGCTCGCGCTGCTGCTGCCGTTCAACGCGTACTCTGCGGACGAGAGCCCGTTCGTGACGTTCTTCAGCAAGATCGGTATCGAGGGCGCCGGCACGGTGATGAACATCGTGGTGCTGACCGCGGCGTTCTCCAGCCTCAACGCCGGTCTGTACTCCACCGGGCGGATCCTGCGCTCGATGTCGATGAACGGCAGCGCGCCGAAGTTCACCGGCAGGATGTCGCGGCGCGGCGTGCCCTACGGCGGAATCTGTCTGACCGCCTCGGTCGGGCTCCTGGGTGTCCTGCTCAACGGCGTCGTCCCGGAGATGGCCTTCGAGATCGTGCTCAACGTCGCCTCGCTGGGCATCCTGGCATCCTGGGCCACCATCGTGACCTGCCAACTCCAGCTCTACCGATGGTCGGAGCAGGGCAGGATGGAACGGCCGTCGTTCCGGATGTGGGGTTCACCGTGGACCGGTTACCTGACGCTGGCGTTCCTCCTGAGCGTGCTCGTGTTGATGGGCTTCAACTACCCGATCGGTACCTGGACCATCGCTAGCCTGGTGGTCATCATCCCGGCGCTCATCGGCGGATGGATGCTGGTCCGGACGCGGGTGAACGAGATCGCCCAGGTCCGCCTCGGGCACACCGGACCGTTCCCGGTGGTCGCCAACCCGCCGCCGCCACGGTCGGGGTCGTGACCGGCACCCCGATTGACTCGGCTGGCCCCGGCCCCGTTTGACATGCTGGTGTCATGGCCAGCCTTCCCCGCCGGATCGCCTCGGAACTCAGCGACCGTCTCCGCAGCCCCGAGACCGCCGCGCTGGTAGCCGGCATCGAGGGCAAGCTCACCAAGCGACGGCGCGAACAGAAGATGGAATCCGGGGCCTTCCGCGGCATGGAGGTGGTCGTCTACCGCGGTTTCGTTGCCGCCGGCGATGTCGCCAAGGTCAGAGTCCGGGTCCTCGAAGTGCCCGAACTGCCCGGCGACAGCCGGATCCCCTACTGGGACACCGCGCAGGCCAACCTGCGGCGGCACGCCGCGCTTCCCATCGTCGGTGCCGAGGTGGAACTGCGCATCGGCTCCCACGGCGCCAAGGAGGTAACCGACGGTCACGGATTCGCCACCTTCTCGCTGCCGGTGCCCCGGTTGAAGGCGGGCTGGCACGACGTGCACGCCGTCACCACTCCGATCGAGGGCGGCGAATCCGCGGCAGGGAGCGGTCATGTCGTCAAACCGGCCGCGCGGTCCCCGTTCCTGGTGATCTCCGACATCGACGACACCATTCTGCTCACCGGTCTGACCGAGGGCATCGCGATGGTCGCCCGCACGGTGTTGAGGGCGGCTGCCCAACGCAAAGCGATACCCGGAATGGCGGCGCTCTACCGCGGCCTGGTCCGCGGCCTGCCGACCCGATCCGGGCGCCCTCGACCCGAGCCGACCTTCTTCTATGTGTCCACCGGCAGTTGGTCGTTCTATCCGTTGCTGAACGAATTCACCGATCTGCGTGGCTTCCCGCAGGGACCGATGTTCCTGACCGATTGGGGGCCCACCGAGCGTTACCTGCGCCGCAGTGGAGCCGAGCACAAGCGCACCGCGATCCGACGGCTTTTCGAGGCCTATCCCGGGATGTCCTTCGTTCTCGTCGGGGACAGCGGGCAGCGCGATCCCCTGACCTACGAGGAGATGGCGAGGGAGTTTCCCGGCCGGGTGGTATTGATCCTGATACGTCAGGTCGGCGCCGACGACGATGACCGCAATGTGGCGGTCCGCGAGCGGTCCGCGGCGCTGCGAGACGAGGGCATCCCGATGCACCTGGTGCCCGACGCGGCGGCCGCCGCTGAACTCGCCTGTGCGGCCGGGCTGTGCGACCCCGACACCCTCGCCGAGGTACGTGGGAACCTGGAAGCCGACTGAGCGACGGTGCCCACTGCGGCCCGAACCGCAAAGCCTCCGGAACTGCGGGGTCGTTCCCAACGACCAATCATCCTGTGACGACCATCGAACGCGAGAAGCGCCGCGGTGACGCGGCTGTCCTGCGACGGATATGGCGATTGCATTTCTGGGTGGGAGTGTTCGCCGCACCCGCGTTGGTCGTGCTGGCGTGCAGCGGACTCGTGATCCTCTACTCCCAGCCGCTGGACCTGTGGCTGAACCGCGATCTGACGGTCGTCTCCCCCGGATCCGCAGCGGTGTCCCTCGATGATCAGATTGCCGAGGCGCGCCGTCAGGCCGGGCCGGGGCTGGTGCTCGACGCCGTGACACCGTCCGCGGCGGCCGACCGATCCACCCGGGTCGACTTCGTTGCGACCGACCCACCCGCAATCGGCGAACGCAACGTCACCCAGGTGTTCGTCGACCCCTACACCGGCCGTTATCTGGGCCAACGGCGCGAACTCGACGGGCTGGTGGGCTGGGCCAATCAGGTGCACCGCCTGTTCGGTAACGACGGCCCAACCCTCTCGCTGCCGTCACTGGGGCATCTGATCTCACCGGAGTCGCAGCCCGATCCATCGCTGCGGGTGGGCGTCGGCAACCTGATCATCGAGATGACGGCGGTGTGGGTGCTGGTGCTGGCCGCCAGCGGCCTGTACCTGTGGTGGCCGCGCGAGCTGGAACGAGGCAAGCCGCGCGTGCGGATCCGCTGGCGCAAGGGTGGCCGCGTTCGCTGGCGCGATGTCCACGCCACCACGGGTGTTCTGCTGTCGCTGGTGCTGATCTGCTACATCGCCTCGGGGCTCACCTGGTCACGTTACTGGGGGGAGAACTGGCGTGCCGTGACCGCCGCGGTCACCCCGTCGGCGGACATCGAGGCCCCGTCGACGCCGGCGACCATGGGAGATCTGGACCGTCTGGGCCGTCGAATCGCCTGGGCCGACAAGGACGATCCGGTGTACGCATCGGCGACCGCAGGTGCCCCGGGCGGGTCACCGAAACCCCTGGGGTTCAACGACATCAACGAGATCGCCCGGGCGGAGCAGATGGTACCCGGGTATTCGATCGTGCCGCCGTCGGACAGCGCAGGAGCGCAGGGGACGGTGTACGGCAGTTACGCGGTGGTCAATCACTGGCCGCAGAGGCTCTCCGAGCAGCGCACCCTCTATGTGAACCAGTTCACCGGCCAGACCATCGCCAACGCCACCGCCGAACAGGACGGCGCCCTCGCGCAGGCGACCAGTTGGGCGGTTGACATGCACATGGGCACCCAGTACGGGATCGTCACCCGCGTCCTGGCCACGCTGGCCTGCCTGGGCCTGCTGACCAGTGTCACCTCCGCCGCCGTCATGTGGTGGAAACGGCGCCCGAGCGGCAACGGCCTTGCAGATCGGCCCGGCGACCCCCAACCCGCGATCGCCCCACGCGGAACGGTCGTTGCCGTCGGGGTGATCGCCACCGCGCTGGCCGTCATCTACCCCTCCTTTGGGGTGAGCCTGCTCGTGGTGCTGGCAGTGGAGGCCATCCTGGCCGCCCGCCGCAACCGGGTCCCATCGGGCCAGGCCTGACGCGG
>JAGQTS010000008.1:15651-17511 GCA_020438895.1 Mycobacterium sp.
GGGGCACCGCGCAATCAGCCCGAGCGCGGGGGCACCGCGCGGTCGGCGGCCACCGCCGGTGCGATGATCAGCGGCACCGCGGCCAATCCGAGTACTCCGAATACCCAGGCACCCAGCGTCGTGTCGGTACCGCCCAGCAGCGGCCCGGCCAAGCTCGGCCCCAAGGCCAGGCCCACTGACGACATCCCGAGCATGAACGCGACCAAGCGCCCCCCGTCGCGATCCAGGTCGGAGGCGACCGAGAGGGCCAGCGGCAGCGTCACCCAGTAGCCGAGGTTGACCGCGAGGTTCCCAGCGATGTATCCGGCCGGGGTGTGCACCAGTCCAACCATCAGGATCCCGACAGCGGCCAGCAGGAAACCCGCTGCTCCCAGGGCGCCGCGGCCGACCAGCGGACCCAACAGCCACGGAGCCAGGGCGCCGAGCAGGCCGATCAGCTGGGAGACGCCCAGGAACGTGGCGGTTGTCTGCGATGACAATCCGGCGGTATCGCCCAGCTCCTGGGCGAAGGTCCACAGGCCCGCCACCGAGAGCTGGGACAGCGTGACCGCCAGACCGAGCAGCACCGGCAGCGGGCTGAACAGCGCGAGTTCGCGGGTCTCCGCCGTCCCGGCGCCATCCGTCAGTGCCGCCGCCCGCTGCGCCGCCAACTCCTGGGTGTCCGGCAACTTCCACCACACCAGGGCAAGGCACAGCAGCTGCACCGCCACCATCGCGGCATACGGCAAGACGATCGGATACATCTGGCGCAGAACCGGATTCGTGCTCATCATCACGAAGACAAAGATCATGTACCAGAACGTCAGCAGCCCGAAGGCCCGTTCACTGTTGCCGGCAAAGGACAGGGCTGCGTTACCGGCGACGAAGCTCAGGCCGCAGCCCAGCCCCAGCACCGCCATACCGACGAACAACGACCAGAAGCCGTTGTCGCTGACCTCGCTGATGTAGAGCAGCGCGACACACGACAGCGCGACCCCCCAGGTCGTGACATGTTTGAGGTTGCGGTGCCCGATCGAGTGCGCAAGCCCGAACTCCGAAACCGCCATCATCCCCAGCGCCGCGGTGACCAGGAACCCAGCCTCGGTGTTCGTCAGCCCGAAACCCTTATGGAACGACGTGGCGTAGATCGGGCTGAGAAGATCGGCCATCACCCCGGCGACGCCGGCGGCGATGCCGCCGATCAACAGTCCGCGGGGCTCGCCGAACCGGGACAGCGCGGGTTTCGGCGTCACTGGTGGGCACTCCCGTCGTTCATCGGTGCCCGAGACTAGCTCAGCGCCACCCCACCGCGACCCGGAATCCCGAGGTCGGGCACAGTCAATCGGGCATAGTCAATCGGGCACAGTCAATCGGGCACAGTCACGAAGTCGATGAGTTCCTCGACCCGGCCGATCAGTTCCGGCTCGAGGTCGGTCCAGTCCCGCACCGCGCCCCGGATCCGTCGCCACGCCGCGGCGATATCGGCCCGGTCCCGGCTGGGCAGACCCAGCGCCTGGCAGATTCCGGCCTTCCAGTCGACGCTGCGCGGTATCGACGGCCACCCCGCCAGGCCCACCCGAGCCGGCTTGACCGCCTGCCAGATGTCGACGAACGGGTGCCCGACGACCAGGGTGTGCTCCCCGCCGGGACCACGGCGGACAGCCTCGGCGATGCGGGCCTCCTTCGAGCCGGCGACCAGGTGGTCGACCAGCACGCCGAGGCGACGGGTCGGCGAAGGCCCGAAGCGACCGACCTCGGCGACGAGGTCGTCGATGCCCCCGAGCGGCTCGACCACGATGCCGAGCTCTCGGAGGTCGTCGCCCCACACGTGCTCGAGCAGCTCGGCGTCGTGGCGACCCTCGACCCAGATGCGGCTGGCGC
>JAGQTS010000052.1 GCA_020438895.1 Mycobacterium sp.
ATTTCCAAACCGAGACCCAGTGCTCTAAGCTGCGCCGCCCGACGGACGGAGGACGTACCGATGACCGAGCCCGCCGGAAGCTCCCCGAGCACAAGGCCGTCGCGGGCCACCAGAGCGTCGCGCGGGTCCTCCCGCGGCGGCACCGCGGCGATGACGAACCGCACGTCGGGCGCCGTCGGCAGATCCTTGTAGGAGTGCACGGCCATGTCGACCCGGCCGTCGGCAACGGCCTCCCGCAGGGCCGCGGTGAAGACCCCAACCCCGATCTCGGCGACCGGCCGATCGGAGCGGTCCCCCTCGGTACTGATGATCACCAGTTCCGCCGGATGTCCGCGGGCGATCAATGCATCGCGAATCACTCCGGCCTGTGTGGTGGCCAGCAGGCTGCCCCGCGTGCCGATCCTGATCCGGCCGTCGGTGTCGATGGCCACGTCACCTGGTCCAGTGCCGCAAGTAACGCAGCGAACGGTTCCTTGAGAAGGTCACGGTACTCACTGTTCTCGATAATCCTCGTCGTATTTGCCAGAGTATTTGTGGCTCTCCGGAAGGTAAAGCTTTCCCTGCTGCGCTGAATGGACTTTGCGCCTCATGGGAGGCAAAAGTGCGCTCAGTCTCAGCGTCCAGAGTATTCGCTGGCAGATCCGGATCGAATGGCCTGAAATGGTCCCGACCAGATGTGATCTCGGGATACACCTGTGTGGCTATCGGACGCCCACGAAAATAGTCGCCATGCGCAGTGGTGAATTCGCTGGTTAATTCGCTCGTGAAATCCTCATCGAGTCGTCGTATCAGCCGTTCTCCCCGATCGGGAACTCGCCGGCCGCGACGGCGTCCACCGCCTGCGGGTCAAGCTCGAAGAGTTCCCGCAACGCCTCGGCATAGGAATCCCCGCCAGGCGCACCTGCCAGCTGTTTGACCCGCACGGTGGGAGCGTGCAAGAGCTTGTCGACCACCCGACGCACCGCGCGGGCAACCTCATCGCGTTGCGCCGAGTCAAGGCCGGGCAGTCGATTCTCCAATCGCAGGAGTTCGGCCTCCACCACATCGGCGGCGCGCTGACGCAGCGCAGTGACCGTCGGGGTGACCTCTGCCATCCGCTGGTTCGCCAGGTAGGCGGCGACCTCCGCGGCGACGATCCGGCGGGCCGCGTCGGCGTCAGCGGAGGCCGTCCGGGCCGACGGCTCACCCAGCACCCGATCCATGTCGACCACCGACACCCCCGGCAGCCCGGCGACCGCCGGGTCGATGTCACGCGGCATGCCCAAATCACAGAGAACCAGGGGTTCGGCTAACTCGTCCCGACGGGAAGCGGTCAACGCGTGGTGCACATCCGCCAGCGAGACCACCGGCCGCACAGCGCCGGTGCAGCTGATCACCACATCCGCGGCGGCCAGGGCGGTGGGCAGGTCCTCCAGTGCCACGGCCCGGGCCGGAACACCCAGCGCGGAAATGTTGCGCGCCAATCGCTCGGCACGCGCCAGCGACCGGTTCACAACGTGAACCTCGCCGACGCCGGCCCGCACCAGGTGAGCCGCCGACAGCCCGCCCATCGAGCCTGCGCCGATGACGGTGGCGGTGCGGCCGGCGATACCGGAGAGGCGTTGAGAGGCGATATCCAGCGCGACCGAAACCACACTCGCCCCGGCGGCGTCGATGGAGGTCTCCGAATGCACCCGCTTGCCGACCGCCAGTGCCCGCTGAGAGAGATCATGCAGCACCCGGCCGACCGTCCGGTTGGCCTCTGCGGTGGCGTAGGCACGCCGCACCTGACCCAGCACCTGTTGTTCGCCCAGCACGGCACTGTCCAAGCCGCTGGCCACCGCGAACAAGTGCTCCACGGCGGCCTCGCTGTAGCGGACGTAGGCGTGTTTGGTGATCTCGCCCATCGACATGCCGGAGTGTTCAGCCAGCACCTGGCCGATCGCCGAAAGTCCCCCGTGGAAGGCCTCGACGACCGCGTACACCTCGACACGGTTGCAGGTCGACAACATCATCGCCTCAGTCACCAGCGGTGACTGCAGTACGTGCTGCACCAGCTTGACCTGGTCGGACTCGTCGGTGGACAGCCGTTCGAGAACCGGAACCGGGGCACTGCGGTGAGACACTCCGAACAAGAGGACGCTCACTGCGCGATCACCTGCCGCTCCCCTCAAACCATGAGTTCAGAGTGTGAAACTACTCGTTACGGTAGGCGGTTCGCAGCGGGCTCACCAAATTGGTCGGCGGCTTCACCGCTTTGTGACGTCGGACCGCAATCGCGGCTCGTCGATGTCCCAGTAGCTGTGCTCTCTGCCGTCGAGCAGGACCACGGGAAGACGGTCACCGTATTCGGCCCGCAGTGCGGGGTCGCCGGCCGCCGCCACGGCGTCGACGTCGACGGTGGACAGGTCGAAACCCAGTTCGGTGGCAAGTTCGGCCAGCCGGTCATGGACCCGTACACAGATACCGCACCCGGCGCGGCTGAGCAGTTCGACATGGTGGCGGCTCACGGGTGACCAGTGTGACATCCGACGTCCAGGCAACGGCGGGGCCCTGGCGATACTCTGATGCCATGGATCCGGGGCAGGCCAGCGCCGAAGCGGCCGTCGAGGGCCTGGCGGCCGGCCCGCCGCCCACGGATCTGACGGCTGCGGCGTTCTTCGACGTCGACAACACCCTGGTCCAGGGGTCCTCACTGGTGCACTTCGGCCGCGGCCTGGCCGCCCGCAAGTATTTCCAGTACTCCGACGTCTGGAACTTCATCTACGCGCAGGCAAAGTTCCAGCTCACCGGCCGGGAGAACAGCGACGACGTCGCCCAGGGGCGGCGCAAGGCGCTGGAGTTCATCGAGGGTCGCTCAACGGCGGAGATCAGCGAACTCGGCGAGGAGATCTACGACGAGATCATCGCCGCAAAGATCTGGCCGGGAACCCGGGCTCTGGCGCAGGCGCACCTCGACGCCGGCCAGCAGGTGTGGCTGGTCACCGCCACACCCTACGAACTGGCCAGGATCATTGCCCAGCGGCTCGGCCTGACCGGGGCGCTGGGCACCGTCGCGGAGTCCGTCGACGGTGTCTTCACCGGCCGACTGGTCGGCGACATCCTGCACGGCCCTGGCAAGGCCCACGCGGTGCGGGCGCTGGCCATCCGGGAAGGCCTCAACCTACGCCGATGCACCGCCTACTCCGACAGCATCAACGACGTTCCGATGCTGTCACTGGTCGGCACCGCCGTTGCCGTCAACCCCGATGGCAAGCTGCGCGACGTGGCCCGTGAACGCGGTTGGGAAGTAAAGGATTTCCGCACCGCCCGCAAGGCAGCAAAGATCGGGGTGCCGTCCGCGCTGGCTCTGGGCGCGGTCGGCGGAGCGCTTGCCGCCGCCGCGTCACGCCGGCACGAAACCGGATAAGCCCTTGCTAAGCTCCCCGAATGTCCTTCGCCAGCGACATCATCGGCACGCACTACCGCTACCCGGATTACTATCTGGTGGGTCGCGAGAAGATCCGTGAATACGCCAAGGCGATCCAGTCCGATGATCCCCTGCACTACGACGAGGAAGCCGCGCAGGCTGCCGGATATCCTGACGTCGTCGCTCCCCTGACCTTCATCGCCATTCCGGGGCGGCAGGTGCAGCTCGATATCTTCCGGAACTTCGACGTCGGCATCAATCTGGCCCGGGTGATCCACCGCGACCAGAAGATCACCTACCACCGGCCGATCTGCGCCGGCGACAAGTTGTACTTCGACTCCTGGCTGGACTCGGTGATCGAGTCCCACGGCACCGTGATCAGCGAGTTGCGCAGCGAGATCACCGACGGCGACGGCGCTCCGGTGATGACCACCGTGGTCACGATGATCGGCGAGTCCGCCGGTGCGGCCGAGGACAATGCGCAGATCGCGGCGATCGCGGCAGCGGCGATGGGCCGGCGGACCTGACCGTCACCCCAGGAACGTACTGCGGCGCTGGCCCAGCAACGTGAACAGCGTCTGCTGAATCGTCTCGCGGACCTGATCGGTCACCTCGAAGGTGACCATCGGATCGTCGGCGGCACCGTCCTCGAATGCAGCGGTGTCGATCGGCTCGCCGAACGCGATGTGCCATTTCGACGGGAGCGGGACCAGCCCAACCGGTCCGGCCAGCGGGAACAGCGGTGTGATCGGAAAGTACGGCATTCCCAGAACGCGTGCCAGCAACTTCATGTCGGCCAGCATCGGGTAGATCTCCTCCGAACCCACGATCGAGCACGGAATGATCGGGGCCCTGGTGCGCAATGCCGCCGCCACGAAGCCCCCACGACCGAAACGCTGCAACTTGTAGCGATCCCGGAAGTTCTTGCCGATGCCCTTGAAGCCCTCCGGGAACACTCCGGTCAGCTCCCCGGCCGCCAGCAGCCGGTTGGCATCGACATTGCAGGCCAGGGTGTGACCCGCCTTGCGTGCCATCGGGCCCACGACGGGCATGTCGAAGAGCATGTCGGCCGCCAGCAGGCGCACGTCGCGCCGCTGCGGGTGATGGTCATGCACGGCGACGGAGAGCATCGCGCCGTCGAACGGCAGGGTGCCCGCGTGGTTGGCGACGATCAGCGCCGGACCGCTGTCCGGGATGTTGTCGACGCCGCTGACCTCGACCCGGAACCAGGTGTCGTGAAAGAACCGCAGCACCGGCATGACGACGGCTTCGTTGTACTGCGGATCGAAGCCGAATTCGTCGACCGTGTAGTCACCGGTAATGCGGCGTCGCAAGAAGGCCGCCGCACCGGCGATGCGCTGAGCCAATTCACCGAGGGCCGGCTCGACCGGACCCGCGCGACGGGTTTCGAACTCCCGGATGACATCGGCGATCTCCGCGGCTGAACCACTCGGTGTCCGAGTTGCCCGCGCCTTTCCCCGACTCACCGATCGAGCCGGATCACTGTGCAGCGGAATTACTTTCGCCTTGTCACCCGTCATGTCACACCCCCTTGGCTTCGCATCGCTGCGCCAATGCGACAGCGCGACTTCCGACCGAGCCTACCCACTTCGGATCGATGATCGGCAGCAGACCTCGGCCGCGAACGAAGTCGTCGAAGGCACCCATGGTGGTCCATTTCGGCTCAAAACCCAATTCGGCGCGCATCCGTGTGGTATCCATCACCCGGCCGTAACTCAAGTAGGCCAGTTGGTCGCGGTTCAGTTCGCTGTTCATCGTCGCCCTGCGTGCCGAATCCACGATCTTCACCCAGAACGACGGGACCGGCAACGCCAGCCGTCCGGCTCGGCGGATGGCCTGCGACATCATGATGACGCCATCGGCTCCGATGTTGAAGGTGCCCGCCCGGCCCACCATGGTGGCCCACTCCAGGGCGCCGAGGGCGTCCTGCTCGTGCAGTAGCTGCAGACGGGCGTCATGGCCGAACACGGTCGGGACGACGGGTCCAGACAGATAGCGGGACAACGCGGTGTCCATCGCCGGACCGATCATGTTCGCCAGCCGCAGGATCGTCACCGCGATATCGGGGCGCCGCCGGCCCAGACCGCGTGCGTACCCCTCGATGTCGATGCTGTCGCGGGCGAAGCCCTCCCCCGGCGGCCGACGGCTGCTGCTGTCCTCGGTGTGCACCACCGGGTCGTGCGGATCCGCCCCGTAGATCTCGGAGGTCGACTTCAGGATCACCCGCCGGACCGACGGCGTCTTCTGACAGGCCGCGAACAACTGCATGGCGCCCATGACGTTGAGTTCCTTGAGGGTGGCCCGGCCACCGGAACGGGGCGTGTAGGAAGCCGCCGCAGCATGTACCACGGTGTCGACGTCGCTGTTGCGGATCACCTTGGCGATGAACGGATTGCGAATATCGGCCCGCACGAATTCGGCACGGCCCATCCGACGCTGAAGATCCTTGCTCGGCGCGATCGCGTCGACGGCGATCACATTCTCGATCAGTGGGTTCTGCGCGAGCCGGGCCGTCAGGTACGCACCGAGAAAGCGGCAGGCACCGGTGACCAGCACCACCCTGGGGTGCTGCTGGGCATCCGATCCAGATCCGCCTCCAGAGCCACCGGGTTGCATGCGCACAGCCTAACGCTGCACGCGGGGCGCTACTTACCGAGTTTTCTGCGCTGCACCCGAGTGCGACGCAACAGCTTGCGATGCTTCTTCTTGGACATTCGCTTACGCCGCTTCTTGATGACTGAACCCATGAACTCCGCTACCTACCTTGGTTTTACGACCCCGCAACCTTACCCAAGGCCGTGCCGAAACCCCTAAGCGGGAGCAGGGTCTGCCGTCATCCGGCGTCGAAATACGACGATTCCAGCAGATCGTGCACGGCTTTGGCGTGCACGCGGAAGGACCGGCCCACTCGTACGGCGGGCAGTTCACCGTTGTGCACCAGCCTGTACACCGTCATCTTGCTCACCCGCATCAAAGCCGCCACCTCGGCGACGGTGAGGAACTGTGTTTTAGCGGCGGGTGCCGAGTCGGCCGCGCCGGAGTCTCGGGCCGGCTTCGCGCCAGCGGAATCCCGTCCGTTCATAGACGTCATCGCAACCCATTCCGTCGGGCACGGGCAGTTCCAGCGGCTTCCCCACCGCTGGCACCCACCCGTGCATACACGAGGAGAATAGCGTGGCCACTGGGGTTACTGCGACGGGTGTTTGTTATTCCCTCAGAAATTCCTTGAACTACTCTGATGTAATTCCGAGCTGCTCAGAGCGGGTTTTGGCGGCTTCCACAGCGTCGGCAACCGCCGCCCGGAGCCCCCGTCGCTCCAGTTCCCGCAGACCAGCTGCAGTTGTTCCGCCAGGCGAGGTGACCATGGCCCGCAACTGCGCGGCACTGGTGTCCGGGACCGACGAGGTCGGGCTGCCCGGCTCGGGGAGCCGTTCGAGCAGCATGGCGGCCGCGCCGGCCATGGTCTGCACGGCAAGTTCGGTGGCCACGGGTCGAGCCAGCCCGATCGCCACGGCGGCGTCGACCAACGCCTCAACGAACAGAAAGAAGTAGGCCGGACCCGAACCCGACACGGCGGTGACCGCGTCGAGCTGGGTTTCCGATACGGTCAGCACGCCGCCCACGCATTCGAACAGCCGGGCCACGCTCGCCAGTTGCTCATCGGTGACGAAGCGTCCCTTGGCCAGCGCGCTGACGCCGGCCCCGACCAGCGCGGGCGCGTTGGGCATCACCCGGATCACGGGCGAACCGGCAGGAAGCCGGGACTCGACGTAGGCGGTGGTCACGCCGGCAACCACGCTGACAAGTACCTGCTCGACGGCGCCGTCGTCGGCGTGGGCGGAGGCATCGCTGATCTCGGCGATGACGGCCTCGACGTCGGCGGGCTTGACCGCCACCAGCACCTGACCGGCACTCTCGACGGCGTCCCGCACCCCGGCGACCCGGACCCCGTACGTCTCGGCGATATAGGCACCCCGTTGGGGGGCCCGTTCGGCGACCACCAGGTCCTTGACCTGATGTCCGGAACGGAGCAGGCCGGACAGGAGTGCCTCCCCCATGCTGCCGCCGCCAATGATCGCGATTCTTGACATGGTCGACCACCCTACCCAGTGGGGACCAATGCCAACTGCCTGGTTTGCACCACGATTCGCCCTGAACTGTCGACCACGATGTGGTCCTCGTCGAACCAGTCCTGGCCGATCTGGGAGGTCGTGCACAACACCCGCAGCCACCCGTCGACGGGCAATGCACGCAGGTAGGCGGTCAATTGGACGGTGGGGGCCCAGCCCCGCCGGCCGACTGCGTAAGGCACCGGCAGCGAGATGTCCCCACACATCAGGGCGAACAGTTCGTCGACGACGCCGTCGCGGGGCCGTACCCAGATCCGGAACTGCGGGCTTCGGCCGTCATCGGAATCTCGGGCGACGTCCGGACGGATATCGCAGCCACGGGTCAGGTGGTTGATCTCAGCCCCCGGGTGACCCGGGCCGATCGGGGCAATTCCGGCGGGCGGCTGCGCGGCCATCAGCGCGGCCACCGTTCCGTCGCTGTACAGCGGCACCGCATCGTGCTCGGGTACGCCAAGGGTGACGACGGCATGCACGCATGCCCGCTGCCCCTGCATCAGTTCGACATCGACAAGACCGATCCGCCGTCCCCGCTTGCGGACCGTGGTTCGAAGCCGAACCGGACCGGGATCGGGCGCGGACAGGAAGTTCGCGGACACCCCGACCGGATGGGCGCCGTCGGCCCCGGACGCGTCGGTGCGGTATCCCGCCCGGGCGGCCTTGGCGCACAAGGCGACCATCACCCCGCCGTGCACCTTGGGCCCGATCGTCCAATCCGCACCCAGATCAGCCGCGAAGTCCGTCGTCCCGTTCTCCACCCGGCCCGGGAGCAGGGTCATCGCGTCGGAAAACCGTGGCGTCATGGATTCCCGTTTCACCGCAGCAGGTGAGTTCGGGCGAACTGCAGGGACTCGGTCAGCAGCTCATCGCGCTCGGCCTTGGTCCGGGCCGCAGAGGTGGTGACTTCCAGAATCACCTGGCCGGCGAAGGCTCCGCCTGCCAGCATCTCGCACACCTCCACCGTCGGCTGGGTACCCCGTCCCGGAACCAGGTGTTCGTCGGTCGAGGCGCCGTTGCCATCGCAGAGGTGCAGGTGCACCAGTCCGTCGCCCATCCGCCGCGCCATATCCAGCGCATCGGTGCCGGCGGTGGCGGTATGCGAGAGGTCGAGAGTGTAGTGCGCATGGCCGCCGTCCAGCGGATCGTAGGACGGCGCGAAGGCCGACACACCCGCCCCGGGCCGCCCGCCGCGGCGACGCATCCGCTCGATGGAAGGCTGCCCCGAGCCGAAAAACCGATCGGCCCGGAACGGAAACATGTTCTCCACCGCAACCTGGACATCACTGCGCTCCTCCAGGGCGGCCACCTGATCGGTGAAACCCTCGGCGTAGCGCCGCTGCCAGCGGAACGGCGGGTGCACCACGACGGTGGCAGCGCCCAGCCGTTCGGCCGCCTGCACGCTGCGGTTGAGCTTGGCGATCGGATCCGAACCCCACACCCGCTGCGAGATCAGCAGACACGGTGCGTGTACCGACAGCACCGGCATGTCGTAGCGGCGAGACAACGCGGCCACCGCACTCACGTCCTGGCTGACCGGTTCCGACCACACCATGAGTTCGACGCCGTCATAACCCAATTCGGCGGCACACTGGAACGCGGCCTCGGTTCGCAGCGGGTACACCGAGGCCGTGGACAGGCCGACCTTGATCGCTGGACGCACCGGGCAGGTCAGCCGTAGGACTGCAGCAGGGCCAGGGGGCCGAGTGTCACGAGTGCACCGACTGCGACCGCGATCAGCGTGCTGGCGATGTCCTCGGTTTTTCGGAGAACCCGCACGGCGATGACCAGCCCCAGAATCACCAGCACCGAAAGCACGAGCGCCACAAGGGTGTTCCAACGCCATAACTGATCGAAGGCCACGAACAGACCGGCGCCGAAGGCAACGGACAGCACCGACTGCGCGACCGCGATCAGCGCGCGGCGAATCGCGGCCAGCCGTCCGCCGGAGCGCTTGGCCGGCGCGGGGGCCGTCGCAGCCGCCTGCGATTCCGACCCGCCGCCCCGGCGCGCGAGGTCGTCGGCCACCGTCTCACCGCTGAACAGCGCCCCGCCGGACGATGTCAGGTAGGAGCGCAGCTTCTCCTGTTCAGCGTCCTGGTCACCAACCAGTTCGGCGATGTCGACCGTCTCGTCGACGGGGTCGAAGGACATCTGCTCGGCCCCGGAGGCACGGCGCTGTGGCCGGGGGTCGTAACTGCGCTCGGGACCGCCGCTGCGGTGCGGACGGGGGTCGCTGGAACGCGGCGGAGCGGAACCCGACGGCCGGGCCGCACCGGGTTCAACGACCGAGTCCATCGCGCCGGTGCCGCTCGACCCGGGCGGCACCGGGGCCGCAGACTCCTGCTCCGGCAGCGCATCGGTGGCCGCCTCCGGTTCGGGTTCGCCGGCCTGGCCGGCTTGCCGCTCAGTATCAGGCTCGAGATCGGAATCGAGGTCAGGCTCGAGATCGGAGTCAGAGTCGGCCCCTGCGCCGGACTCGGATTCGGACTCGAGTTCGGACCCAGCGCCGGACTCGAGGTCGGACCCAGCGCCGGACTCGAGGTCGGACCCGGACTCGAGGTCGGTCCCGGGCTCGGGTTCCGGCTCAGGCTCGGCACCGTCCGCGGTGGAATCACGCTCAGGATCCGAATCGGACCCGGGCGGCGTGTCCGTCCCGTCCGGTTGCCCGTCCTCAGAACCCGACTCCGGCGGCGCGCCGCCCGTCGCGTCGGAGACCTCAGGTTCGGCAGGTTCGGCCTCGACGACCTTCTCGGCGACCTGGGGCTCGTCGCGAATCACCGGAATCTCGCCAGTCAGTTCGGCGACGGTCACCGCGGCGGCGTTTCCCCGGCGGCGCCGACGGCGGCCGCCCACCGGTGGCGCGCCGATCGTGCCGTTTCGGGCCAGTAACTCGGCCACCGAGATCGGCCGGGTGTGCTGGCCGTCGTCGTCGGTGTCTGAACTCATCTGTCGCCTCTCACATCACGGTGCCGTCGGCCTCGCTGTCGAGCCGGCGCAGAATGACGCCTTCACGTAGCGCCCACGGACAGATATCCAGCGATTCCAGCCCCAGTGCTCGCATCGCCGCTTCCGCCACCAGGGCACCGGCCACGATTTGTGGCGCACGCTCGGCGCTCACCCCTTCCAGTTCGGCGCGGTCCGCCGTCGTCATCCTAGAGATGAAGGCGATGACTTGCCGCAACCCGCTCGCGGTAAGGATGCGTTTCACCCCCGGGCCCGCCGCCGATGGGGCCGCCCCGGTCAGTCGGGCCAGCGAGCGGAAGGTCTTCGAGGTGCCGACCGCAAGATCTGGCGAACCGGCCTGAAGCATCTCCTTGGCTGCCCCGGCGAGTTCGGTGTCCAGCCAGTCCCGCAGCATCGCCACCCGGCGGCGACTCGGCGGATCCTCGGGCAGCCACTCCCGGGTCAGCCGGCCCGCCCCCAACGGCAACGACAACGCGACCTCCGGCGCCTCATCGAGTCCGGTGGACATCTCCAGCGATCCGCCACCGATGTCGAGGTTGGTGATCCGGCCCGCGCTCCAGCCATACCAGCGCCGGACCGCCAAGAACGTCAGCCTGGACTCATCGGGTCCGGGTAGCACCTTCAGATCCACCCCGGTCTCGGAACGCACCCGCGCCAACACTTCGTCGGAGTTGCGCGCATCACGAACCGCCGAGGTGGCGAAGGCCAGCAGATCCGAGCACCCTGAACTGCGGGCGATCTTGGCGAACTCGTCGACGGTCTCGACGAGCCTGTCGGCGCCACGGCGGATGAGCTTGCCGGAGTCGTCAATCGCCTCGGCCAGTCGGAGGGCGGCTTTGGTGGAACTCATCGGCGTCGGATGCCCTCCCCGGTGAGCGTCGACCACCAGCAGATGCACCGTGTTGCTACCCACGTCGAGCACGCCCAGTCTCACGCACAACAACCTAGCGCGGCCCGGCCCGCGCGCGTGTGGCCTCGCGCGTCTACGGTGTGGATTCATGGCAGGCAGGCATCCCGGCGAAGTCGAGCTGGACTTCCCCCGCGAGTGGGTCGAGTTCTACGACCCCGCCAACCCCGAACACCTGATCGCCGCCGACCTCACCTGGCTGCTGTCGCGGTGGACTTGCGTCTTCGGAACCCCGGCCTGTCAAGGGACGGTGGAAGGTCGGCCGGATGACGGCTGCTGCTCGCACGGAGCGTTCCTGTCCGATGACGACGACCGTGCCCGACTGGACGATGCCGTCACATCGCTGACCGAGGCCGACTGGCAGTTTCGCGACAAGGGCCTGGGCCCCAAGGGCTACCTCGAGCTGGACGAATACGACGACAAGCCGAGTCTGCGAACCCGGAAGTACAAGGGGGCCTGCATTTTTCTGAATCGACCAGGGTTCGCCGGCGGCATTGGATGCGCTCTGCACAGCAAGGCCGTCGCGCTCGGTGTCGAGCCGTTGACCATGAAGCCCGACGTCTGCTGGCAGCTCCCGATACGCCGCACCCAGGAGTGGGTCACCCGGCCCGACGGCAGCGAGATCCTCAAGACCACCATCACCGAATACGACCGACGCGGATGGGGCGAGGGCGGAGCGGACCTGCACTGGTATTGCACCGGCGATCCCGCCGCCCATGTCGG
>JAGQTS010000440.1 GCA_020438895.1 Mycobacterium sp.
TCACCAAGAGTCAGGACCACAGCCTCGCGGTGTACCCGCGTGCGGCGTTCGAGCAGTTGGCGCGCCGGGCGGCCGCGACGTCCCGCAGCAACCCGGAAGCCCGCGCGTTCCTGCGCAACCTGGCCGCCGGGACCGATGAGCAGCACCCCGACGCGCAGGGCCGGATCACCCTGTCCGCCGACCACCGGCGCTACGCGAACCTATCCAAGGATTGCGTGGTGATCGGAGCGGTGGATTTCCTGGAGATCTGGGATTCCGGTGCCTGGAACGACTACCAGCAGACCCACGAAGAGAACTTCTCCGCGGCCAGCGATGAAGCCCTCAGTCACATCATCTGATCCCGTGGTCACGCCACGTGCCCGTGCAGCGTGGTCTCTGCCCGAACCGACCCTGGCGTACTTCCCCGACGCCAGGTTCGCGAATTCGGTCAGGGACCTCGGTGCAGGGGCCGTCCATCCGCTCGGAGGTTCGGCCGTGGTTGATGCAGCAGCCGGGACCGGTGGGTACGGACACGTTCCCGTGCTGGTCGACAGATGTGTCGAACTTCTCGCTCCCGCGCTGACCCGTCATCACCGCGACGGCTCCGGCGCCATCCTGGTCGACGCCACCCTCGGGGCCGGTGGTCATGCGGAACGCTTCCTCGAGGCTTTTCCTGGTTTGCGGCTGATCGGTCTCGATCGTGACCCGAACGCGCTGGCGATCGCGGGACGCCGGTTGTCCCGTTTCGGCGACCGGGTGACACCTGTCCGCGACCGGTATGACGGAATCGGCACGGCAGTCGAAGCTGGCGGGCTCTCGGCGCGAGAGTCCGTCGACGGCATCCTCTTCGACCTCGGGGTGTCCTCGATGCAGCTCGACCAGCCGCAGCGCGGTTTCTCCTACTCCGCCGACGCGCCGCTGGACATGCGGATGGATCCTGATGCCCCGCTGACGGCAGCGGTGGTGCTCAACACCTATGACCGCCGCGACTTGACCGATATTCTGCGCCGTTTCGGCGAGGAAAAGTTCGCCTCCCGGATCGCCGCGATGATCGTCCAGAGGCGCCAGCGCACACCCTTCGCCCGCACCGGCGACCTGGTGGCATTGATCTACGATGCGATACCCGCTCCGGCGCGCCGGACCGGAGGGCACCCTGCCAAGCGGACCTTCCAAGCACTGCGGATCGCGGTCAACGCCGAGCTCGACTGCCTTACCGCCGCGTTACCGGCAGCCCTGTCCGCGCTGCGGCCAGGTGGGCGCATGGTCGTGATGGCGTATCAGTCGCTGGAGGACCGCATCGTCAAGACGACGTTCGCCACCGCGACGGCCTCGGGGACCCCGCCGGGCCTGCCGGTGGACCTTCCCGGCCATGAGCCGAAGTTCACCGCACTCACCCGTGGAGCAGAGCGTGCCTCCGAAGCGGAGATCAGCGGTAACCCGCGGAGCGCTCCGGTCCGCCTGCGCGCCGTTGAGCGCGTCCTCCCGTTGACCCCGAACCGAGAGGGCATCCGATGAAGGCCGGCCGCACATCGACACAGGGGAGCGGACCGAAGCGCGCGCCGGCGGCGAGGCGGCGAGTCGCCGACGCTCCGGAGCGGCCGCACCGCGCCGATCCGGGGGCCGCGCGGCCTGGTCGGCAGCGCTCCGGGCGGCCTTCGGAAGGTCGCCGTGAGACCCGCCGGGATGCCCGTCGCCCACACGAGCCGGGATCGGTGCGACGCGGCCCGCAGACCGCACCGGTAGCGCGCCCGGTCGACGTACCCACCAGAGCCAAGAACGCTACGCAGGCGAAGGCCCGCGCGAAGGCCCGGAAGGCAAAGGCTCCCAAAGTCATCCGTCCACCTCTGCGGGAACGGTTGCGCGCTCGCCTGCGCGAGCGGGTGTGGGACCGTCTTGTTGCCCGCCTCGTCGGAGTCGACCTGCGTCCGCAGGCGCTGCTGGCTCGAGTTCCTTTTGTCGTGCTCGTCATCGGGTCGCTGGGCCTGGGCCTGGGGTTCACGCTGTGGCTGTCGACCGACGCCGCTGGGCGCTCCTATGAGATCGGCGCCGCCCGCGCGCTCAACGAAGCGCTGGTCCAGCAGAAAGAAGCGCTCGAACGAGACGTTCTGCAGGCTGAGTCAGCCCCGGCCCTGGCGGAAGCCGCACGCAACCTGGGCATGATTCCGTCCAAGGACACCGCTCACCTGGTTCAGGATCCGGCCGGCAACTGGGTCGTGATCGGCCAGCCCAAACCCGCCGAGGGCGTACCGCCACCCCCGCTCAACACCAAACTGCCCGACCCCAAACCACCGGCCCGGCCGAAGCCCCCGTCACCGCCGGTCGGCGCCGAGGTGCCGGTCCGCGTCGCGATTCCCGGTGCGCCCGGTGCTCCCGGCCTGGAGGTGCCCGTGCGTCTTCCATCGGCCAACGATCTTTCCGCCACTTCCAGTCCCGCCGGCATCCCGGCGATGCCCGGGCTTCCCTCGGGTGCGGAACCGGCGTTCCCGGCCCTCCCCGGGGCGCCCGGATTGTCACTGCCGGTCGTGCCGATTGGCCCGGGATCGTCCACCTCAGCGCCCCTCGCTGACCATGGGCTGCCGGCATTGCCGCCGAATGCCGTGATTCCCGCGCTGGAGCCGGAAGGATTCGTGCCGCCCCCGGCACCGGAAGGATTCGTGCCGCCCCCGGCACCGGAAGGATTCGTGCCGCCGTCGGCACCGGATGGGTTGGTGCCGCCTCCGGCGCCGGGAGCTCCGCCGCCACTCGCGCCCGGGGCCGGGCAGTGAGCAGGGCTCCGCGGCCGGGGAACCAACGGCGGGGTCGGCCCCACCAGGCCGAGTCGACGGTGACCGGACCGGGCCGGCCCGCCACGGCGCGCCGCGTCCGCACCGCGTACGAAGGTGGCTCGACGAGTTCGTCGTTCGTGTACCGCTACCGGGTGGGCAACGTCGTCATCGCGATCGCACTGCTGGCGGCCGCAGCGCAGCTTTTCAACCTGCAGGTTCCTTCGGCTGCCGCGCTCCGCACCCAAGCGGCCGGGCAGTTGAAGGTCACTGACGTCGAAAAGGCGGTGCGTGGCAGCATCGTCGACCGGAATTTCAACAAGCTCGCGTTCACCACCGAGGCGCGCGCACTGACGTTCCAGCCGGTCAAGGTGCGCAAAGAGCTCGCCGAGGCCAGGCAGAAGACGTCGACCGCACCGGATCCGGATCAGCGCCTCTCCGATATCGCCCGCGATATCGCCGGCAAGCTCAACAACACCCCCGACGTCAAGACCCTTCTGAGGAAGCTGCGCAGTAACGAGCCCTTCGTCTATCTGGCTCGCTCGGTGGACCCGGCGGTCGCCGCGGCGATTTCAAAGAAGTTTCCCGAGGTCGGGTCCGAACGTCAGGACATCCGCCAGTATCCGGGTGGCTCACTGGCCGCAAACGTGGTGGGCGGTATCGACTGGGACGGTCACGGCCTGCTCGGCCTGGAGGACTCGATGGACTCGGTGTTGGCCGGCACCGACGGATCAGTGACCTATGACCGCGGTTCCGACGGGGTGGTCATCCCCGGCAGCTACCGCAACCGGCATGACGCGGTGAACGGATCGACCCTCCAGCTGACCCTCGACGACGATATCCAGTTCTACGTCCAGCAGCAGGTGCAGCTGGCCAAGGACGCCTCCGGCGCCCGGAACGCATCAGCGGTGGTGCTCGATGCCAAGACCGGCGAGGTGCTGGCGATGGCCAACGACAACACCTTCGACCCCTCCCAGGACATCGGACGCCAGGCTGACCGGCAGATCGGCAACCTCCCGGTCTCGTCGCCTTTCGAGCCGGGTTCGGTGAACAAGATCGTCACGGCCGCCGGGATTATCGAATACGGGCTGTCGAACCCCGACGAGGTGTTGTCGGTCCCGGGAACGATCGGCATGGGAGGTGTCACGATCAAGGACGCCTGGGGCCACGGCGTCGCGCCGTACACCACGACCGGAGTCTTCGGGAAGTCCTCCAACGTGGGAACCCTGATGCTGGCTCAGCGGCTCGGACCCGAACGGTTCTACGAGCTGCTCGGCAAGTTCGGTCTGGGTCAGCGCACCGGCGTCGGTCTGCCCGGGGAGAGCGCCGGCATCGTGCCGCCGATCGACCAGTGGTCGGGCAGCACATTCTCCAACCTTCCCATCGGGCAGGGACTGTCGATGACCCTGCTGCAGATGGCTGCCATGTACCAGACGATCGCCAATGACGGGGTCCGCATTCCACCTCGGATCGTCAAGGCCACGATCGGACCGGACGGCTCGCGCACCGAGGAACGCCGACCCGAGGGCATCCAGGTGGTGTCCGCCGATACCGCCCGGACGGTGCGCGAGATGCTGCGGGCCGTGGTGCAGCGCGACCCGACCGGTGTGCAGCAGGGCACCGGCCCGGCCGCGGCCGTGGAGGGCTACCAGGTTGCCGGCAAGACCGGCACCGCCCAGCAGATCAACCCGGCCTGTGGTTGCTACTACGAGAATGTCTACTGGATCACCTTCGCGGGAATGGCACCCTCCGACGACCCTCGCTACGTCATCGGCATCATGCTCGACGCCCCGTCGCGCAACGCCGACGGCACACCTGGTCACTCCGCCGCCCCGCTGTTCCACAACATCGCCGGCTGGCTGCTGCAACGTGAGAACGTGCCGCTGTCTCCACCCGCCAGTCCGCTGACGCTGGAAGCCGTCTGAGACGGTCTGAGGCCTTCGCTGGGTAGGGTGTCTCTCCGGCGGCACAGAGGAGGTGACCGGCGGTGAACAGTCCGTTGCGCCCCAGCATCACTCCCGGCATCCAGCTCAGGACGGTGGCGCAGCGGGCCGGCGCGGTCTTCGCCGACGGCGGCGCGGTACCCCCGGTGGTCGTTTCCGGGGTGACCTTGCAGGCGCAGGATGCCGTGCCCGGTGATCTGTTTGCGGCGCTGCCGGGAAACCGGGTGCACGGAGCGCAGTTCACCGCACTGGCGGTCGAGGCCGGAGCGGTCGCCGTGCTCACCGATCCCGCCGGGCTGGCGGTGATCCATGGGCTGCCGGGCACGCCCGCATCGTTGCCGGTGCTGGTCCATCCCGCGCCCCGGGCGGTACTCGGGTTGGTGGCAGCTGAGGTCTACGGCCATCCGTCGGACCGGGTGGTGATTCTCGGTGTGACCGGGACCTCCGGCAAGACGACCGTCGCTCACCTCGTGGAAGCCGGCCTGCGCGCCGCGGGCCGGACGCCCGGGCTCATCGGAACGGTCGGGGTGCGGATCGCCGGCGAGGATATTCCGAGCGCCCTGACGACACCGGAGGCGCCGGCCCTACAGGCGATGCTCGCGTTGATGGCTGAACGGGGCGTCGACACCGCGGTCATGGAGGTCTCCAGTCATGCGCTGGAACTCGGACGCGTGGACGGAATCCGTTTCGCCGTTGGCGGATTCACGAATCTCTCCCGTGACCATCTGGACTTCCACCCGACCATGACGGCTTACTTCGAGGCCAAGGCCAGATTGTTCGACGCCGGTTCGCCGGTGCATGCCGGGGTGCCGGTGGTCTGTGTCGACGACGAGGCGGGACGGGCGATGGCGGCCCGCGCCCCGGGGGCGGTGACGGTCAGCGCTGAGGGCGCTGACGCGGACTGGTCTGCCGAGGATGTGGTGGACCTGGTCGGTGACCTCCGAGGCGGCCTGCAGGAATTCACCGCCGTCGACCGGGCCGGGGTGCACCACCGGCTACGGATCGGGCTACCCGGCCGGTACAACGTCGCCAACGCGCTGCTGGCGTTGGCGATGCTCGACGCGGTCGGCGTCTCGCCCGAAC
>JAGQTS010000441.1 GCA_020438895.1 Mycobacterium sp.
GGTAGTCCATGAACCAGTCGTCGGCACCGACGCCATCGGGCAATCTGCTGATCACGCCCGCGCCGAGGGCGGCATGCGCACGCGTCACCCGCAGCACGCCGTCTGCGCCCAGACCGCGGCGCCGGTCGCACAGCGCCGTGATCTCCCCTGGGGTGAGGTCACGCTGTGTCTGCAGGTCGGGGAGCACGACGAAGTCATTCTGGGTGCCGTGCCCCTTGGCGAAGATCATCGAAGCCGCCGTGTCCCGGCCCGGCGGGTTTCTTCGTCAGCAACAGGCCTCACCCGGTCAGGATACGTGGCGCCAGTGCGCCGCGGCCGCCGCAGCGAGGCCCCGGCCAGCGCCGTCCAGCCACCGGATTCGGTGGTCGCGGCGGAACCATGAACGCTGTCGTCGAACGTAGCGGCGGGTGCCGCTGAACGTGGCCCGGCGGGCGCTGTCGACGTCCGGGCCGTCGGCCGCAGCGTCGAGGACCTCAATCACCTGGGCGTACCCCAGCGCCCGAGCCGCGGTGACGCCAGAGCGAAGCCCACGACCGCACAACGTCCTGACCTCGTCCACCAGGCCCGCTTCGAACATCGCGTCGGTCCGTCTGGCGAGTCGTTCATCGAGGGCCTCGGTCTGCCAGTCAAGCCCGACGATGACGGTGTCCCAGCGTGGGTCGCCGATACGCGGAGCAGAAGCAGCGAACGGACGGCCGGTGAGTTCGACGACCTCCAATGCACGCACGATCCGCCGACTATCGGTGGGCAGGATCGACGCGGCCGCCGCCGGGTCCCGCCGGGCGAGTTCCGCATGCAGTCCGGCGGCACCGACCTCGATGACCCGGTTCTCCCAATGGGCCCGTACCGCTGCGTCGGTGGCGGGGAACGACCAGTCGTCGATGAGGGACTGGACGTACATCATCGACCCGCCGACGATGACCGGTACCGCGCCCCGCGCCAGGATGGCCTCCACATCGGCGACCGCGGCGTGCTGGTAGCGAGCGACGGTGGCCGTCTCGGTCACGTCGAGGACGTCGAGTTGGTGGTGCGGGATACCCCGGCGCTCCGGCGGCGGCAATTTGGCCGTGCCGATGTCCATCCCGCGATACTGCTGCATGGCGTCGGCATTGACGATTTCCCCGCCGAGCTGCTCGGCTACGTCAAGAGCCAGTTCGGACTTGCCGGTGCCGGTCGGCCCGATGATGGCGACAGGTCTCACTCAGCGCGTTCCCACAGGCCAGCGGTGTAACCCACGCCGAACGGGGCGCAGCAGTGCATGCCGCTCACCGCCCAGCTGTCGCTGCCGGCCAGCCCGGCGAGCACCTGGTAGGCCACCCGGCCGACCACACCCGAGGACAACCCGCCGAGGACGCCGACGTCGGCGCATTCCAATGCGTCGTCGAGGGCTCGCTGGACGGACACTGAGCCAGGGTCGAAACCGCCCGGGGCGGCTGGGGTCAGGGTGTTGGCGCCGTCGGCAACGATCAGTGCCCCCGTCGGCGCGCCGGCCCGGTCGATCTGGGCGCGCAACGTGCGCCCGCGACTCAGCGCATCCTGAGCAACCAGATTGGCGGCGCAGACGTGAACCGTGAGGACGGCATCAGGATTGGCCTGGCCCCGCAGCCATCCGGCGGTCAGCGCGCACAGGGGCAAAGTGACGCGTTCGAGGTCAGGTTGCGGGCACAGCGCCACCGGGACATCGACTCCATAGCCGGCGAATGTGCCACGCGACCGGGTCAGTACCTGATCGGATGGGCCGACCCCGATGACGATCCACTGGTTCGGAAGCGCCGAAGCAGCAGCGATCGCCGCCGCGCGCAGATCGGCGATTTCTATCGCCGCCCGGCCGGCGAGTGCGGGCACCAGCACCGGCGCCGAAGGGGCCAGAGCGATCGCCGTCAGCACGGCACCAAACTAGCCGCAGGGGGCTGGCAGCCGTAGCCAACCCCGCCGCACACCTGTCCCCGAACTGGTTCAATACCCATCAGGGCGGCCTTCGGGATCGTCCGACGAGCATCAGCGGAGCCGCTTCGCGCGGTAGAGGCGCGACAGGATCGCGCGAAGGGTGGGTACAGGCACAACATGACGACTGACGACTCATCGCCCGCCGGTGCGGCCGCGCCGGACCCGGACGTCACCCACCCGCCGGAGGCGGGCAGTCAGCCACCCCCGCCGGAGGCGGGCAGTCAGCCACCCCCGCCGGAGGCGGGCAGTCAGCCCAAGCCCCGTCCCATTCCCCGACCCGGCCCAGCCCGACCCATACCGCGGCCGAAACCTGCCACGGCGGCGGCGCTTCCACCGGCCAGTGATCCACGCCGGTTCGGGCGGGTAGCCGAGGACGGGACGGTCTACCTGGTCACCGCTGACGGCGAGCGCGCAATCGGCTCATGGCAGGCGGGTGAGCCGGATGCCGCATTTGCACACTTCGGTCGCCGTTTCGATGACCTCGCCACCGAAGTGACACTGATGGAATCGCGACTGTCAACTGGGACCGGCGATGCCCGAAAGATCAAGTCCGCTGCAGCGACGCTCGCCGAATCACTCCCCACCGCAAGCGTTCTCGGCGATGTCGAGGCGCTGGCGGCGAGACTGGCGGTGGTCGTCGAGCAGGCTGGTCAGCAGCTTGAGGCGCAGCGGGCTCGCCGGGACGCGCAGCGCGCCGAACTGAGCGCCCGCAAGGAGGCACTCGCGGCCGAGGCCGAGGACTTGGCCGCGAACGCGACCCAATGGAAGTCCGCCGGTGACCGGATGCGCGCCATCCTCGACGAGTGGCGAACCATCACCGGACTCGACCGCAAGACCGACGAGGCGCTCTGGAAGCGCTACTCGGCGGCACGGGATGCCTTCAACCGGCGCCGGGGTGCCCACTTCGCTGAACTCGACCGGGAACGCGCGGGCGCCCGGCAAGCCAAGGAACGGTTGTGCGACCGGGCCGAGGAACTGGCTGACTCTCAGGACTGGACCGCTACCGCCGCGAAGTTCCGCGATCTGCTCACCGAGTGGAAAGCGGCTGGGCGCACATCCAAGGACCTCGACGACACGCTGTGGGCTCGGTTCAAGGCGGCACAGGACCGCTTTTTCGCCGCCCGCAACGCGGTCACCGCAGAACGCGACGCCGAATTCGGCGCCAACGCTGAGGCCAAGGAACGGTTGTTGGCCGACGCGGAGCGCATCGACACGTCCAAACCCGATTCCGCACGTTCGGCCCTCCGCGCGATCGTCGACAAGTGGGAGGCCGTCGGCAAGACACCTCGCGACCGTTCCGCGGATCTGGAGCGCCGACTCAAGGCGGTGGAGAAGCGGGTTCGCGACGCCGCCGACGCAGCGCGGGTTGATCCGGAGACACGCGCCCGGGCGGAGCAGTTTCGGCTACGCGCCGAACAGTTCGAGCGGCAGGCTCAGAAAGCTGCCGCGGCCGGACGTTCCAAGGATGCAGAAGAAGCTTCCGCCAGCGCCCGGCAATGGCGTGAATGGGCTGAGGCGGCCGCGCAGGCAGTGACCAGGAAGCGCTAGGAGGCTTCAGGTTTCGGCCCAGCGCCGTCCTTGTTGTCGCCGGGCCCGTCCAGCAGCGATCCGGACGGCCGGTCGGCCACTTCAGCGCGACGTTGAGCGTCGGCCGCTAGCTGCACCGCAGTCCGTGTCCACACCACCCGGGCCCAGTGGAAGGCCAGCAGAAGGACCGTGACCCAGCCGAGGACGAGCCCGATACCGGGGCCTGTGTAACCACTGGCAACCGTCTGCCTCGACCACACGGCGAGCATCCCGAACGCTCCGGCCAGTGCGGTCCCGGCCAGCGCCAGCCAGGCCAGAGCCCATCGCCGGGTGGTCAGCGCGAGCATCGAGAATCCGACCCCGAAGATCAGCGCAAACCAGCAGAAGAGGCGCGACGGCAGCGCGATCCGATGCGCGGCCGCCGTCTCGCTTCCCATCAGGACATCCACACCCCGGGCAGCGCCGGTGTGCGGCAAGACGAACGACAACACCAGCACGAAGACCAGGATCGCCACCACCACGGCGCGGCGGCCCGGGTCGATCTCACCGGCGACGCGTCTCTCAGCGGCCTCCAGGTCGGCCTTGTAGGCCTCGAAGTCGGGTTCGGTCATCGGGCACATCCTGTCGGGGTGGGCGAGTCGGCAACGGATGGCGCGCCCACCGTGGGCAGGCCCAGACCGACGGTGCGGGGCACGGTGCCCGCGGCATGCGCGTCGCCGGCGCGTGTCCGGCGATAATCCACCATCGGCGCGTCGGCGATCAGGTGGTGCGGCGCCGCCCCGGTGATCGTGGTGGTGAGGACATCACCGGGACGCACCCCGGGCCGATCCGGCGTGAAGTGCACCAACCGACCGTCGCGAGCACGTCCCGACATCCGTGCGGTGGCAGCGTCCTTGCGCCCCTCCCCGGTGGCGACCAGCACTTCGACGGCTGTGCCGACCAAGCCGGTGTTCTGCTCGAGAGACACCTCCTCCTGCAATCGAATCAGTCGTTGATACCGTTCGCTGACAACGGCTTTCGGGATCTGGCCATCAAGTGTCGCGGCCGGGGTGCCGGGTCGCGGCGAGTACTGGAAGGTGAACGCGGCCGCAAATCGAGCCCTGCGGACCACCTCGAGAGTTTCGTTGAAATCTTCCTCGGTCTCGCCCGGGAATCCGACGATGATGTCGG
>JAGQTS010000442.1 GCA_020438895.1 Mycobacterium sp.
CTCAAAGTGGCGCGGATGACGTGGTCGCCGTGCCGGATCGGCGTGCCGACGTGGCAGCGCACCTTCTCGGCGATGTCGGCGGCCTCGTCGAGGCTGTGCACGCCTCGGAGCAAGATGAGCATCTCATCTCCTCCCATCCTGCCCACGGTGTCGTCATGCCGGAGGCAATCTCCAATGCGTCCCGCCACGGTCGTGAGCACGACGTCCCCGACGGTATGCCCCCAGGTGTCGTTGATGGATTTGAAGTGGTCGATGTCGCAGAACAGCACACCCACGTGTTTCCCGGGGATCCGCGTGTCCGCCAGCGCCGACTCGAGGCGGACGAGGGTCTCCGCCCGGTTGACCAACCCGGTGAGGGTGTCGAAGTGTGCAAGCCGTTCCAGCTGATTTTTGGCCTCGATCTTCGCGGTGATGTCGCGTGCGACTGCCGATATTCCCGTCAGGGCACCGGTGTCGTCGCGGAGCGCGAACACGCTGACCGTCACATGGACCTCACTGCCGTCCGAACGGGACCATTGGGTGTCGAACGGTGCTGCGGTGGCGCCGAATTGCAGCTGGTCGAGAGATTGGACGAATAGCGCCCTGGCTTGTGCGGACATCACGATGTTCAGCGGTCGACCGATCACCTGACCTTCCGGCCTCCCAAGCAGCCGGGTTGCCCCTGGGTTCCACGTCTGAATCACCCCGGTCGGCGTCATCGAAATGATCGCATCATCGGAAGCTTGAACGACAGCAGCCAAACGCGCCTCGGCCTGTCGGGCTTCCTCAAGCTCGCTGTACAGGGCAATGAGTCCTCGATTGGTGTCTTCGAGCTCCTGTTGGGCTTGCGCGAGCCGCTGACGGATCCGGGACAACTCGCTGTCGCGCTGACGAATCTGATCGAGGGCGTCCATGATCGAAGCGGGCTCAGGTGAGTCCAACACCGTGCCCATCCTGTATCCGGCCTGGAATCATGGTGCCGCCCATCATGACACGTCCCGTACCACCAGCACGGTGGCATCGTCGGTGGACCGGGTGAAGTCCCGATGCAGGACAGCGGCTATCACCGTCGGGTCGTGGTCGAGCAGACCCGGATAGGCCGATAGCCCCCATCCGGAATGAATTCCGTCGGTGCACATGATGAGCGTCGAACGCGACGGCCAGACATGGTTTCGGGTCTGCAGTCGGGGCGGGGCCAGGTGGGTACCCAAGGTGCCGGGATGGCTGATCAGATGCTGTCGCTGGGCGCCATGGATGACTTCGCCGGCGATGTTGCCCACGCCGGCGAAGATCAGCTGTCCATTCTCCGCGTCGATCACACAGGCGCCGGCCACAGCTCCACGGGTGCCACGCATGGCTTCGTGGGCCCTTCGCAGCAACGCAGCCGGATCGCCGACCGGAGACCCGTTGAAGGAGTCCACCGCGGCCTGGGCCGCGACTGCCGCCTCCTCACCATGACCGAGGCCGTCGATGAGCAGCGCGGCCAGGAGGCGATCGTCGCGCACCGCCCAGGAATCGCCCGAGGGGCCGGAGCCCCCCAACGGAACGTTGATGGCCCCGTAGCTCCAGCGGGTTCCGGTCTCCCGGCCGCTGCCGCCGAGGCGGGCAAGGGTGACGGTGCCCTGAGCGTTCGAGTAGCAGTCGTGGTCGGTCGCTCTTCGCAGGATGCTCGGCAGGCCCGCGCGCAGGCCGCTGGTGCTCGGCTCAGGCGAGGGTGATCCGGGCCCCCGGGAATTGCCCGAATTCATTCCGGGTCCGGAGTCGACTGAGATCAGTTCCACCCCTTCGGCCGTCGGGCGGAATAACACATATCCACCGGGACTCGCATGCCGAAGCAGGTTGGTGCCCAGTTCGGTGGCAACGAGTTCGGCTTCACCCGCACCCAGTTGAGGCTGGGTCGCCGCGATCGCGGACACGGCGCGCCGCAGCGCGCCGACGTCCTCGGGACTCTTGATCGGATGCAGGCGGTGCGTGCGGTGTATCAATATGCCCACTTCGTGATGACCACCCTGGTCCCGGAAACATCCGACGAGTCGATGGTCATGTCGTCGACGAGTCGCTTCGCGCCCGGTAAGCCGAGCCCCATACTCCCGACGGTGCTGAATCCATCGGTAAGCGCGGCGGTCATGTCCGGGATGCCGGGCCCGTCATCGATGAACGCCGCTCTCACTCCGTTGTGTCCGGGAGCTTCAAGCTGTTCGACAATGACCTCACCGCGATGAGCGGTGGTGTGGGTGAGGATATTGCGGGCCAGTTCGCTGCCCGCGGTGATGAACTTGGTTTCTTCGACGAGGCTCAGCCCGGCGGAACGGCAAAAGCTTCGAAGCACTTGGCGGACCTGCATCATGTCCGTTTCGTCGATGATGGTGAACGCATCCCGCTTGATGACGTCACCGCTGAGCGCCCTCATGTCAGTCGACACGCGACCTGTCGCGGCGCAGTCGGTCCAGGAGGGTGAGGCCTTGGTCGGCATTGAGTGCGGTGTTCAGGTGGCCCATCGGGACCCCGAGTTCCACGAGGGTGATGGCGACGGCAGGCTGAATACCCACCACCGCGGTCTCGGCGCCGAGCAGTCGGATCATGTCAACCAACCGCGCCAATACCCGGGCGATGAAAGAATCGACGATGTCCAGGGCGCTGACATCGATCAGCAGGCCTGTCGCATGGATCCGCGCAACCTCTTTGGTTAATTGCTGCTCGGTTCGGATTACCGTGGCGTCGTCGAGGTCACCTCGTAGGGTGACCAACAGAGTTTGACCGATCCGCATCATCGGCACATGATCGCCGGCGTCGGCGCTCACGAGAATCGGCTCCGGCGAAGCTTTTTGGTTGCGTTCCGTGTGCTTTCCACCCGCTCGGCGAGCAACTGCAAGGCGAGCTGCAGGGCATCCTGCAACGTTGCCCGGGAAAGCAATTGGCCAAGATCGATACCCAGGTGGACCATGGCCTGCGCGGTTTCGGGTCGTACCCCGGACATGATGCTCACCGTTCCCATCAGCCCTGCCGCTTGCACGGTACGAAGCAGGTGCTGAGCCACCAGTGTGTCGATGGTGGGTACGCCGCTGATGTCGAAGATGACTACCTCGGCTTGTGTCTCGCTGATTTTGGCGAGGAGGTTCTCGGTAAGGCGCGCGGCGCGTACCGAGTCGAGTGTGCCGATCAGCGGGAGGGTCAGCACCTTGTCCCACACCTGGATGACCGGAGTCGACAGCTCCATGATCTCCGCATGCTGGCGGCGTAGCCGCTGTTCGCTTTCTCGTCGTTCGGTGATGTCGCGAATCGAAGCCGACGTGTACTGGTTTTGGTCGATGCGCAGCGGGCTCAAGCTCACTTCGATCGGGAATTCGCTTCCGTCCTTGCGCAGCCCCCACAGCTCGCCGCCGGCGCCCATCTGTCGTGTGAAGGGGTTGTTGACGTAGTCGGCCCGATGGTGGACGTGATGTTCCCGGAAACGCGTCGGAACGAGCATCTCGACCTCACTGCCGACGAGTTCCTCACGGCTGTAGCCGAAAATCCTGTCGGCCTGAGCGTTGGCGATCACTATTCGTCCGTCCGGTCCGACGAGGACCATGGCATCCGGCGCGGTCTCAAGCAGCGATCGGAACGTATCGCTGACTTTCCGCTGTTCGGCTCCGGTGTCTCGTATGACCTTGACGAACCCGATGATGTCGTCGTTGGTGCCAGCGCGGATCGCGGTCACGATGACACCGGCCCGGAAGCGGTGCCCGTCTTTGCGCACCCGCCACCCCTCGAGCTCAAAACGGCCGAACCTGCGGGCCGCCGCCAGCTCGTGCTCGACGACACGATCGGCGACGTCCTCGGGCGTGTAGAAAGATGTCACGGGCTGTCCCAGGACCTCGGCGCTGGGATAGCCGAACATGATCTCGGCGCCCGTGCCCCACCGAGCCACTCGTCCGTCGAGGTCCAATTGCATGATCCCGTAGTCGGTGATCGCGTCCAGCATGGCTTCGATGTCCGTTGCATTGTCCCGAAAGTCCGGTTCATCCGGTTTCGTCACCACGGGG
>JAGQTS010000443.1 GCA_020438895.1 Mycobacterium sp.
CCCTGCTGGTTGCGGATCGCCGACGGCAGGGCAATCTCAGCCAGTACCGTCACTCCGACGTCCGCCCCGGTTTCGCCGCTGCCCTCCTCACCCGCGTTGACCGCGTTCAAGGCGGTGAACGCGGGCCCGAACTGCACGCCGCGGCCGTCGAACCAGGCCCTGACGTCGCCGCCGTCGGCGCGCCGGGGGTGCGAATCGACTAGTTCGGCGATGTCGAAGGCTTCCGGCGCACGGTCCGTACCGTCCAGCTTGGCCAGCACGGCGCTGGCGCGGCGCTCGCGCTCACCGTCCTGATCGGTCTGCACGACGAACTCCAGCGTCCCGTCGGTCCGGGCGGCGGCTTCCGCGCTGATCGGGGTCCGCTCCTCGAGCAACAGCATCCGCTCGAAACGGATGTCCCGGACTTCCACGGACTCCCCCAGGGCGGTCTTGGCGGCCGCCAGGGCCATCTCGCAGAACCCGGCTCCGGGCATCGCCGGGACATTGTTGACCTGGTGATCAACCAGCCACGGCAACGCCCCGGTGCCCACGTCAGCCTGCCAGGCGTGCCGTTGCGGTTCCTCGAGCAGGCGCACGTGCGAGCCGAGCAGCGGATGCGCTGCAACCACATGGGCGCTGCGTCCGTCGGCCTTGGTGCGGTCCAGCATCAATGGCCGGTGGGTCCATGTCGGTAGCGGCGCGTCGACCAGCCCGCCGGTGGGTAGTGCGGCCGCGAAGTCGATGGCCGCACCAGCGGCATACAGGTCGACGACCAGATCGAGCAGGCCGTGCGGTAGCTCCTGCCCGCGTCGCATACCGGCCAGCGCCGCCACCGGCACGTCGACCGACGAGGCATTCTGCTCGATCGCCCGGACCAGCAGCGGGTGTGGTGACAGCTCGGCGAACACCCGGAAGCCGTCCTCCAGGGCCGCCTGCACGGCGGCGGAGAACCGGACGGTATGGCGCAGGTTGTCGGTCCAGTAGTCGGCATCGCAGTGGGGTTGCTCACGCGGGTCGAACAGGGTCGCGGAGTAGTACGGCACCTCCGGGGTCAGTGGCACGATATCGGCGAGCGATTCGGCCAGCTCATCGATGACCGGCTCGACGTGGGGTGAATGCGAGGCAACGTCGACGGCCACCTCGCGTGCCATGACATCGCGCTGCTCCCACACCGCAACCAGCTCACGCACGGTCGCGGGCGCCCCGCCGATGACGGTGGAACTCGGGGACGCAACCACAGCCACCACGACGTCGTCGATGCCCTGCCGATCCAGTTCCTCACGCACCTGCTGTGCGGGCAGTTCGACAGCGGCCATCGCACCGCCGCCGGCCAACCCGCGGCACAGCAGCGAACGGTGGCAGATGACCTTGACACCGTCGTCCAGAGACAACGCTCCGGCGACGACCGCGGCAGCGGCCTCGCCCATCGAGTGGCCGATCACGGCGCCGGGTCGAACCCCATGGGCTGCCAGCGCGGCGGCCATGCCCACCTGGACCGCGAATATGGTCGGCTGGATGCGGTCGATTCCCGTGACGGTGTCCGTGGACAGCATCGCCTCGGTCACCGAGAAGCCCGACACCGCCGCGATCAGCGGCTCGATCTCCGCGAGCTTGGCGGCGAAGGCCGGCTCGGTTGCCAGCAACCCGGCTCCCATCGCCGCCCACTGCGAGCCCTGACCGGAGAACACCCAGACCGGGCCCCGATCGTCGTGCGCAACGGCCGCCGGATGCGGCGCGTCCCCGGCGGAGATGGCCTCGAGTGCCTCCACCAGCCCCGATCGCGTGCCGGCCACAGCCGCCGTGCGGACCGGCCGGAATCCCCGCCGCCGGCACAGCGTGTAGGAAAGGTCGCGCAGGGCGACGTCGTCCCCGGCCCCCTGAATCCACTGAGACAGCCGGCGGGCGGTCCGGCGAAGTTCATCGGCCGACGTCGACGAGACCGGGAACACCATCAGTCCGTCGTCGGCGATTCGCTCCCCACCGGACTGCGGAGCCGCCGTCGGCGGGGACTGTTCGAGAACGGCATGCACGTTGGTCCCGGACATGCCATATGAAGACACCACAGCGCGGCGCGGGCCGGCCACCGGCCATTCGGTTGGCACCGTCGGGATGAACAGACCGGTCTCCACCGCGGCGTTGCGCTCCGAGAGCTGCGTGAAGTGCAGATTTTGTGGAATCACACCGTGCTGGACGGACAGGACCGCCTTCATCAGGCCCAGAACACCGGCTGCCGACTCAGCGTGACCGAAATTACTCTTCACCGAGGTGAGTGCGCAGGGGCCGGCGGTGCCGTATACCGCGGCCACGCTGCTGTACTCGATACCGTCGCCCACCGGGGTACCGGTGCCGTGGGCTTCGACCATGCCCACGGTGGTGGCGTCGACACCGGCCCCGGCCAGAGCCGAGCGGAACACCGCGATCTGCGCGTCTTTGGACGGCGTCAGGATGTTGCGGGTCCGGCCGTCCTGATTGGACGCCGTTGCGCGGATGACCGCGAGCACCCGATCGCCGTCGCGTTCGGCATCGTCGAGGCGCTTGAGGACGACGACGCCGCAACCCTCGGCTCGGACGAACCCATCGGCTGCGATGTCGAAGGAGTGGCACCGGCCGGTCGGTGACAACATGCCCTGCCCGGAAGCCGACGAGTAGTTACTTGGGTCAAGCATCAGCATCACGCCACCGGCCAGCGCCATATCGCTCTCGCCCTGATGCAGGCTCCGACACGCCTGGTGCACCGCCACCAGACTCGATGAGCAGGCGGTATCCATCGTCATCGAGGGACCTTGAAGGCCCATCGAGTGCGAGATCCGCCCCGATGCCATGCTGAAAGGCGTCCCGGTGAACGCGTAGGCCTGGTCGTAGAGGCCGGCGTCGTTGGTGACCATCACGTAGTCGTCGTGCGACATGCCGATGAACACTCCCGTGGCGGTGCCAGACATGTCGGCGGGCCGCATACCCGCGTGCTCGACTGCTTCCCAACTGGTTTCCATCAGCATCCGGTGCTGCGGGTCCATCGCGGTGGCCTCGCGCTCGTTGATCCCGAAGAATTCGGGATCGAAACCGGTCACGTCGTCGATGAACGCGCCCCACTTCGAGATCGACCTGCCGGGCGTGCCCTTGTCCGGGTCGTAGTACTCATCGGAGTCCCATCGTTCCCGCGGGATCTCCGTCACCATGTCCCGGCCCTCAAGCAGTGCCTCCCACAGGGCGTGGGGCGAATCGATTCCGCCGGGCAATCGGCATGCCATTCCGACCACGGCAATAGGAGTCAGGGGTCCGCGCACGATATTCACACCTCGTTCTTCGTCCACTGCGGGGCACTGCGTTTCTCGCCGCCGGGCATGCCGCGGGCCTGCCGATGCGCGGCGCGTCAGTGCGTCGGCTTCGGTGCGTAGCCATCGACCCGAAGTTGCCAGTACTCGCCACATCGTAACCGCCAACAACAGAAAACGCGAGATTTCTTTTTTGGTGAGACTTCGGTGAGACAGAGTCCGGAATTTGTTTATCGGACATGACACCCGTCAGGACTGTTCGACCGTTAGCTGATATGCCGGCCACCGTCGCTCCCGGCACGTGGCCGGATCCGGCGAACCCCATGCCGCACACGGCACACCCCTCCTCGCCACATGCCCTCTACCAGGGATTTCCCCCCGAGCGGGGATCGCCAAGAGGCCCTGCGCGGATTGCCGGAGCACCCCGCGGGAGGCTTGGCACGATGTTGCGAAAGGGCACGACGGAATGACCGGACGGGGTTGTTATCTACTATTCAGCTAGCAAATTTATCGCAAACCATTGCGATCGAATTTATCGACGGTGATCGCAAATTCGTATATCCAGTTCTGAACCGCACCGCTCTTCGATTCCCCAGTGACCCCGTTTCGGGGCTACACCAAGGGCGATACTGAGAGTATCCGCAACCTTACTTAGGTGACAGTCTTGCCCTTGAACTGGAGCTATGTCAGATTGCTCAGCTTTGGAGCAACATAACTGAGAGTGGCCTGAGAGTCTTTCTGTGATGCTGGAAAAAGTGTAAGAAAATAGGTTCTTAGATTCACAAGTCAGCCCGAAGAAGTATTAGAAATGGCGGCGACAGCGATGAACGGCAAAACCGTTTATAGATATTTAGCAGTTATCGTCAATCATCACTTCTATTTTCACCCAAGACCCACCTGAAAAGCCGCTGAGATGCGCCGTCCATTTCCCCACCGTGACATATCACGCGTGCGTCACCGATCAATAGTGGAGTTAGCTGGATCAGCGATCCGGGGCGGTGGGTGCACCACCCGACAGCCGGATGGTGTAGGACATGCGGCGTGAAAGTCCCGTGTCCGCGAACGACGCAGACCCAGTTCTAGGCTGTCGCGGTGCTCGTCGCCAGGCCCCGGTAACCGGAGCCGAACTCTGTGACCGGTTCGAAGCCACGCCGCCGAGCCTCGGCCGCGCAGGCCCGAACCACGGCGGTGATTCCCACAAAGCCGGCCTGATCGGAAGCCACCAGCGGAGTGAGCAGTCTGT
>JAGQTS010000444.1 GCA_020438895.1 Mycobacterium sp.
GAAGCCGACGATGGCGACCGTGCCGCCCACCACCGCCATGGCGCCGGCACCCATACCGATCTCGGCGATCAACCGGACGATCTCCTTGCGGTAGTACCGCATGGCGTGACCGATCTCCAGCAATGCCTGGATGGTGAACCAGGCGACCTTGCCGCTGCTTTCCAGGAATCTGCCGGGCCAGCCGGCTGCCTTCCCGAAGTCCTGAAAGACCCGCGGAAATCGGGAACGCAGAACAACCTGCCCCGGATGTGTCGTTGTCATTTCTTCATCCCCACCTAATGCCCTGTCCCGAATCGAACACCGATGGTCGTGAAGATCACGTTGACTGCGAACAAGGCCACCACGCAGAGGACCAGCGTCTCATTCACCGCGATCCCGACACCCTTGGCTCCGCCGCCGACTGTCAGCCCTCGATAGCAGCCCACCAAACCGGCGATGAGGCCGAAGGCCACCGCCTTGGCGATAGAGATGATCACTTCGGGCAAGCCGGTCACCAACGTCAGGGTCTGCAGGTAGGCGCCGGCGGAGATGTTCTGCAGACCCACACCGAAGATGAAGCTGCCGACCAGGCCGATAGTGATGACCGCACCGTTGAGCAAGACAGCGACAAATGTGGAGGCGAACACCCGGGGCACGACCAGGCGGTGGATCGGGTCGATGCCGAGGACTTCCAGGGCGTCGATCTCCTCGCGGATCGTACGGGCGCCGAGGTCAGCGCAGATCGCCGTCGATCCGGCGCCCGCCACGACGAGCACGGTGACGAGCGGGCCGAGCTGGGTGACCGAGGCGAGCGCGGCGCCTGCGCCTGACACATCGGCGGCGCCGAACTCCGTCAGCAGCAGGTTGAAGATGAAGATGATCAGCACGGTGAGCGGGATCGACATGGCGAAGGTGGGCAGCAGCGCCACCGTCATCAGGAACCAGCTGTACTGGATGAACTCTTTCCACTCGAACGGGCGGGTCAGCGCCTTGCCGACCAGCACGCACATCTTGAAGAAGCCACCCATGGCCTGCATCGGTCCGTTGAACCGCTTCTTCAGGTAGGTCGACGTGGTCATCGGAGCGGTCCCAACGCACAGGCGCGCTCATCGCGGTGCGACCCGGTAACGATCGGCACACGCCCTCCTTGTCCAAGACCGCTCAGCGTGATCCATGCCTCGCCTACGCACGGTAGTAACGCAGACCACAGGAATGTACCCGATGACTTTGTGCCCTTACCCCGCAACCGCACGATTGACCCCACCACTCAGGTTTCTCGACCACGAAAAAGTGTTCTGAGTTCCGTTTTCAGCACTTTGCCCGCGGGATTCCGGGGCAGCGCGGTGACGATCTCGAGAGCTTTGGGGTGTTTGTAGCGGGCCAGTCGCCCGGTGAGGAAGTCGGTGAGATCCTCCAGACGGAGTCCAGGATCGTTGACGGCCGCCACCGCGAGCGGCACCTCGCCCCAGGTTGCGTCCGGCCGACCGATCACCGCCACCTCGGCGATGCCGGGGTGGGCCGCCAACGCGTTCTCCACTTCGGCGCAGTAGACGTTCTCACCGCCGGAGATGATCATGTCCTTC
>JAGQTS010000445.1 GCA_020438895.1 Mycobacterium sp.
GCACCTCGGAGGTCGAGCATGTGCTTGCCACCCAGACCCTCCCGCTGCGGCCGTTCAAGACCATGGCCGTCAACGTCGACGGTGTGCTGCCCCCGGGAGTGACCGCCAAGGACATCATCCTCGCGGTCATTGCCAAGATCGGTACCGGCGGCGGCCAAGGTTACGTCATCGAGTACCGCGGCAGCGCCATCGAGTCGTTGTCGATGGAAGGCCGGATGACCATCTGCAATATGAGCATTGAGGCCGGAGCGCGGGCCGGCATGGTGGCCCCCGATGAAACCACCTACGAGTTCCTGCGGGGACGTCCGTACGCGCCAACCGGCGCCGAGTGGGACGATGCCGTCGCGGCGTGGGAACGACTCCGCACCGACGACGGGGCTGAGTTCGACACTGAGATCTTCATCGACGCAGCCGCATTGAGCCCTTTCGTGACCTGGGGCACCAATCCGGGTCAAGGGGTGCCGTTGGCAGAGGCGGTTCCCGACCCGGAGCTGATGGGCAGTGACGAGGAACGACACGCGGCGGAGAAGGCGTTGGCCTACATGGACCTTCGCCCGGGCACTCCCATGCGGGAGATCCCCGTCGACGCCGTTTTCGTGGGGTCGTGCACCAATGGTCGCATTGAAGACCTCCGTGCCGTGGCCGAGGTGCTTCGTGGTCGGTCGGTCGCCGACGGAGTGCGGATGTTGATCGTTCCCGGGTCGATGAGGGTGCGGGCGCAGGCTGAATCCGAGGGCCTCGATTCGATCTTCATCGCAGCCGGTGCCGAGTGGCGGCAGGCTGGTTGCTCGATGTGTTTGGGGATGAACCCCGACAAACTCGGGTCCGGTGAGCGGTGTGCCTCGACGTCGAACCGCAACTTCGAAGGGAGACAAGGAAAGGGTTCGCGCACCCATCTGGTCTCCCCGGCGGTGGCGGCCGCCACGGCGGTGCGCGGCCGACTCGCGGCCCCGGCCGATTTGGATCCGGCCCCGGCCGATTTGGATCCGGCCCCGGGTGAATTGGACGAGGAAGAAAGGACGCGGTGATGGAAGCCTTCCGCGCACACACCGGGATTGGAGTGCCCTTGCGGCGTTCCAATGTCGACACCGATCAAATCATTCCCGCGGAATACCTCAAGCGGGTTACCCGAACGGGTTTCGAAGACGGCCTGTTCGCAGCGTGGCGTACCGATCCGTCGTTCATTCTCAACCGGAGTCCGTTCGACCGCGGTTCGATCCTGGTCGCCGGTCCCGACTTCGGCACTGGATCGTCACGCGAACACGCGGTCTGGGCGCTGATGGACTATGGGTTCCGGGTTGTTATCTCCTCGCGCTTCGCTGACATATTCAGAGGAAACGCCGGCAAAGCCGGACTTCTGGCCGCTCAGGTCTCCCAAGATGACGTGGAACTGCTGTGGAAGCTGATCGAGCAGAATCCTGGACTGGAAATCACTGTGGATCTGCAGAATCGAGTCGTCTCGGCGGAAACAACGGTGGTGCCGTTCACGATTGACGATTACACGGCTTGGCGGCTCCTGGAAGGCCTCGACGATATCGGTCTGACACTGCGAAAACTGTCCGAAATCGAAGCGTTTGAAGCTACTCGGCCGAGGTGGAAGCCTCGAATTTCGATGGCCGGAATGTGATTGACGGGTCGAACCGGCTGCGCTGAAGGGCCCTTCGCCGCCATAATCCGGGGCGTCAAGGGCGACAAATGCTTTAGTGGGCGACCTGGTCGTTTTTGCTGAAAAAGCGCGTGGTTTATGGATATCTGCGTTGTCAGGGTTTACCGTGTTCTGCAGTCGGTCCAGAGTGGGCCACTGTTGCGGAGGATTTGAATGAACAAAGCAGAGTTGATCGAGGTCCTCACCGAGAAATTGGACACCGATCGCCGCCACGCCGGCGAGGCCGTGGAGCACCTGATCGACGCTATCGTGCGAGCTGTCCAGAGGGGTGAGAGCGTCACCATCACCGGCTTCGGCGTATTCGAGCGCCGTCGTCGCGCGGCACGTGTTGCCCGTAATCCGCGCACCGGGGAAACAGTGAAGGTCAAGCCCACGTCCGTGCCCGCATTCCGGCCCGGAGCCCAGTTCAAGGCGATCGTTTCGGGGGCGCAGAAGATTCCCTCGGAGGGACCCGCTGTTCGCCGAGGTGCCGCGACCACCACGGCGCGTAAGGCGGCCGCGAAGAAGGCGGCCGCGAAGAAGGCGGCCGTGAAGAAGGCACCGGCAACGAGGGGCGCCGCTAAGAAGGTGACCGTTGCCAAGACGG
>JAGQTS010000053.1 GCA_020438895.1 Mycobacterium sp.
CTGGCCGATATCGAGAAGCTGCAGGCCAACGTGCGTCAGGCACTGACGCTGGCGGACCAGGCTGCCGCGGGGGGAGACGCCGCAAAGGCCACCGAATACACCAACGCCGCCGAGGCTTTCGCCGCGCAGTTGGTCACCGCCGAACAGAGCGTAGAGGACCTCAAGACCCTGCACGACCAGGCACTGCAAGCCGCCACGCAGGCCAAGAAGGCCGTCGAGCAGAACGCCATGGTGCTGCAGCAGAAGATCGCTGAGCGCACGAAGCTTCTCAGCCAGCTCGAGCAGGCCAAGATGCAGGAACAGGTCAGCGCCTCGCTGCGGTCGATGAGCGAACTCTCGGCGCCCGGCACCACTCCCAGCCTCGATGAGGTCCGCGACAAGATCGAGCGGCGCTACGCCAACGCCATGGGTGATGCTGAACTGGCCCAGAACTCGGTACAGGGTCGCATGATGGAGATTCAGCAGGCCAGCGTGCAGATGGCAGGCCATTCCCGTCTCGAGCAGATTCGCGCGTCGATGCGCGGCGAGGCCCTGCCATCCGGCGGTGCCGCAACCGCAACGCCGGCCACTCCGGCGGCGGCGTCGGAGCCCGAGCAACCACTCGGTCAGTAAGGGGGCGTAACCAGATGGCGGTGAATCCCGAGGTGTCCGGACACTCGTCGCGCCGGACCCGGTCGATGCTGCAACGCGGCATCGACACCGCCAGCGAGTACGCCGATGCCGCAGCGCAGCGTCTGGTGGCGCTGTCCGACCCCCGGGCGAGGTTGCTGCGGAAACGTCGCTGGGCGCTGCGGCTGGGGGTGTTCTTCGGCTTCTCGTCGATGTTCTGGATAGCGGTGACCGGTCTGCTGGCCACGTGGAGTACCCCGGTATGGGGGTTGATCATCACCGGTGGGATCGCGGCGGGCGCCGCACTGCCGGCCACCCTCTTCCTGCTGCGTTACCGGTGGCTTCGAGGCGAGCCGCTGCCGCCCGAGCGTCAGGCGAGTGGACTCCGGCTGCCCCCGCACGGTTCGGCGGCGCGGCCGGTGATGTCGGCTCTGGGCGCCTCCGAGCGCGGACTGCACTCCTTGCTCGGAGTTCTCGAGCGCGGCGACATGCTGCCGGCCTCGGAAATTCGAGAGTTGACCGCCGCGGCCGGCGGTTCGGCGACGGCCATGGCTACGACGGCGGCGGAGGTGGTGTCGATGGAACGCGCCGCAGTAGAGGCACCGCAGTCACGGGCCTACCTGGCCCCCACGATCAACGCGCTCACCGCACAGCTCAACAGCGGGTTGCGGCAGTACAACGAGATGGTCACCGCCGCAGCCCGTCTGGTGTCCGCGACCAACACCGACCCGGTGTTGGGCGGGATGGATCACCAGCGCTATCGCGCCGAACTCGGTGACGCGACGGACCGCTTGCTGGGCTGGGCCCAGGCCTTCGACGAGTTGGGCCCGGCGCGGCGGGTGTCCTAGTTATCGGTCTGCGGCGCCGGTCAGGCCCGGTTCAGCGGCTAAAGTACCGGCCGTAGTGCGGGAATGAATGCACCGGCCAGCCCCCGGAGGATCGCTTTCCCGAAATCGAACATGTCGAAGTAGTCCCGCCACAGGGTGATCCGTCCGTCGTGAACCTCGAACACCCCGCACACCCAGAACTGGAGGCGCACCGGGCCGATGATCAGCGCGTCTGTTCGCTCGGTCAGCACGGCGGCACCGTTGACCGCAATACGGTGCGTCTTCACCTCGAAAGCGGCCCTGCCGTCCATCGCACGGAACAACTTCATGGCTCGGGACCGTCCGCGGATCGTCGGGAACCCGACATTCTGGTAGACGAGGTTTTCGTCGAGCACCGCTCCGGCGCCGTCGATGTCCTGGGCCTGCAGTGCGGCCAGGAATACCTCGACGGTGTGGGCGTTATCGACTCCCGCGCTGAGATTCCCGTTGGTGCTGACGGTCCGTTCGGTCATCTGCCCAGACTAGGTCAATGCGGGCGTCCCGCGCCCGGGGCGCTTGGTCCGAACCGTGGCAGAACTGTGCGAACCGACGATTGGGGATGTCGATGCGAATCGCCGTGATTGCCGGGCCGGAAGCGGGGCACTGCTTTCCGGCGATAGCGATGTGCCTGCGATTGCTCGAAGCGGGCGATAGTCCGGTGCTGCTGACTGGCGCCGAGCGGCTGGGAACAGCCAGCGCCGCCGGTGTCGAGGCTGTCGAACTGGTCGGCTTGGAGGCCGGGGTCGCCGACGACGACAACGACGCCGGTACAAAGTTGCATCAGCGCGCCGCCCGGATGGCCGTCCTCAACGTTCCTGTGCTGCAACGAATTCAGGCAGAGCTGGTGATCTCCGATGAGATCACCGCCGCCGGCGGACTGGCTGCCGACCTGATGGGTCTGCCGTGGGTGGAACTCAACCCCCATCCGCTGTACCTGCCGTCGAAGGGGCTGCCGCCGATCGGTAGCGGACTTGTGCCCGGTACCGGAATCAGTGGCCGAATGCGCGACATTGCGATGCGGTATCTCACCGGATTGTCGATCCGCGCGGGGGAACGTCAGCGTTCGGTCGCCCGGTGCAGCATCGGGTTGCCGGAACATGATCCCGGTCCGCGGCGCCGGCTTATCGCCACCCTGCCCGCACTCGAGGTGCCCCGGCCGGATTGGCCGGCAGAGGCCGTCGTCGTCGGCCCGTTGATCTTCGAGCCCACCGACGCTGTGCTGGCGCCGCCGCGCGGGAACGGTCCGCTGATCGTGGTGGCCCCATCCACCGCGGTGACCGGATCGCCCGGGCTGGCTGATCTGGCTTTGACAGATCTGGTGCCGGGGCGCACGTTGCCCGAGGGATCGCGGCTGGTGGTGTCACGTCTCGACGGCGACTGCGGTGCGGTGCCCCCGTGGGCGACGGTGGGTTTCGGGCGTCAGGATGAACTGCTCGCCGATGCGGATCTGGTGATCTGCGGCGGTGGGCACGGCCTGTTGGCGAAGGCGATGCTGGCCGGGGTGCCGATGGTTGTGGTTCCTGGTGGGGGTGACCAGTGGGAATTGGCTAATCGAGTCGTGCGCCAGGGCTGTGCCCGTCTGGTTCGGCCGTTGACGCCGGCGGCCCTGGCGGATGCGGTCAATGAGGTGCTCGCGGGGCCGCGGTACCGGGAATCGGCGCGGAGAGCGGGGGAGAGCATCCTCGGAGTGGCCGATCCGGTTCGGGTGTGTCACGAGGCGGCTGGGTAGGTTACCGACGTGCGACTGACCGAATTCCATGAACTGGTCGAGGGACAGTTTGGTCCGGTTCGAGGTGCTTCGATGCTGGTCGACCATGCGCTGGGCAGGTTCGACGGACGCAGCGCCGCTCAGGCGATCGAGGACGGTGTCGACCCACGCGAGGTGTGGCGGGCGTTGTGTGACGACTTTGACGTACCCCGCGACCGGTGGTGAATCTCAGCTAGGCCGCGACACGCGGCGCGCCTGCTTGCCATCGAACACATGTTCGTTACTGTTGGTGGCGTTCGACCGGCGCAGTTAGACCGGTTTTGTCGGTGACACCTTCTAGCGTCACGGGCAACCGACCGAACCCGGTCAGCCGGACACCACTTGAACGGAGATATCCATGGCGCAGCAAGCTCCCGACCGCGAGAAGGCTCTTCAACTCGCGATCGCGCAGATCGAGAAGAATCACGGTAGAGGCTCGGTGATGCGACTCGGGGACGAGGTGCGCCAGCCCATCTCGGTGATCCCCACCGGCTCCATCGCGCTGGACGTGGCACTGGGCATCGGTGGACTGCCGCGTGGCCGCGTGATCGAGATCTATGGTCCGGAATCCTCCGGCAAAACCACGGTCGCCCTGCACGCGGTGGCCAACGCCCAGGCCGCCGGCGGTATCGCCGCATTCATCGACGCCGAGCATGCTCTTGATCCGGAGTATGCCAAGAGCCTCGGTGTGGACACCGATTCGCTGCTGGTGAGTCAGCCCGACACCGGTGAGCAGGCACTCGAGATCGCTGACATGCTGGTGCGCTCCGGGGCGCTGGACATTCTGGTTATCGACTCGGTCGCGGCCCTGGTGCCCCGCGCCGAGATCGAGGGCGAGATGGGTTACAGCCACGTCGGTCTCCAGGCCCGCCTGATGAGCCAGGCGCTGCGCAAGATAACCGGCGCCCTCAACTCC
>JAGQTS010000054.1 GCA_020438895.1 Mycobacterium sp.
CGCGAAGAACTTCTCGCTGACCAGGGCCTTGATCGGCGCGGTGTAGTAGCTGCGCGACCCGGCCGCCAGCGCGGCGTACTGCGCACCGGTGGCCACCAGCGACTTCCCGGAACCGGTTGGGGTGGCCAGGATGACGTTGGCGCCGCTGAGCAGTTCGATCAGCGCCTCCTGCTGTGCGGGGTACAGGCTGGTGCCGCACGATTCGGCCCACTGCTCGAAGGCATCGAACACCTCGTCGGCGTCCGCCGCCTTGGCGCGCAGCGCGCCCAGGTCGTCGGGACCCTCCACCAGGGCCGGGGATTCGGTGCTCACCCTGGGTGCCGGCCGTCGGGCAGTGTCACGGCGGTTCGCACCGCCGAATCATCCCACCACCGTCGGGGGACCCGTGGTCCGTGCTGGTCGCGGCACCGTCAGGGGAGCCCGCCGTACTGGGCTGTAACGCAGCCGCCGAGGGCAGTGATAATGGGGGCATGACCCACAAACTTGCAGCTCCCCTCCTTGGCGCACTGGCCGTGACGGCCGCGTCATTTGCGATTGCCCCGGTCGCGTCCGCCGACGTCTGCGGCGACGTCGGCGGACGCCACGTCAGCGTCGGCGGATGCACGCCCGGCCTCGCCGGAGACGCGGTCGACGCCGCTGTCATCGGCGCCGCGGTCGACCGGCCCTACGACTACGCGCCGCCACCGGCGGAGTGGCCGCCGCTGCCCCCCGGCTACCTTCCCTACCCCTCGTTCCCCGGCGAGGCGCCGTGCTACACCGCGGCCGGGCAGCCGTACTACACCCCGAGCACCATGCCCTGCTACCCGGCGTAGTCCGGGCCGCATCGTCACACCAGCCCCATCCGGCGCAGTCCCGTTCGGCGCGCCGTTGGGCTGAACGTTGATGTCGGGGGGTCGGCCTATCGTGCAGATCATGCAGGGGCCGACCTACCCGAGTATCGCGCTCGATCGCCTCGCCGCGCGGCTGGGCCGCGACACTGTCCAGCGCGGCACGGACTACATGCGCGAGGGCAGGGTGGTTCAGTGCCACTGGCACCAGAGTTCGGGAACTCTGCTCGGAACGGTTCGCGGCAATCAGGGCCGTCGGTACTCCACCATCGTGAACCTGGCCCGCAGGCCGGCCGACAGCTGGGCATTCACCTCAGGACGCTGCAGCTGCCCGATGCGGGTGGACTGCAAACACGTGGCCGCATTGTTGATGGTGGCGGGTAACGACGGACAACCCGCGCCGCAGGTCAGCTGGCAGCAGTCGCTGGAGGAGCTCCTACCGGAGGCTGACCGGTTCGGTGCACCGGACACCGCCGTAGCTCTGGCGGTCGAGCTGAAACTCGTTCCCGGTACGGACAGCGCTGCGCTGCACGCCCGCCTCGTTCGGCCGGGCAAACGCGGCGGCTGGGTCTCCGGAGATGTCAGCTGGTCAACACTGCCCACGCTGGCGCACTACGGCTACCGGCGCGACCACATCGAGAAGCTACGGGTCCTCTTCGCGCTCTTCCAGTCCTCACCGTCGCAGGGGCATCTGTTCCACTCCTACGGGTCCTATGGCGTGACCAAGGACATCGACCTGTCGGTGCTGAACTCCACGCAGCTGTGGTCACTGCTGCCCGAGCTGCGCCAGGCGGGAGTCCGACTGGTGCAGGCGGGCACCGGTCACGAGGTGCAATGCGGCTTGTCGGCCCACATCAGCCTGGACGTCACCAAGGACGCCGCCGACGCGCTGGCGGTGACGCCGGTGCTCGACGTCGATGGCGCCGCCGTCGCCGCGGCCGCGTTCATCGGATCCCCCGCCCATGGTGTCGCCTACGTCGACGGGGGATTGCGGCTCGCCAAGCTCGACGCCCCGGCGTCCGCGGCGCTGCAACGGCTCGTGCTCGGCGGACAACCGCTGGCGATCCCGGCCGGGTCGCTGGATCAGTTCTCCGTGGAGTTCTATCCGCGGTTGCGCTCGGTGGCCGAGGTGACCTCATCGGATGGTTCGTTCACGCCGCCGGAGATCACCGGACCCGAGCTGGTCCTCAACGCCGACTATGGCGCCGGACACCGGGCGGTGCTCACCTGGTTCTGGTCGTACCGGCTGGGCGACAAGGACATCCGAATCCCCGCTGACAGCGCGGTCGGCGGCGGCATCCGCGATGTCGAGACCGAACGCGCACTGGCCGCCGACATCGACGCGCCCCTGGAATCCTTCGGACTGCGCGATGCCAGGGGAGCGCTCACCGCGTCAATCCTCCACGGCATCGACACGATGCGGTTCGCCACCGACCTGCAGCCCCTGCTCGCCGAAGCCTGCGGCGTCACCGTCGAGGTCACCGGGCGGCCGGCCGACTACCGCGAAGCCGGCGACTCGCTGCAGGTCGGCCTGAGCACCGTGGCCACCGCCGGTGAGCCCGACTGGTTCGACCTGCGTATCACCATCACCGTCGAGGGCGCGAAAGTTCCCCTGCCCCAACTGCTTGCCGCGCTGACCGCCGGCGATGACTATCTGCTCTTCGACAACGGCGCTTACATCTCCCTCGACAAACCCGAACTGGTGAAGCTGCGCGCGTTGATCGAGGAGGCCCGAGCCCTCAACGACGACGACGGTCCGCCGCGGATCAGCCGGTATCAGGCCGGACTGTTCGAGGACCTGGCCTCGGTGGCTGCGGTGGTTCGTCAGGCCAGGGAGTGGAAGCGCCAGGTGGCCGGGTTGCGGGCGCTGCAGACCCTCGACCCGGTCGGCGTTCCCGAAACGCTGGACGCCGACCTACGCCCCTACCAGCGGGAGGGCTTCGCCTGGCTGGCGGCGATGTACGACCACGGGCTGGGGGGCATCCTCGCCGACGATATGGGCCTGGGCAAGACGGTGCAGACCCTCGCATTGATCTGCCATGCCCGCCAACGGGGTTCGGGCCCGCCGTTCCTGGTGGTGGCGCCGGCCAGTGTGCTGTCGAACTGGGTTGCCGAGGCGGCACGCTTCGCGCCGGGGCTCCGCGTCGTGATGCTGACCGACACATTGGGCCGCTCCGGTACCGATCTGAGCGAACTCGCCGCCGGAGCGGACGTCGTGGTCACTTCCTACACATTGTTCCGCCTCGACCATGACGCGCATTCCGAACAGGCGTGGTCGGGGCTGATCCTCGACGAGGCGCAGTTCGTCAAGAACCGCCGCGCCAAAACCCATCAATGCGCGCGCAAGCTCAGTGCCCCGTTCAAGCTGGCCATCACCGGCACACCGATGGAGAACAACCTCATGGAGCTCTGGTCGCTGCTGGCGATCACGGCACCGGGGTTGTTCCCCGATGCCAACAGTTTCGCCGAGTTCTACGCCAAGCCGATCGAGAAGACCGGCGATGCCGATCTGTTGGACCTGTTCCGGAGGAGGATCAAACCGCTGGTCAAACGGCGCACCAAGGAGCTGGTCGCCCCGGAGCTGCCCGCCAAGCAGGACCAGATCGTCGATGTCGAACTGGCCCCCCGCCATCGCAAGATCTATGACACCCGGCTGCAGCGGGAGCGCCAGAAGGTGCTCGGCCTGCTCGACGACATTCAGCGCAACCGGTTCACCATCCTCAAGTCCCTGACCGTGCTGCGGCAGCTGGCCCTGCATCCCGGACTCGTCGACCCGGCCCACGCCGCGCTGCCCAGCGCCAAGATCGACGTGCTCGCCGAACATCTGGTCGAGGTCGCCGCCGGCGGTCACCGGGCCCTGGTATTCAGCCAGTTCGCCCGATTCTTGGGCCAGGTCCGTGATCGACTCGACGCCGAGGGGATCGACTACTGCTACCTCGACGGGCGAACCCGCAACCGCCCCAAGGCGATTCAGCGGTTCAAGGATGGTGCCGCGCCGGTCTTCCTGATCAGCCTCAAAGCCGGCGGGTCGGGGCTCAACCTGACGGAGGCCGACTACTGCTTCCTGCTCGACCCGTGGTGGAACCCGGCCGTCGAGGCGCAGGCCGTCGACCGTGCGCACCGGATCGGGCAGACCCGAACGGTCATGGTGTACCGGTTGATTGCCCGCGACACCATCGAGGACAAGGTGGTGGCCCTCAACGCCACGAAGGCGAAACTGTTCGCCAGCGTGATCGACGACGGCAACGCATTCGCCTCAGCGCTGAGCGCCGAGGACATCCGAGAACTGATTTCCTGACGCCGGCCGGTCCGTCAGCCGGCTGCCCACTGGGCGGCCGCGTCCAGTTCATCCATGCCGAACACGGCGACCTCGCCGGGCATCAGCCAGGAAGTCGCGTGCAAGGTGTGCACGATCCAGTCCTTGTCGGTGACCACCGCTGTCCGCTTGAACGCGCGGAGGTGCTTGACGGTGCTGAAGCCCTGCTTGAGGTCGGCGAAGAGCCCGCCGGGGCCGAATCCCTCGTAGTCGGATCCGATCACCTCGACGAATCTGATCTCGTCGCTGTCCAGCATCTGTTCGAGGGTTGGTTTGAACTGGTGAAAGTCGTCTCCGGTGACCCTGCCTGACACCCGGATCCCGACCACGCCTGCCGGCATGTCCGGCAACGCCTCAATCATGAGGGCCCCCTTCGCTCATGTTCGCCCGGTGGTTGCGGTTGACGCTAGGACTGGGCGGGCGATCCCGGCTAGGGCCGATGGTCATCGCGGTGGCGCTCAACGAGACTGCGGGTATTCGTCGGGCGATGCGTAGAACCCGTTGGGCCAGGTTTCCGGCTCGTAGGTGTCGGCGGGTGCGTGCGTCGGCGTGATGCGCACCCAATCGATGTCCAGCGTGGTGGTGTCGAAGTCGGGATTCCCGGCCCAGCCGACCTGATCGCGGTATCCCGAAGCGGGAAACCAGATTCCGATCCAGAACCGGGAGGCGCGGTAGGGGACGTTGTCCTGGCCGTACAACTCGCCGGTGTAGCGGGCGACTTCGATCCCGTCGACCGACCAGGCCACGTAGGGCGCGGTGCCATCGCCGCCGGCCCACCAGTCATAGGCATAGGTGTGGAATTCGCCGTCGGCGATCAGTTCTCCGATGTTGGGTCGCAGCGATACGTTTCCGCCTTCGCCGCCGAACTTCCCGCCCCAGGTGTTGGCCCGGGCGTAGTCGAAGCTCACCGGGTCGTTCGGCGACCCGTCGTCGCGAGCGGTCGGGAATTCCCAGTCGATTTCGGAGTTACGGATGCGGTTGGGTTCCATCCAGTATTCAGCCTGGCTGGGGGAGTACTCGATGTAGTGAAAGCTCCAGAACGCACTGGCCGCGCCCAGGACCTGGGGCACCCGCGCACGTACCTCGTAGTGTCCCGATGCGTAGTAGTCCCGGGTGACGATCACCGCCCCGACGCGGGTGTTGCGTCCGCCGTGGCCGGTGACATCGCCGGTGTAGCGGTCGCCATGCGCGCTGAGGCGCACGATGCCATCGACGACATCGACGTTCGCGGGAACGACGCCGCCGTTGTCCCCGCCCCACGCCTTGTCGGCGAGGAGCCAGCGAGTGGGGTCGATCCCGGTGCTGAAGTCGTCGAAGAGTGCCGGCTGCGGTGTGGGGTAGGGATTCGGCGTGTCCAGCCATTCGCCACCGTTGGCGAGGATGGTGATGTCATCGACGTACAGGGCGTTGTCGTCCCCCTTCCAGTTCTCGGCGACGACTTTGACCGGAACCCAGCGGTCCGGTGTTGTGAACGCGATCTCGACGTCCTGCCAGGTCGTGGAGTTCACTAGATGCCACGCGGACAGCGAACCATCGGGGCTGGAGACCGTCAATGTGGCGTCCCCGGCATCGACGCGGGCGCGGGCCCGCAGCGTGTAGGTCGTGTGGGGAGTCAAGAGCATGGGCAGGTCCTGCGCGATTCGACCGGTTCGCTCGGGCGTCGAGGCGATCCGCATCGTTCCGTCGGATTGCCGGGCAGCCTGGTCGAGAACCCAACCGGTGGTACCGGATTCGAACTGCCCGTTGGCCACGAGGTTCTGGCCCGGCCCCGGAAGGGTGACCAGTGGCGGCGGTGACGCGCCGGGAGCGGACGGATCCACCGCCGGCGGGTCGAGGCTGCCTTCGACGAAGACGACCTCGCTGACGCGCATCACACCCGGTGGTGCGTTTCGGCCGGCGGCGACGAACACCGTCACCGCCGTCGCGTCGTCTCCGGTGTAGATCGTGAGCCGTTGCTCGGTCGGCGTGGCCGACTGTGCTGACCCCGTCTTCTCGAGCTGCGGCCCGTCGAGGACGCCCCAGACACCCCACACGTCGCTGGGTTGTGAGCCGGTCGTGCTCATGGTCACCGACAGGGTGTACATCGTTTTCGGCGTGAGCCCGGTCACCCGCTGGGTGATACGGGCATCGGTCGTCGCGGTTGCGGAGAGCAGAACGCCGCGGCCGAGGTCATCGTCGACGACGTCCACCGCCCCCGAGGCGGACCATGACGACAATCCGTCGGTGAACGCCGGGTTCTGCACCAGATTGGCCCCGGACGACCCGGCCGGCGTTGACGGTGGCGTCGGGGCCGGTGGCTGGGCGGGCGTCGACGGATCGGGATCCGCTTCAGGAACCGTCCCGTCGGAGATGGGCGCGATGGTTATGGATACCGGGGTGACGGTGCTCAGGGTCAGGCCGTCGAAGGCGGTGTAGGTGAACTCGTCGGTGCCGATGTAGCCCTGGTCGGCCGAGTAACTGAATCCACCGTCGGAGCCCAGGACGATGGTCCCGTGATGCGGATGGTCGACCAGCGACGCGGTCAGCGGATCACCGTCGGGATCGGTGTCGTTGGCCAGCACGTTGCCCGCGACCGAGGTACCCGTGATGGTGCTGAACGCGTCAACGGCCCCGTCGGGGCGGCGGTTGGTGCCGATCACCGACACCGATACCACGGCCAGGACGGTGTCGGGACCGCTCAGGCCGAGGAGTTGGGCCAGGCTGTGGAGCAATCCCTGAATGACGCCGGCCGGTCCGCTGAGTCGGTAGGCGCTGCCCGCATCGACGGTGACGGCGAAGGTGTCCGTTCCGCCCATCCGGGCCAGACTCTGATCGGGCGAATAGATGTAGCCGCCGCCGGCGTCGATCTCAACGCTGCCGCGGGCCGGCGGTGTGGCCACGGAATAGCTGAGCGCGGTGCCGGAAGGACCGGCATTGAGGTTGCCCGTGATGACACCGTCGAGCGACTGCCCGGGCGCCTGTACCGGGTCCGCGGTGGGCGGACGACCGAACAGCGTGTAGCGCACGATGTCGCCGAACGAGGGTGAAACAGCCTGGGCGGCCGATGGGTTGGTCGCTGTCGTTCCGGGCGGCAGGACCGCCTGCGCACTGCGGGCCGGTTCGTTCGACGCGGTACGTGGAAGGCGAACCGACGTCCGTCCCGGTCCGAACCGGGGATTGGCGGCATCCACCTCGGATCGGGCGATGCGTCCTTCTGCGGCGACGCGGGCCGGTCGGGGCTTGCCTGCCCGCGCGCCGGACACCCCCGTGGAAGGAGGTGTGGAACCGGGCCGCATGGACGGCGCCGAGGTCCGCGCCGTGGTCGAGGCATCGACCTTGCCGGCTGTGGGACCGGACACCGTAGAACCTGCCGTTTCGGCCCAGGCGGCGGCGGTGCAGGTCAGGCCGGTACCGATACCCAGCGCGCACGCCAGTGACCCGATCCGGCCAACATGACGAGCAGCGACCACCGAACCACCCCCGAACCCTTCCCGCGTGGAGAGGCGACGTGCGGCAAGGCATCAGGCTAACACTATTGTGACGGGGGTCACAGTCCGCAGGTTCAGCTCAGGTAGGGCTTGCGACTCCCCGGGAGCGGCTGATGCGGGCCGGGCTGCGACACAAAGCATTGTGCGCCTTCGTGTTAGGTTGCTCACAATCATTCGGAAGCAAGCCGATGATGACGGTTTCCGGCGCGTGTTGGCGTGCTCCAGCGCCCAGGGATCCTCAGCCGACGCTCCAAAAAGTAAGGACAAGATGGGTACCACCGGTTTGGGTGTTCGAGTCGGTTCGGCGGCATTCGCGGTCGGTCTGGTGATGGCAGGTGGTTCACCGATCGCCGCGGCGGAGGAGTCGGACACCGGCGCGGCGTCTGCGGAGTCCGCCGGGTCCGTGCCTTCGTCGAGGCCGGGTTCGGCGGGTCGCCCCAAGCCGGTTTCCCCGGGGCCAACGCGGTCTGCAGCTGGGGAACGCGAGCCCAAAGCCGCCGCAGAGGTGCCCGGGGTCGGCGGCGAGGCCGACCGGGTCGCACCGAGACTTGCGGCCGGTGGCGAAACGCGCCCCGGCGACTCACGGACGCGCGGAACCGCCAGAGCCGCCGCCTCAACACCCGTCGACCCCCGGAGCAACCACGGGAGCACGCCGCTCCCGGAGACCGTGGCATCCCCGGCGGATGTCCTGGCCGGCACCACCGCGAATCCCGTGCCCCGCGATCCGATGAGCGCGGCCCGCGAAACCGCGGCAACACCCTCGGTGCAGCCCGCAGCCACGTCGGTAACACCACAGCTCGCGGCCATCACCGGCGCCGTCGTCCCGCAGGCCGCCGCGGTCGTCGAACCGCCAACGGGGATCGTGTCGGGCCTGCTTTCCCTGTTCGGACTCTCGCCGTCGGGAGTGGGCACCGGCGCGCCGGTCGCGCCCTTCGCCTTCCTGACTGCCGCGCTGGAGTTGGTTCGTCGTGAGATCACCAAGCTGCTGTTCAATCAGGGTCCGACGGCCGCTCCGGCGCTGATCAGCGAAGTAGTTCCCGGTTCGATGACCGGCTCGCTGAATGCCGTTGACGCCGAGGGTGATCCGCTCAGCTTCACGGTGGTTGAGGCTCCGGCGCATGGCACGGTGGTTGTTGATTCCGATGGCTCGTTCACCTACACGGCCGGTGCGGACCTGGCTGCCACCGGCGGGGTGGACGACTTCGTCGTCGAGGTTCGCGACACCGGATTCCACCTGAATTTCTGGTCGCCGGTCACCACGCAGGTCCCGGTGACGGTAGTCGTCAATTCAGCACAGGTCGCTTCGGTTCCGCTGGCCGCGGCGTCCGTTGCCGGTGGACGGACCACGGCGATCACCTGGTCGTGGGGTGCGCATCCGGTGCTGAACTTCAATCCGGCCATCGACGCGCTGGATTTCGGCTGGATGCAGGCCGATCAGTTCGGTGTCAGCGATGCGTCCGGGTCCACGGTGATCTCGGTCGTCGGCAACGATCACTCCTACACCCTTCGCGACGTGACCCTCAGCCAGCTGAGTATGGGCAACATCGTCGCCAGGGATTCCGGGACCGTGGCCAAGTGGCAGGGCCTGCTGGACACGACACCTCCGCCGCCCACGCCCACCGTGCCTGCCTTGTCGATCGGTGGCGCGAGCGTGGCCGAGGGTGATTCGGGAACCTCCAACCTGGCATTCACGGTGAGTTTGTCGAACGTGGCGACGAATCCGGTGACGGTGCGGTACGCGACGTCGGATGGGACGGCAACCGCGGGCAGCGACTACGTCGAGTCCTCGGGAACGATGACCTTCGCCGCCGGAGAGTCGTCCAAGACCATCACCGTCTCGGTGATCGGCGACACTGCCGTCGAAGCCAACGAGACGTTCACGATGACGTTGTCGAACCCCTCGGGTGCCACGCTGGCCACGGATTCAGCGCCGGGAACCATCGTCAATGACGACACGGCAGGAGGGCCCGGCACCGGGACCGGTCCCGGTGTGGTCTACGACGTGACGACCTCGGGTCCGGACATCGTCGGTTTCAATCCGGCCAAGGACAAGCTGAACCTCGGCGACGTGTCAGTGCACAATTTCATCGTCGTGGACACCGCCGAGGGTGTGGGCTTTCGCAGCCCGTGGACCGGTGAGACCGCCGTCATCCAGGGAGTATCGCTGGGTCAGCTGACCGTCGACAGCTTCACGCCGATCATCAACGATCATCTCCGTCAAGACCTCTCCGGTGCGATGGCCTGGGAGCACGGCGTCACGCCGGAGCCCAACACGGTGTACGCGCGGTCCCACGAACTCGGCCAGATCGACCTGGTCGCGTTCGATCCGGCCACCGATGTGGTGGACTTCCGGTATTACGGCTCGCGGGAACAGATTTCGATGACCGACAGCCCCCAGGGCGTCATCATCGCCAATGCCGGCACGGGACAGGCTCTGATTCTGGAGGGAGTCACCAAGAGCCAACTCGGAGTGCAGAACTTCGTGTTCCACGCAGCACAGGTGCGCGAGGATGCCTTGAACACCCAACTGGGTATCGGACCGGTTCCCGACGCCCAGGTGCTGCCGCAGGGTGTGCCGGTCGCCGGTACCACCAACTGGCCGACCTCGGCCGGTAACGGAACGCCTCCGAGCGGCCAGTCGGGTACGACGACCGTGATCGGTTGGCACTGGGGGTCACACGAGGTGCTGAACTTCGATCCAGAGGTCGACAAGCTGGACTTCGGCTGGTTCCAGGCGGACAACTTCGAGATCTCCGAGGTGACCGGATCCACGCGGATCGCCATCGTCAACAACGATCAGACCTACACGCTCATCGGTGCGTCCCTGGCCGAACTGAGCCCGGCCAACATCATCGCCCTCGATGACGGTGCGCGCCAGAAGTGGTCCGACGCGATCAACAGCGCAACCCCGGCGGCGACCCTGCCCCGGTTGTCGGTCGCCGATGCGAGCGTGGTCGAGGGTAACTTCGGGACGCCGAGCATGGTGTTCACCGTGTCGCTGTCCGCGGCGTCGGCGGATGTGGTGACGGTGGGCTACACCACCAGCAACGGGTCGGCGTACGCCGACGATTACGTCCCGGCTGTAGGGCTGTTGACCTTCGCCCCGGGGGAGACGTCCAAGAATGTCGCCGTCGGGGTGGTGGGTGACTCGCTCGTCGAGCTGGACGAGCAGTTCACGCTGAATCTCTCCGGAGCGACCAACGCCGCCATTTCGCGTGGGGTCGCGGTCGGCACCATCCTCAATGACGATGTCGATCAGTCGCCGGCGGTTCTGCCGACCGTCTCGATCGCCGATCTGTCGGTGACCGAAGGCAATGGTGCGCACGCGCACTTCATGTTCATGGTGACGTTGTCGAAGGCGTCGACGGACGCGGTGACCGTCCAGTACGCAACCTCCGATGGGACCGCGGTGGCAGGCGCCGACTATTCGGCCACCTCCGGCACGGTGACCTTCCAGCCCGGCGTGATGTCACAGATGGTGCACGTCGACATCGCCGGAGACACCGACGTCGAGCCCGACGAGACGTTTACGGTGACCTTGTCGAATCCGTCGGGGGCGACGATCGCCCGGGCGAACGCGACCGGAACGATCGTCAACGACGACGTGGCCACCGATCCCGGCGCTGGTACCGGTGGCGGTCCGGGCGGCGGGGTGAATTCCGGAAACGCCGGTGACGCGTTGTGGGGCGAGGCCTTTTTCGCCCCGTACGTGGACATGACGCTGTACCCGACCCCGGACCTGATCGGCATCGCCCGGGACAACGGTGTTTCCCTGCTCACCCTGGGGTTCTTGCAGGCTACTCAGGACGGCCGACCCGGCTGGGCCGGTTTGGCGGCCCTGGCGACTGACTCCGAGCACGAGCAGGCCCAGGCGATCAACGCCTCGATCGCCGCGTTCAAGGCCGCGGGCGGGGACGTGATGATCTCGCTGGGCGGGGCCAACGGCGTCAGCCTGGCGCAGAGCTACGCCCAACGCGGCAAATCCGCCCAGGAGTTGGCGGACGCCTACGGTGCGGTCGTGGATACCTACGGACTGAACCGGATCGATTTCGACATCGAAGGCAACGCAGTCGCCGACCCGGCCTCGATCGCGCTGAACGCCCAGGCGCTCAAGCTGTTCCAGCAGCAGCGTCCGGACGTGGAAATCTGGTACACGCTCCCGGTGCTGCCGTCAGGTTTGACCGCCGATGGTCTCAACGTGGTGGCCAAGGCGTTGCACGCCGGTGTGCAGCTCGACGGGGTCAACGTGATGGCGATGGATTACGGAGAGGGTCCGGCGCCCACCAGCGGCCCGAACGCCAAGACGATGGGCGCGTACGCCATCGACGCGGCCGAGTCCACCTACGCCCAGTTGAGCTCGCTGTACGCCAGCCATGGGCAGACCTTCAGCTGGAACCAACTCGGTGTCACCCCGATGATCGGGGTCAACGACGTCCAGACCGAGGTGTTCACCGTGGCCGATGCGCAGGCACTGGAGGACTTCGCCCGCGACAAGGGACTAGGGATGGTGTCCATGTGGTCGGTCGGACGCGACAAGCCCGGTCCCGTGGGTACGGTTTCCCCGACGTCCTCCGGACTCAGTGACCCCGCCGGCAGCTTCAGTCGCACCTGGAACGACTACGGCACCATCAATGCCATGAACCTGCCGGCAGGTGGTGGGGGAGGCACCCCGGGCGCAGGCGGGGGAGGCGACCCGGTCGAGGGTGGCGTCACCACCGTCGTCGGCTGGAAGTGGGGGAGCAACACGGTGCTGAACTTCGATCCGGCCAAGGACAAGTTGGACTTCGTCTGGATGCAGCCGGGCAACTTCACCGTCACCGAGGCGAACGGCTCCACCGTCATCGGAATCGTTGACAACAACCAGACGTACACCCTCAACGGCGTCACGCTCAACCGGATGCGGATCGGCAACATTGTCGCTCTGGACAGCGGTACCACCGCCAAATGGCAGAGCCTCATCAGTAGTGCGCTTGCTGTCTGATTCGCTGTGACCATCCCCGATGAAAGGAATTTCCCAGTGAGGCTGTCAGCACGCCGCGTATTCGGCGCCCTTGTCCTGGTGGCCGCGTTGCCACTGGGACTGACCGCATGCGGGGGTGGTGGATCCGGCGACAGAATCGTCATCGGCACCAAATTCGACCAACCGGGCCTGGGTCAGAAGAACCCGGATGGTTCGATGAGCGGTTTCGATGTCGACGTCGCCCGCTACGTCGCCAAGGAACTCGGATACCCCGAGGACAAGATCGAGTGGAAAGAGTCACCGTCGGCGCAGCGGGAAACCCTCATCGACAACGACCAGGTGAAGTTCATCGTCGCGACGTATTCGATCACCGACGCGCGCAAGCAGAAGGTCGACTTCGCCGGCCCCTACCTGCTCACCGGTCAGAGCCTGCTGGTCAATGCCGACAACACCGACATCACCGGCGCGGAATCACTGCAGAACAACAAGAAGCTGTGTTCGGTGTCGGGTTCCACCCCGGCGCAGCGAATCAAGGACAAGTACCCGGGCGTTCAACTCCAGCAGTACGACACCTACTCCGCGTGCGTGGAGGCGCTGCGCAACGGGGCCATCGACGCGGTCACCACCGACGAGGTCATTCTCGCCGGGTATGCCGCGAAGACTCCCGGCGAGTTCAAGATCGTCGGCACGCCGTTCTCCGAGGAGCGCTACGGCATCGGCCTGAAGAAGGACGACGCCGAGCTGCGCGCCAAGATCAATGACGCGCTGGCCAAGATGGAAGCCGACGGGGCCTGGAAAGCGGCCTTCGAGAAGAACCTCGGCCCGGCCGGTTTGGTCGCGCCGACACCGCCGCCCATCGACCAGTACTGACGCCGCCGCCGAATGTGGTTCAGGCGGTGAGCCTTTCGACCACCACGGCCACCCCGAGCCCTGCGGCGCCACTGACCGCCGCGACGCCGTAACGGCCGTCGCGGCGCTCGAGTTCTTCCAGACAACTGCCCACCAGGATCGCTCCGGTCGCGCCGAACGCGTGTCCCATCGCCATGGTGCCGCCGTTGGGGTTCATCCGGTCCGGTCCGGCGTCGAGGTCTCGGCGGAACTTCAGGCACAGCGCGGCGAAGGCCTCGGCGAACTCGAACACGTCGATGTCCGCCGGCCGCAGACCGGCGCGGGCGATGACGTCCACCACCGCGCTCTGCCCGGCGGTCAGCATGAGTACCGGGTTCACCGCCGTGGTGGCCGCCGCCACAATCCGTCCCCGCGGCGCGACGCCGACCGTCGCGGCACCCGCGCGGGTACCCAGCAGCAGCAGCGCTGCGGCGTCGGCCATCTGCGGTGAGGTCCCCACGGTGTGCCGATGCTCGATGGCCGGCACCCCCGGGTAGGCGTTCAGTGCGATCTCGTCCTGACCGTCGCCACCCAACCGGGCGAATGCCGGTGGCAGCGCCGCCAGCGCCTCCACCGTCGTCTGCCCGCGCACCAACTCGTCGTGGTCGAGGCCAGGCCCGTGCGCGCTGGGTCCGACCGGCACCACCGAGCGGGCGAACGCGCCGCCGGCCCACGCCGCGGCCGCTTTGTGCTGGGTTTCCAGGCCGTATTGGTCGAGTTCCTCCCGGCCGAATCCCTCGATCGTGGCGTTGAGGTCCGCGGCGATGCCCATGTGCACCGAACCCACCGTGCGGATCGTGGCCGGGTCGGTCCACAGCGCGCCGCGGTCGGCGAACAGCGGAACCCGGGAGACCGATTCGACGCCGCCTGCCACCGCCAGGCCGAGTTCCCCGGTCCGCAGCCGGGCGGCGGCATGCGCGACGGCGTCGATGCCCGAGGCGCAGAAGCGGTTGATCGTCACCCCGGGAACGTGGTCGCCCCAGCCGGCCAGCAGCGCCGCGGTCCGGGCGATGTCGGCGCCTTGCTCATCGACTTGCGACGCGCACCCCACGATGACGTCATCGACGCGGGCGGGATCCAGATCCTTCCGCTCGACCAGGGCGTGCTGGAGGTGAACCAGCAACTCGATGGCGGTGCGGTCATGCAGGGATCCCGTGGCCGAGGCCTTGGCCCGCGGGGTCCGCACGTAATCCAGGACGAATGCGTCCTCCAGAGCCCGGGCGTCGTCCATTCGGCGGAGTTTACGGCTGCCCGACACCGGACAGCTGCGGCTGCGTCATCGGCCTGACGGGGACAACGAGCGGGCGGCGGCGGTCTGGTCACCGGTGATCGTGACATCGCCGGCGGTCAGGGTTGTCAACCCCGCCGCGACCTCGAGGAGGGCCGGAAACCCAGCGGACACCGTCGCCTGCGCGGATCCGGAACGTCCGGCACGCACGCTTCGGCGGCCGCGGTGCATCTGGATGGTCAGCCACTGACCATCGGCGTTGACGTGGACGATTCCGGTGGCCCCGGCATTCGGGGTCCCGTCGAGCAGGGCGCGCAACGCCAGGATCGACCACGCAGAATCGACGTGATCGCCCTGGGGGCCGGTCGTCATCCACCGCGATCCCCACCGGATCAGTTCGAACACCGTCCCTTCGAGGGCGAGGCCGGCCGGTGTGAGTTCGTAGGTCACCGATCGGGACCGCTGCGGCGCCTGACTCCGCCGCACCATGCCGTCCTCGTCCAGCGCGCGAAGTCGCTGGACCAGCAGATTCGGGCTCATTCCCGGAAGCGCTCGGGTGAGCTCCCGAAATGACCGCGGCGCGATGAGCAGCTCCCGGATGACGAGCAAAGTCCACCGATCGCCGACATGATCCAGCGCCCGGGCCAAGGCGCAGAACTGTCCATAGCGTTTGCGGCTCGCCATGGGAAAATTCTACTATTGAATTCATAGTAGATGGGAGCAGCGCTGATGCTGTGGACAGAAGATGTTCTCCGGTCACCGTCGGGGCTCGGCTATCGCCGGATGGGCGGCGGTCAACCGGTGGTACTGCTGCACGGAATACCCGGCAGTGGGGCGACGTGGGCGCCGGTCGTTGAGGCGCTCCCCGCTGGTTTCGACGTGATCGTTCCGGATCTGCTGGGCTTCGGTGGCAGCGAGCGCCCACGGAGCCTCGATGATCTGCACGCGGTGGCGCAGGCGTCCGCCGTCGCGTCGTTGCTCGACGAGCTTCACCTCACCGGCGCGGTCGTCGTCGGCCACGACTTCGGGGGCCCGGTTGCCGTCATGCTCACCGCAGCGCGGGCCGACCTGGTCGGAGCGATCGGGCTGTTCGCCACGAATACGTTCCCGGACACCCCGATTCCCTTCCCGTTGTCCACGGTGAACTGGCCGGTTGTCGGGGCGGCGGCTCAACGGGTGTTGTTCTGCGGACTGTCCCTGCGGATGCTGCTCCGCCAGGCCGTTGGACCGGGTGGTCCGCATCTCGATCCGGCTGTCCATCTCGGCGACAGCGCCCAACAGGCTGCCATCGCCACCATTTTCGCCGGGAGCCTCACCGGCCTGGCACGACTGTACGAACCGGTCGAAGCGCAGCTTCGCTCGTTGGATATCCCGGCGCTGGTGGGCTGGGGCGACCGTGACCCGCTGTTCTCGGTCGAACAGGGCCGACGGACGGCTGACGCCGCCGGCGTCGATCTGCGCCTCTACTCCGGCGCGGGGCACTTCCTGCCCCAGGAGCGGCCCGCCGATGTCGCTGCCGACATCGTGATCTTGGCCTCTGCGGCCTCCGCCGACATCACCTAGACGGACATCACGCGTGCTGCTCGCTTTGGTCACGAACTCCGCCGTGGTGTACCGAGCCGGGCCGACCGCTGTTTGGATCGGGGGTGTGGGCTGGTGGGCGACGATTCCGGTGGTCGCGGCGATGCTGGTCATCACCGGGGCCGCTGCGGCAGGCGGGTACTGGGTGGCCCTTCGGGTACCACGCAGGAATGTGCGCGCCCGCGGACCGTTCCTGGTGGGGATCTTCTGCGGAGTGATGGTGGGAGCGGGACTGACCGCACGACGTCATGGGTTCAACGCCGTCGCCGGCGCTGCCGCCCGCGCGCTTCCGGTGGCGCTGTCCATCCTTCGGCGGAAGCCGGAAACGTCTCGCTGAGCAGGTGACAACAACCGCCCCCGGCGCTCACGACATCCGCCAGCGCTCCCAAGCGGCCTGCCTGGAGGTGCCCGAGATCGCGGCGACCTGGCTCCACGAGTTGGACTGCGCCACCAACCGTGCGGCTTCCCCGACCCGCTGACCGACGTAGGCGACGATCTGCAGCATCTCGGCAAAACCCTCCGGGGTGCCGCGGCCGCTCAGCTCGTCGGTGACCCGGCAGATCAGCGCACCCAACTCGCTCTCGGTCAACCCGTCCAGCGCTGCCGGGATGTCGGAACCATCAGCCATGGGCTGATTTTAGGGGGGTCAGGCGGCGGCGACGTCCAGCCGGATTTCAGCGTCGGTCGAATCGAACCGTCGGGTCCATGTGGTGCCCGGCCACCGGTAATGGACCTCACCGCTGTCCGGACGATAGTCGGCGGTGTAGAGCGTGCCAAAACCGTTGGCGTAGCGAGTGCTTCGTAGCGGCGGTCGCAGAAACTCCGCGGCCACCCGATCGGCCGGCAGCTCGTCGGCGAGCAGCCCGCGCAGGTGTGCCTGCCGCTCCAGACTGTGGAATCGGCTCGCGTGCGCCGGATCCTCCGGTTCGTCGAATCGGTGATTGGTCGCCAGCGGGCAGTCGCGTTGCTCCACCACGCCGTTCGGGGCGAGGTAGACGGTACGGACGTCCCCGTGACGGTCGGTGAGAGTCAGGTTGTAGGACATGGAGATCGGGATGCGCGACACCGCAGCCACCGCATCTTCCACGCTGCCGGCGACTTCCAGCAGGTAGCGCACCACCAGGGGGATGCCGAACCCGGTGTCGCTATCCCGGGCTCCGCCGAATGTCAGGGACACCGCCAGTCCGTCGGAGTTCATCCCGTCCAGCAGGCCCCAGAGGCAGTCGCTGGTCCCCACCACATCGCGATCGCCGTACCGCGTCGACATCACGATCTGCTCGAACAGGTCGGGGTGGTAGTCGTAGTTGCGGATCAGTGCGCGCTGCCCGGCGGTGACGACGACCTGCGAGCAGGCGGGTGCGAAGGCCGGCACGTTCCAGCCCGTGAGCATCGCCGCCGTAGTGGAGTCGTTCCCGGTCATCGCGACGAGACGTTCCCAGGTCGAATACAGTTCGGGCATATGCCGTTTCAGCGCGTCCTCGGCCTCAGGCACCGTCGGACGCCGGCCGGTTCCGGGCCGCAGGTACCACGAGCGGTACCCCGGCCACGTCGCGTCGTAGAGCCGGCGCCACCGCCGGCCGGGGCGCTGTTCACGGAACGCGTGCAGGGCGATGGATTGCACGCGCGGGTGCGAAGGAGCCGTCATGCGTCAAGATCTACCTGACAAGTGAGTAGCGTGTCAAGAAGATCTTGACGAACGCTTTCGTCATCTCCCGGTTACCGCGTGCGCCTCGGGTGGATATGGCCAATCCGCGACCGGGGCACGACCTTAGGGATACCTTACGAATGATGGTCTGTGGCGCTAGGGGAGGTTTTCACACGATGCGAACCCAACAAATCTGTCTCGGCGTTGCGGTGGCCGGGGTCGTCAGCATCGGCTCGTTGGCCGCGGCGGCTTCGGCCGGTGCCGACTCCTCGACAACCAACACGTCCCCGTCGAGCACCGCGAAGTCCAACAGCGGTGGACCGGCCGATGCGGGCAGTTCGTCTCCGCGCTCCCGGAGCCGGGCATCCGGTGGTGAGGCGCCGGTGCGTGCCGTGCAGCCCGCCGCCGCATCCCAGGCCGGCGCCGGTTCTGTAGGCGGATCCGGACCGTCGGCAGCCTCTGCGCAGACAACAGCGGCCGCCGACAGCGCACGACTGTCGCGGCGTGCGGCGGCCGCCGTCCCGGCCCGGCCGGTCAGCGCGCCGGTTCCGCTGCTGCCGCTGCCCACCGTGCCGGCACTGCCCGCCAGCGTCGTCGGCGGTCCCACGTCGGTCGTGGCCGGTCGAGGACGAAGCGTGAATCCGGCCGCGTCCACCGCGGTGGTCTCCGGGCAGCCGGAGGTCTCGGCGAGCGCTACCCAGCATGTGTTGTTGATCGGCATCGACGGCACGGATCTCAGTTCGATCCTGGCTGACGAGTTCAACCAGAACCTGTTCGACCTGATGGACGGCGGCACCACCGCGGTGTCGACGATCGTCGGCCACACCACCATCTCCAACCCTTCGTGGACCGGAGTGCTGACCGGGGTGTGGAGTGAGACCGCGGGCGTGATCAACAACGTCTTCACCCCGTGGACCTACGACACCTGGCCGACGGTCTTCAACCAGCTGGAGACCTACGACCCGACGATCGAGACCACCACCATCGCCAACTGGTCCGTCATCGCCCAGATCGCCGGCGCCGGATCGATTCCCTCCGACACCATCCTCTACTACCCGAAGATCAACGACAGCTGGCTGGACACCGATGACGCGGTCGGGGCAGCCTCCGTCGATGCCATTCTCAGCACCGCTGCCGGCGTTCCGAGTTTCCAGTTCACCTACTTCGTGGGCGTCGACGAGACCGGACACGAGTTCGGAGGTTCCGGAACTCCGGAATACGCCGAAGCTTTGCGCAATGTCGACCAGAACATCGGGGACATCATCGCCGCGGTTGACGCCTGGGAGCTCGCCAACCCCGGCGAGGAGTGGACCGTCATCGTCACCACGGACCACGGCCAAGCGGCGCACCGTCCCGGATTCATCGTTCACGGTTTCCAATCACCGCCGGAGACAACAACTTTCGTCATCGCCAACGGAGGCGGCTTCGTCCCGGGGGCGGTCAACAACACCTACCTCAACATCGACGTCACCCCGACGGTGACGCAGATGTTCGGGATCGCGCCGGAGCCCTACTCCGAGGGCAAGCCGCTGATCGACCGTTCGGCGAGCGACTACCTGCCCATCCTGCCAGGGCAGGATGCGCTGCATCTGGCGCTCAGCGACGCGATCGGCATGTACGGCTATCCCGACATCCTCACCGACCTGTCCTTGGCGGTGCGGACGATCGCGGCGACGGTGCCCTACGTCGTTTACACGGTCTTCAACGACTTGGCCGCCGCGGTGCCCGAATTCCTTCAGTTCCCGGTGGAACTCCTCGGGGCGATGATCTATCAGATCGTGAACATTCCTGCGCAGATCATCGCCCGACTCACCGGCGTCACCGGCAACAGCATCATCCCGCCCGATCTGTGGCCCTACACCACGGTTCCCGGAGTCCAGACGCCACCGTCGGCGGAGGCTCTGCCGGAGCCGTTCCTGTGTGTCGACCTCTGCCTGGCCAGCTGACCGCGCGGCGGTGACGCAGCCATTCCGTCACCGCGGCCCTCGCCGCTGCACCCGGTTCCTATAGTCGTGTGATGGCCACTGACCCGAGACCATCGGACACCGAACCTCCCGCCATCGCCGGGGTGCGGCGCTCGTTCGTCGAGGCGCGCGGGGTGCGCTTCCACGTCACCGAGGCCGGTCCGGTCGATGGGCGGCCGGTGATCGCCCTGCACGGCTGGCCGCAACATCACTGGGTCTACCGGAATCTGCTGGCCGACCCGCCGGCGGGATTGCGGATCATCGCCCCCGACCTGCCCGGATACGGCTGGTCGGGACCGGCGCCGCACCGGTGGGCCAAGGAGGACGTCGCCGCCGACGTGCTGGCGCTGATGGACGCACTCGGTGTGCAACGGGCGCTTCTCGTCGGCCACGACTGGGGCGGTTTCGTGGCCTACCGGATGCTGCTGGCTGCGCCGGACCGCTTCGACGGGTACCTGGTGTGCAATATGGCCCACCCGTGGCAGACCCCGCGGACCACGCTTCCGCATTTCTGGCGTTTCCTGGCCTACCAGCCGTTCGTGGCCAGCGTCGGGGTGGCGCTGCACCGGCACACTCGCTACCTGGAGCGGGTGATCTTCGCTTTCGGGCCCAAGGCGCACCGCGTGGGCCCGGCTGCGGCGAAGATCTACGCCGACCGGTTCCGCGACCCGGTGGTGGCTCGTACTGCCAGAGACACCTATCGCACCTTCCTGCTCCGCGAATTACCCGCTGCAGCAAGCCATCCCGAACAGCGGCGGGCCACGGTACCGATCCGCGCGCTGTTCGGTATGCACGACTTCGCCGTGCACCACTCACTGGCGTCACCGAAGACGGCCAACGCCGATGATTACACCTTCGAAGCGGCCGACGCCGGGCACTTTATCATCGACGAGCGCCCCGAACTGGTGCGGGCGCGACTGATCGCGCTGGCCGAGGAGACGAAGGCCGCGCCGCGACCGGAGGGGGACAGAGCAACGTGAGCGACACTGATCGTTTCGATTTCCCCAATGCCGAGGGCCGCATCCTCAGCGGGGTGTTGCAGCGACCGACGTCCACCCCGACTGCCTATGCGCTGTTCGCACACTGCTTCACCTGCAGTAAGGACAGTCGCGCGGCGCGAAGCATCGCCACTGCGCTGACGGCTCGCGGCATCGCCGTGCTGCGATTCGACTTCACCGGTCTGGGCTCCAGCGAGGGCGAGTTCGCCAACGCCGACTTTTCCTCCAACATCGCCGATCTCGTCGCCGCGGCCGACCAGTTGAGGGCCACCGCCTCGGCGCCGGCGCTACTCATCGGACACAGCCTGGGCGGGGCTGCGGTGCTGGCCGCGGCATCGCGTATCCCGGAGGCCACCGCGGTGGCCACCATCGGCGCTCCGGCGGACCCCGGGCACGTCACCCACCTGTTCAGCGACGCCATCGACACCATCCGGGCCAACGGTGAAGGCGAGGTCAACCTGGGCGGGCAGGCCTTCCGGATCCGCAGCGAGTTCCTCGACGACATCGCCGAGCACAACCTGCTCGAGCAGATCGCAGGCCTGCGCCGGGCGCTGCTGATACTGCACGCGCCCACCGATGAACTGGTCTCCATCGACAACGCGACACAGATCTTCACCGCGGCCCGGCACCCGAAAAGCTTCGTCTCCCTGGATGACGCCGACCATATGCTGGGTCGTCGCCGCGACGCCCGCTACGCCGCCGACGTGATCGCCGCCTGGGCGCAGCGCTACCTGCCCGAGGCGCCGGCCGGCGATCCCGCAGGCGGGCACGGTGAGGTGGTGGTCGAGGAGACCGGCGAGGGGACCTTCCAGCAGGCGATCAGCATCGGCGCCCATCGACTGCTGGCCGACGAACCGGTCGACGTCGGTGGTGCGGACACCGGGCCGTCGCCCTATGACCTGGTGCTGGCCGGACTCGGTGCGTGCACGTCGATGACGGTGCGGATGTATGCCGAGCGCAAGGGCCTGCCTCTGGACGGGGTTCGGGTGGTGTTGCGGCACGAGAAGATTCACGCTACGGACTGCCGGACCTGCGAAACCGGCACGGGCAAGATCGACCGCATCGAACGGACGATCACCCTCGCCGGGGATCTCGATGACGACCAACGGTCCCGGATGATGGAGATCGCCGACAGGTGCCCGGTGCACCGCACCCTGACCTCTGAGGTCGACATTCAGTCCCGGCTGGCGCCCTGAGAACGCCCGTTACGGGCTGCGCGGTATCCGTCCCCGGTCGCCGTGGCGGGCACCGAGGGCCAGCACAGCCAGCGCGAAGAGTTGGGCGATGATGGTCACACTCAAGGTGGTGGCATCGGGCACCTGCTGTCCGCGGATGTGCGCCAACACACCGATCAACGGCTGGAAGAGCAGACCGCCGATGCCCATGATCAACATGTTGGTCAGTCCCATCGCGACCCCGGAAAGCTGCTGCGGTGCTTCGTCTTTGACCATCGAGAAGGACAGCACATAGGAGGCGTTGAACGCCCCGAGCACGAACATCGCTGCGCTGAGCGCGACTTGGCCGCGCAGCACGAACAGGATCAGCGCCATCGCCACTATGGAACCGATTGCCCCCACCGCGAGCAGCAGCGCCGGACGACCTGCTCTCGAGCACAACCAGGCGAAGCCGAGCATCCCCGGGAGACAGCCCCAGAAATAGAACGATGCGCACAGCGAGGCCGCGGACAAGCTGAGGTGTTGGTACTCCTGGAGATAGGAAACCCCCCAGAGCATCCCGAACGCCACGCCGGTGGTCGCGACGAAGCCCCCGGCCGTTGCGGCGGAGATAATCGGCACCGACCGCAGCAGTCCCATGATGTCGGCGGCCCCGGGCCAGTGCTCGTCGGTGCCGCCGGAGTCGGCAGTGGTGCGGTTGCGGACGACCAGAACGATCAGCACCAGCAGGATCGCCGAGAACGCTGCGCAGGCGAGCATCCCCACCCGCCACCCGGCGCGCTCGACGATGAAACCGAGGGTCTCCTGGCCGACCGCGGCACCGGTCATGCCGGCCATCTCGGTCAGCGCGGCCAGCAGCGGGAATAGCCGGGCCGGAAACCACTGTGCCGCCAGGGTCATGGTGCACACCACGATCGGTGCGGCTCCGAAACCCATCAACAGACGGGTCATCTCAGCGGTGGCCGCAGACTGCGAGATCGCGAAGAGGAACGACGCGGCGGTGCACATCAGCGCGGCGCCGATGAGCACCCTGCGGGGGCCGAAGCGGGAAACCGCGATACCGGCGGGAATCTGCAACAGGATGTACGGGTAGTAGAAACTCGACGACAGGCCGCCGAATCCGGCCTCGGTGAGGGACAGATCGACAACCAGACCCTCCCGCATCACGCTGGGGAATGTCTGCAGCACCATCTGGAAGAACACGAACATGGCCGCGGTCGCGAAGACGGCGCGGGCCACAGCGGGGTGATATCTGGAACCGGTGCTCAACGAATTCATCGGCCTCCCTTCAGACGTGTGATCCTCGTACGCAGAAACGTCGTCAGTGCAACGGTCCGGTGATCGTCGAACCCGATCCACTCGCAGCGTTCCGGCCAGCCGCTGGCGGCGTCGACGAGTTCGTCGATCATCGCCACGACCGCGCGCTTGCGGATGCCGAGGCGCTGCCCGGAGTCGATGAAACCGGCCCGGTTCATCATGCTCGCCCGGCCGAAGAAAGGCAGCGCCATCGGGTCGTTCCAGCCGCTGTAGGCCTGGGTACAGAGCAGGTCATAGGCCGGTGTCGGCTGCCAGAATCCGTCGGCTTTGTGGATGGACAGGTTCTTGCCATGCAGTTCTCCGTTGCCGATCAGCCAGGAGAACACCACCGTGCGGAACAACTCCGCCAGCGTCACGATGCGTGAACCGCCACCACGGGCACATGCGTCGGCCAAGGTCTGCAGCGCGGCTTCGGTGGTGATCCGGTACTTCGCGGCGGGGTGGATGTCGGCCACCTGGCAGGCATCCTCCTGCGGAATCCGGGTATTTCCGAGGCGATCGAACCGTCGTACCAGCAGGGCGCTGCGCCCGCCGGCGTCATGGAGCAGCGCGGTGTGCGCGACCCGCAGCCCGCATGCCGCGGCCATCGTCATGAAGAAGTGCTCGTTCTCGATCAGCCGCGGGAAGCGCTGCGGGTTGAGCTTGAGAATCGCCGGCCCGCCGGGGCTGCGCGCGGGTACCGCCGGCATCCAGGCGCTGACTTTGGGTTGGATCCCTGCCAGGGCCACCGGATCCAACCCGGTGGCCAGGCGGGCCACCACCTGCTGGAAGTCGTCGTCGCGGTCCGGGTCGAACAGCGGCGCCGCGGGGAGCGGGTCAGTTCCCGCCGGGACGACGCGGACGTTGCCGACCGTGTCGGAGCCGACGGCCAGCAGCAGGGTCATCTGATCGTTGGCCGGTGCCCCGGTTGCGGCGGCCACCGTGCTGAGGCGGTCCCCCTCGGGAAGTAATCCAGCGAAAAAGGCCGGAACGGCAACGCTTCTCGTCGACACCGGGTCGGCCCGTGACCGCAGCAGCGACCAGGCGACCGATCGGTCGCGGACCGGGGCGGACGACCCCGATTCCGGAAGGTAGTCGAAACCAACGCCCTGGCCGGGGCTGCGGGTCAGACGCGCCACCAGTTCGTCGTCGATGTAGACATCGGCCTGGGTGACGGCGCGGAGGTGCTCGAGGCCGGGCACGGTCATTCCGCGCCGGCCCCCGCCGTCAGCCGCAGCCCCAACACATCGGCGAGGGCCAGGACCGAACTGATCCGTATCGAATCGTCGCCCCGCTCGAGGGACTGGACGCTGTAGCGCGACACGCCGGAGAGGTCGGCGAGGCGCTGCTGGGTGAGCCGCAGCGCCAATCGGCGATCGACGAAGGTCTGCGCCAAGCCCGATATCGCTGGGGTGCTGGAATCCGGGTGCCGTGTCGAGCGGCGCGGACCCCTGGTACGCCTTCCAATGCCTGGGAAATCGCGCATCACCGTAGTTTCGCACGTTTGAGCGCCTGTTGCCGTGGACGTCGATGCCTGCCTGCTCAGCCGCAAGTGCGCCCGGGGAACTGCGTCGGGTCAGTCCGGCCTACCGGGGTCGGCCCGATTGAGGTGGGAGTAGTCCGGTGGCTCCCGGTACCTGAACCAGGAAATGATGAACACCGCCAGGCCGGCCATGAGGATGATCTCCACCCAGAAGAACACCGTCACGTCGATCCATGCGCCGACCGGGGGCGCTCCGGGTAGGAAGCCCTGGAGCGGGATGAGCGCGAAAAGCATTGCGGCGAACCAACTGGCGAACGTCGGCTCGATCGGCCGGCGTTTGGTGGCCACCGCCCAGGCGACCCACGCCGACAAGGCGGCCAGGCAGAGGACCAGGAAGACGATGATGGCCACCGCGGCGAGGACTGCCCCGGACCGGTCCATGACCAGCTCGACGTACAGCGTCGAGCCGTCGGCGGTCATCCGCCAGCGCTCGGTCCAACCGGGCTCGGCGCTGGGATCGGTTTCGGTGACGCCGACCGGTACCGGTGCGGTGCTGCCGTCGTCGAGGAGCTCGTCGATCTTGATCAGCGGGGCCGGAATGATCCTGCCGACCTTCTTCGGGTCGTCGTTGGAGAAGTCATACCGATCGAACGGGTAGCTCTGTACGTTGCCGTAGACCGGAACGTCGAAGTCGAACGAGCCGCCGATCGGCTGGCCGGCCTCGATGGTGAAGTCAGCGGTCTCACCTAGCGCGAACCGCGTCGTGACCCGCAGGGCCGTGGCGAAGGCCGATTCATCGGCATCGAAATACCGGCCCCGGGGAACCAGCATGGCGCGGACACTGATTTGACGCGTCACGGGATCGATGCCGAGCACGTCAAGCTCGATGTTGATGCCGTCGGAAACCGGCGAGGAGCGTTCCACCACATGGGTTTTGCCGCTCTGTGCGTACCCGAACAGGGCCCCGAGGAACACCAGGATCAGCAGCCCGGCCGCCACGAATCCGCGACGCAAGCGCCTCATTTGAGGTACGGATCGAGCAACACACTCCAGGAGTCGCTCAGTTGCTGGTATTCGTCCTCGCAGCGGTCGGCTCGTTCCTGTGGCAGCGAGCCGTCGGTGACCACATCGGCGTTGGCATCCGGATCGGCCCCGTACAGCCAGCATTCGAGGTTGTACATCCGCGTCAGGTTCATCGAATGCTCGTCGGCGAAGTCGGCGGAGTCGATCTCGCCGGAACGGGCGTCGTATTCCTCGAACACCTGGGCGAAATCCTTCACCGCCTGCACCGAACCCGGGTCGATCTGGCCGTCCGGCCCGGGGGCGAGCAGCAAGAAGGCGGCAAGTTGATCGGCAGCGTCCTCCTCCCGGCCGACGACGGGCAAGTCATACAGGTCGATCACCATGTGTCCGGTCTCATGGAAGAACGTCGCCCATTCGGCGTTGAGCGCTGCGGCTGCGGGGTCGGGGTCACCGAGTTGGGTGTAGATGTCGAGCCCGTCGGCGGCATCCTCGTAGCAGATGGTCATCGACCGGTCGCTGGCATCCCAGAAGGCGTTCGGTTGGTCGCACTGGCTTCCGATCAACGGGATGTCCTGCGGGAGCTTGAGTCCCGCGTTGACGCTGTCGGCCATGTCCTCCAGCAGATTGTTCTGCTGCATCAGGTCGCGGCCGGCAAGGGCTTCGGGGGAGGTAGCGTCGTCGTAACGGGCCGTCATCATCCCGGTCCAGGTGGCGGTCTCGTCGGGTTCGGTCGCCGCGGTGGTGACCGTGACCGTCGACGGTGGTGCCGCCGTCTCGCCGTCCTTGCCGCAACCCGCGGTCAGCAAGGCCAGAACGACCGCAGCCCCGCAGAATCCACGCGCTGTCGTCATGGGGGGTATTTGACAGGGTGGTCATCAAGCCGGTCAAGCGATTGCCGACGATTCGTGGCGGCGGCTCGGTCGCCGGGTGCGCCACCGCCTACCCTTGACCCATGCCGTTGCTGTTCAACCCCGCCACCTATGACCCCACGTCGTTCGACGAGTCCACGCGCGCCACACTGCTGGCGCTGGTCGACTTCTTCGAGACCAAGGGTCTGGCCCGCAACAAGGAGGAGTACTACTCAGGAGAGTGGTACACCGACTTCCTCGACCTGATCGCCAAGCGCAAGATCTTCGCCGCGTTCGCCACCCCGGCCGAGGTCGCCGCACTGGCCGGCGGTGACCCCGGGGCGCGCTGGGATCTGGCACGGATCAACGAACTCAACGAAGTTCTGGGCTTCTACTCCCTTGCGCACTGGTACGCCTGGCAGGTTTCGGTCCTCGGCCTGGGGCCGGTGTGGTTGAGCAGCAACGACACCGCGCGCAAAGAGGTCGCCGGACTGCTCGACGACGGGCACATCTTCGGCTTCGGCCTGTCCGAGCGCGACCACGGCGCCGACATCTACGCCTCGGACATGATCCTGACCCGCAACCCCGGTGGCGGGTTCACCGCCAGCGGCGGCAAGTGGTACATCGGCAACGGCAACGCCGCCGGTCGGCTGTCGGTGTACGGACGGTTCGCCGACGACGACCCGCAGCACCCCGGCGAGCACGTCTTCTTCCTCGTCGATCCCCGCCACGAGGGCTACGAACTGCTCAAGAACGTCGTCGCCGGGCAGATGTTCGTCGCCGCGTTCACCCTCCATGACTATCCGGTCGACGATGGCGACATCCTGCACGTCGGTAAGCCCGCCTTCGATGCCGCCCTGGCGACGGTCAACGTCGGCAAGGTGAACCTCGGCTGGGCCAGCATCGGTATCTGCGAGCACTCCTTCTATGAGGCGGTCACCCACGCCCACAACCGGATCCTCTACGGAAAGCGGGTCACCGAATTCCCCCATGTGCGCCGCATGTTCGCCGACGCCTACGCCCGTCTGGTGGCGATGAAGATGTTCGCCGCCCGTTCGACGGACTACTTCCGCAGCGCCAGCGAGGATGACCGTCGTTTCCTGCTGTTCAACCCCATCACCAAGGCCAAGGTGACCAGCGAGGGCGAGCGCGTGATCGATCTGCTCTGGGATGTGATCGCCGCCCGCGGCTTTGAGCGCGACACCTACTTCAGCCGGGCCGCCTCCGACATCAGGGCGCTACCCAAGTTGGAGGGCACCGTCCACGTCAACATCGCGCTCGTTCTCAAATTCATGCCGCGCTACCTCGGTGCGGCACACGGCGCCGCGCAGGATTATCCGCCGATCCCGGTGCGCCAGGACGCCGCCGACGACACCTATCTGTTCCACCAGGGCCCGGCCAAGGGACTCGGTGCGATCGGGTTCACCGATTGGCGGCCGTCGTTCGACCGATTCGCCCACCTTCCCAACGTGGCGGTGTTCCGCGAGCAGATCGACGCCTTCACCCAGTTGGTGCTGACCGCGCCGCCCACCGAGGCCCAGCAGAAGGATCTCGACTACCTGCAGGTCCTCGGCCAGCTATTCACCCAGATCGTGTATGCCCAGTTGATTCTGGAGTCGGCGGCGCTGGCCCTCGACGAAGGACAGACCCGGCCGGGATCGGTCAGTGACCTGTCCGATCTGACCGAGGCTCACCTCGACCGCATGGTGGCGGTGTTCGTCAACGATATGTCCGGCTACGCGGTGCAGTTGCACGGTCAGGCCACGGCCTCCGATGCGCAGGGCAAGGTGGCGCTGGCCATCGTGCGCAAGCCGGTGATCGACCCGGCCGCCGAGGACGCCTTCGTCGCCGAGGTGTTGTCCTACAGCGGTGCCTATGAGATGAGGTCCTGACGCCCTGATCGACCAGAATGTGTTGGTGAGCGGTCCTTCCCGGGAATACGCTGCAGTGACAGTCGGAATCCGGTGGACGGAGAACGGAATGTCTCCCACACTTCTCGGGCGCGCTGCGGCCGTCGTCGGCGTCGTCGTGGCCGCACTCGGGTTCGGGTCGCCGGCAGCGGCCGACCCGATGGACCCGATCCCTGGGGACGGGTTTTTCCTCGTCGGACCCGATATCGCCCCCGGCCTCTACCGCACCGGTGGATCCGGATCGGCGTGGGGAGTGTGGATCAACAATGTGCCGACGGAGGGGTCGATGTGCCTGTGGTTCACCTACAGCACCCCCGACGCCAACAAGGACAATGTCATCGAAACGAACATTTCCATCGGCCCGATGTACGCGAATATCAATTCATCGGTGAGGGCTTTCGAGTCGAGGAACTGTCAACCCTGGACCCGGGTCACCACCTGAGCGGACCGCCGACGGGTCCGGTGCGGTGGTCGGCCGCAGGGGGCAGCCGTTTTCGGTAGGTGGCCGGCCCCGTTCCGAACCAGCGTCGGCAGGACCGGGTCAGCACGCTCTGTTCGGCGTACCCGAGTGCGCGAGTGAGGTGGGTCAGCGTGATCCGGCTGTCACGGAGATAGCGGTCCGCCAGACCTTTGCGGACGTCGTCGACGATCGCGGCGAACGTCGTGTCCTCGGCGGCCAGGCGTCGCTGCAGGGTCTTGGGGTGCAGGCCTAATTGCCGGGCGATGTGGTCCATGGTGACGGTGCCGGTCGGCAGCAGTTGACGCACCAGTGCCTGCACCGACGCACTGGTGCGCGGCTCGGCTGTGGTGATGGTGGCCAGATACTGCACCACCGCCTCGTGGGCCAGCGTGTCGTGCTGCAGCGGCCGGCTCAGGTCGGCGCTTCGGATGGTGAATCCCGTTGCAGGGGAGGAGAATACGGGTCTACAGCCGAAGTACCGCCAATAGTCGCGGCTGGCCCCCAGTTCGCGGTGCGGGATGTGCACCGACAGCGGGACGTAGTCGGTGCCGAGCAGGAAGCGCAGCACCCGCAATGTCACGCCGAGAGACAACTCGCTGGACTGGGGGTGCGGTGGGAGGTCGGGGTCGGGCATCAGGTACTCGAGGAACCTCCGGTGCGGGTCGTCCTGAGGAACCACCCGCAAGCAGATCGCCGGACTGTAGGCCGACAGGAAGTTCTCAAAGATCCGCAACGCGTCAGCGATGGTCGGCGCCGTTCGTGCGGCGACCCCGACCGGGCCGAGGATCTCGATTCCCTGCAACTGCGCCAATCGGCGGCCGAAGTCCACCGTCCCGGTGGCGGTGGCGGCGGTCTCGATGGCGGTGATCACCCGTGGGAGTGAGACGAAGACATCGGTGCGCCCGGCGTCGGCGGGATTGAGCCCGGCTGTGGCGAGCAGGGCGCCGGGATCGCCGCCGAGGTCGGCGACGAGGCGAGAGTAGTTCGACAGCGATGTCCCGCGGACGACGGACATGTCCTCAACTGTGAAAAGGTTGTCCGGAAATGTCAAGTATTTGTGACGACATCACGGGATCGTTGAGGTCAGTCAGTCAGAACCCGACGATCAGCCACCACACGATTGAGGGGAACCCACAGTGACCAACTCCGTCGACTCAACCAGCAGTCGCTGCTGGCAGGCTTTCCCCCGCGCCGAGATCCACACGCTCGCCGGAGTCGGGCACTGGAGCTGGCTCGCACACCCCGAAGAGGTTGCCGCGCATGTGGTCCCGTTCTTGCGCAGCCGGGTCGGCACGAACGCAGAACGTGCATCGCACACAGCAACGCAAGGAGAGTAGAGGCCCATGGCACACACCAATGACACCCGTCCGGTCAACCTCGAGGCATTCGCACAGCTGCCTCCCGACGCTCCGGTCTTCATGATCAACCTGCTGCAATTCGACGGGGATGACGGGCGGGAGCGCTATCTGCAATACGGCCGGGAGGTGCAACCGCACCTGGACCGGGTGGGCGCGGCCATTCGCTACGCCGGCGCCAACCCGCACACCGTCATCGGTGACGACGAGACCCCGTGGTGGAACGCCATCTTGGTGGTGGAATACCCCACCCCGCAGGCATTCATCGACATGGTTCGCGACGAGGGATACCAGAAGGTGCATGAACACCGGGCGGCGGCGCTGCGCCGAGGCGACCTGGTGGCCACATCGCAGTGGATGCTGGCGTGAGCATCAGCCATGGCCACATCGCCCTCGACCTGGCCGGAACCCGATCGGCGGTCTGAGGCGCGGCCGCAGCGATATTCATCGAACTGCCCCAATCGGGGTGTCCCCGGCCCTTACCGTGGGATACCCGGAGCGAGGAGGATCCCGATGACGAAGTACGTGTTCGACTTCAGCGAGGGCGATAAGGATCAGAAGGCCCTGCTCGGCGGCAAGGGGGCGAATCTGGCCGAGATGACCAGGCTGGGGCTGCCGGTACCGCCCGGGTTCACCATCACCACCGAGGCGTGCCGGGAATACCTCTCGCACGGAAGCGCGCCCGGTGAACTGCGCGTCCAGGTGACGATGGCGCTGCGGCACGTGGAGGACACCTCAGGCCGCCGGCTCGGTGACCGCCACGACCCGCTGCTGGTGAGTGTCCGTTCAGGGGCGGCCTTCTCGATGCCGGGGATGATGGAAACGGTGCTCAACATCGGGCTCAACGACGCCAGCGTGAAGGGCCTGGCCGAGGAATCCGGGGACGAGCGGTTTGCCTGGGACTCCTATCGCCGGCTGCTGCAGATGTTCGGAAAGACAGTGCTGGGGATCCCCGGGGAGGTGTTCTCCGAAGCGCTCGACGAAGCCAAGGCGGCCAAGGAGGTCGACAGCGACGTCGACCTGGATGTCGATGACCTGCAGGGGCTGGTCGCCACATTCAAGGAGGCGGTTCGGGTGCACTCCGGCCAGGAGTTCCCGCAGCACCCGCGCGAGCAGCTGGATCTGGCGATCAACGCCGTCTTCGACTCCTGGAATACCGACCGGGCACGGCTGTATCGGCGGCGCGAGCGGATACCGCAGGACCTGGGCACGGCCGTGAACGTCTGCACGATGGTGTTCGGCAACATGGGGGAGTCCAGCGGAACCGGCGTCGCGTTCACTCGCGACCCGGCATCGGGGCGGCCCGGTGCCTACGGCGACTACCTGTCCAACGCGCAGGGGGAGGATGTCGTCGCCGGAATTCGCAACACCTTGTCGCTGGACGACCTCAAGGCCCTGGACCCGGCTTCGCACAAACGGCTGATGAAGGTGATGCGCCAGTTGGAGACCCATTACCGGGACTTGTGCGACATCGAGTTCACCATCGAACGCGGCAAGCTGTGGATGTTGCAGACCCGGGTCGGAAAGCGCACGGCCGCTGCGGCATTCCGGATCGCCGGACAGTTGGTCGATGAGAACCTCATCACGATGGACGAGGCGTTGTCACGGGTGTCCGGTGCGCAACTGGCGTTGCTGATGTTCCCGCAGTTCGACCGCTCGGGTCCCAGAGAGTTGCTGACGAAGGGAATGGCCGCGTCGCCGGGTGCGGCCGTGGGCCGCGCGGTGTTCGATTCGCCCACCGCCACGCAGTGGTCGGACCGCGGCGAGCGAGTGATCCTCATCCGCAAGGAGACCAACCCCGACG
>JAGQTS010000446.1 GCA_020438895.1 Mycobacterium sp.
GGTTCTTGGTGAGGTTCCAAGGAAATGGTGCGACAGCACGACAGGCTCCCGGGTCAGACCCTCACCCATACCTGGCCATCCGCTCCAGTTCCGCCGATCCAGCCGTCGCCGGAACCCTGAACGCCTGCTCCGCCCCCGCCCCCTCCAGGGGCTATGCCAGCGTATCCGTGATTGTTGAACTGACGGTGCCCACCACGACCGCCAGCGGTCGAGAAACCCTCAACCGAGGTACCGCTTCCTCCGGTGCCTCCACCGCTACCACTGAAGCCGTCTGATCCGTCCCCGCCGGGGCCGCCTCCCGACGCGCTTCCGGCACCGCCCCCTCCGCCGCCGCCGCGATAGGTTAACCAGCCGCTGCCGGTTCCGCCGCTGCCGCCGCTGTTGGTGCCAGACCCGCCGTTACCGGGCGTTCCGCCCGCATATCCGCCCGGACCGCCGCCGCCCGCAGTAAGCGAGTCGAAACTGGACGTTCCGCCAGTGGCACCAGATTGGGCAGGGACGCCGTTCTGGCGGCCGCCCGCACCTCCGGCACCCACTACCACACTGTAGGAGCTACACACTGCGACTGTCACGTTACCTTCGGTGTAGCCGCCCCCACCGCCGCCACTGCCCGCGGTTCCTACGGTAGAGGATCCTCCACCGCCCCCACCTGCACCCCAAAGGCGCACAAATAGGGAGGTGTCAGCCGGACCGGTCCAGAAGGTGTAGGTGCCCGCCAGGGGATAACGATTGCCCACGGAGTTGGGGTCAGGGGCGGTTGGAGTGTTGGGGCAAGAGCTTGCGGCTGCCGCCGGGTCAGCCAAGGCGAAAGTGGTCACGGCTGCGGCCGTTGCCGCGGCGCCACCAGCCAGAAAGGCCCGACGCTGCATCCATGCTCGCGGTCTAACCAGCAGACCTGCGTGGGCGAGTTCGTCGACCGCGCCAGCAAGTGAATCTGCAAGGTCGCGGGGATCCAGGCCCTGCTCCACCAGGCGTAGCGCCGCTACCGACTCGCCCTGGAGCCGGTGGATGCTTTGTCCATCTTGATCCAAGACGATTGCTTCATCATCGAGGTATTCGACGCGAAGACCGCTCCTGAGGCAGAGTGCATCAGAAGGCTTGGGGCTGGAGTCGCCGTCCTCCCCACGAGCCAGTCCAGTCTCGGTGTTGTCGAGGTTGTCGGTCACGTTCACCCTCCCAAATCGGTGCCCGCCAGCGTAGCAGACATGCCAACTTGGCGGGGAGGATGCCGACGGACCGGAGCGGTAGCGTAGGGGCATCGGTGCGCCAACAGTAGTCGAGCGAATGAACGGGTGTACTTTTCGTTGGTTCCGTGGGGATGTCTTGGTTGTTGCGCCGACCGGCCAGCGATCCCGGATCACCGGGACGGGGGCGCTTGTTTGGATGGTGCTGGCGGAACCGGGCACCGTTTCGCAGATCGGTGAACGAATCGAGGAGAGTTGGCCTCACCTTGGTGCCGCCTCTGAATTCCCGGTCGTCGACGCAGTTAGGACCTTGTCGGGAACGGGGCTCGTCCATTTGCGCTGAGCCTTCTCCTGTTCTCGCTGGAAGGTCGGCCTGGTTGGAGGTGGTTCAGCTCTGGCTTTGATCCATCAGGTCTAGGAGCGCCTCGATCGCGGTGGAGGCGTCGGGGCGGTGACCGGCAACGGCGGGGGTGGTACGGGTGATGGCCAGCACCGCGTCGAGGGCGTCGTCTGGGCGTGATCGGGCACAGACGGTGTGGGCCAGCAAGGTGGTGGTCGCTTCGGCGGGCGACACCGGGGACCATGTTCCCTGCCCGCTCGGGTCATAGGTGACCGCAGCTATGAGCCCCACCACCATGGGCTGTGAGGGGACGACGAGATCCAGGCGTTCGGTGGTGCCGTCGCCGCATCTTCGCCGCACCGGTCGCCGCCATCCGGTGACCAGACCAGTACCGGGGTCGATCAGGGTGTACTCGTCGCTCAACAAGAGGGCGCCGGCGGCCACCGCGGCGATGGACAGCGTGGACTTGCCGCCCTCGGACACGGCCGGGACCACCAGCACCCGCCCGTTGTGGGCGATCGCTGCCGAATGCACCGCCACCAGACGGGTCAGGCGGGACACGGCGAACAAGGTGAGGGTGGATTCCAGCAGGTCCCACGCCACCGGGGGAGGGCGGTCACCGGACTCGACGGTGTCGGGGACGATGATCCACTCGTTCGACAAGCCGACTCGGCCCGAGACGGTGCCGTCTGGTTCACGGCTTCGTACGAGACCGAGTGGAGGCCACCGGCGGTCCAGTTCGTCGACCAACG
>JAGQTS010000055.1 GCA_020438895.1 Mycobacterium sp.
TGTAGAAGCTGACGTTGCCCCCGGTAACCGGAATACCCAGCGCCGCACAGCCGTCGGCGAGCCCACGAACGGCCTGGGCGAACTGCCACATCACCCCGGGATCCTCCGGGGACCCGAAGTTCAGGCAGTTGGTCACCGCGATCGGGGTGGCGCCGGTGACCGCGACATTGCGGTAGGCCTCCGCAAGGGCCAACTGGGCCCCGGCGTAGGGATCGAGCTGGGTGTAGCGGCCCGAAGCGTCGGTGGCGACCGCGATGCCGCGCTGAGTGTCCTCGTCGATGCGCAGCACCCCGCCGTCGGCGTGCTCGGCCAGCACCGTGTTCCCGCGGACGTAGCGGTCATACTGCTCGGTGATGAACGCCCTACTGCACAACGCCGGACTTCCCAGCAGCGCAAGCAGAGTCGAGCGCAGTTCAGCGCCCGTCGTCGGCCTCGGCAGACCCGCAGAGGTGTCGGCGTTGAGAGCGTCCTGAGTGTCCGGCCGGACCACCGGTCGGCGGTAGACCGGGCCCTCGTGGGCGACGGTGCGTGGCGGGACGTCGACGACCGTCTCGCCGTGCCAGGTGATTGTCAGCCGGTCACCGTCGGCCACTTCACCGATGACCGTGGCCAGCACGTCCCATTTGCGGCACACCGCCATGAACGCTTCGACGTTCTCCGGTGTGACGACCGCGCACATCCGTTCCTGGGACTCGCTGGAGAGCACCTCGGCCGCGGTCATGTTGGCCGCGCGCAGCGGCACCCGGTCCAGCTCGATCGTCATCCCGCCGTCACCGGCAGAAGCTAATTCCGATGTGGCGCAGGACAATCCCGCACCACCCAGGTCCTGAATACCGACCACCAGCCCGGCTGCGTACAACTCCAGGCAGCATTCGATGAGCACTTTCTCGGTGAACGGATCACCCACCTGGACACTGGGCAACTTCTTGCGCGACCCTGATGGTCCAGCTCCACCTCCGGCTTCGTGTCCCGGCCCGGCCCCCTCGTCACCACCGAAGGTGTCGCTGGCCAGCACCGACACCCCTCCGATTCCATCGAGGCCGGTACGCGCCCCGAACAGGATGATCTTGTTCCCGGTCCCGGAAGCGAACGCCAGGTGCAGGTCCTCCTTGCGGAGCACGCCGACGCACAGGGCATTGACCAACGGGTTCCCGGCGTAGGAGGCGTCGAACACCGTCTCCCCGCCGATGTTGGGCAGCCCCAACGAATTGCCGTAACCGCCGATGCCGCGCACCACCCCGTCGAGAACCCGGCGGGTGTCTGGTGCGTCGGCCGCACCGAAGCGCAACTGGTCCATCACCGCGACCGGACGTGCACCCATCGCCATGATGTCGCGCACGATCCCGCCCACGCCGGTGGCCGCCCCCTGATAGGGCTCCACGTAGGAGGGATGGTTGTGCGACTCGACCTTGAACGTCACCGCCCAACCGTCCCCGATGTCGACCACCCCGGCGTTCTCACCGATGCCGGCGAGCATCCCGGCGCGCATCTCCTCGGTGGTGGTCTCCCCGAAATACCGCAGGTGCACTTTCGACGACTTGTAGGAGCAGTGCTCGCTCCACATCACCGAATACATCGCCAGTTCGGCGTCGGTGGGGCGGCGGCCGAGGATCTCGCGGATGCGCTGGTATTCGTCCTCCTTGAGACCCAGTTCGCGGAACGGCTGCGGCTGGTCCGGGGTCGTGGCGGCGTGCGCAACGGTGTCGATGTCCGGCGACATGGTCAGCCCATCACCGGCGCGACACAGAAGACGTTGCCGTCGGGGTCCTCCAGCACGACCCATCCGAAGTCTCCGAAGGAATGCCTGCCGACCTCCGACGCGCCGAGGTCGACCAGGCGCCGGACCTCGCCCTGCGGATCGGCCGTGGCGAAGTCGAGGTGAATTCTGGCCTTGCCCGGCGTCGGCTCCGCCACCCGCTGGAAGCCCAGGCGGGGGCCCCGGCCGTGGTCGAGGATCATGAACTCACCGGGCACGACGGGCACGATCTGGCCACCGAGGGCCGCCGACCACCAGCGCGCCAGGCGATCCGGATCCGTGCAGTCGAAGGTGACCATTTCCACGGAGATCATGCCGTTCATAGGCTCACCCTAAACGGTCGCCGGTGGGCTATTCCGCCGCCAGGAAGGCCCGGAGCGCCGCAGCGTAGGAAGTCACGTCAGCGGCGCCCATCAACTCCCGCGCTGAGTGCATCGCCAACTGCGGCGCACCGACGTCGACGGTCGGGATGCCGGTGCGGGCCGCGGTCATCGGCCCGATCGTCGAACCGCATGGAAGATCGGCACGGTGTTCGTAGCGCTGCAGTGGCACGCCCGCCTGGCGGCAGGCCAGTTCGAATGCCGCCGCGGTACGCCCGTCGGTCGCGTAGCGCAGGTTCGGCTGCACCTTGAGCACGGGCCCCCCGTTGACATAGATCGGGTGACCAGGCTCGTGGCGTTCGGGATAGTTGGGGTGGGTCGCGTGCGCCATATCACCGGAGGCCACCATCGAACTGGTTGCCAGCCGCAGGAAGTCCTCGCGGTCCCCGTCGGCGGTGAGCACGATCCGTTCCAATGTGGTCAACAGCAGTTCCGATTGCGCACCGTGGTCGGAGGTGGAGCCGACTTCCTCGTGGTCGAACAGGGCCAGCACCGGGGTGTGCGAACCGGGCTCGGCGGCCAGCAGCGCCTCGACGCCCGCATAGCATGTGCCCTGGTTATCCAGCCGGGGGGCACTGACCAGGTCCTCGTCCGCACCGATCAGCCGGGACGGCTCGAGCACATGGGTCATCAGGTCCGCCGCCAGCAGGTCCGTCCGCCGAATTCCGGCACGGTCGGCCACCAGGTCCCACAGCGACCCGCGCCCATCTCCGGCACCCCACACCGCGTTGAGGTGCCGCTGTGGGTTGAGACTGAGGGTGCTGCGGTCCTCGGCGAGGTGGATGGCCAACTGCGGCACCCGAAGCAGCGGCTCGTCGAACCGCACCAGCCGATGCTCGAGGTGACCACCCCTGGCGCGCAGCGAGATCCGACCACTCAAACCGAGATCGCGGTCGAGCCACGAGTTCAGCCACGCCCCGCCGTAGGGCTGCAACGCGACCATCCGCCAGCCCGCCACCCGAAGGTCGGGGTGCTGCTTGACCCGCAGGTTGGGGCTGTCGGTATGGCCCCCGATGATCCGGAAGGGTTTCAGTCCCGAACTGTTCCAGGCAACGAGCGACCCCGCCCGCACGACGAAGAATCGGCCGCTGGCCGCACGCGTCCAGCGGTCGGATTCGGCGAGTTCGGTGTAGCCCGCCGAGCGCAGACGCGCTGCGACCGTGGCACAGACATGGAAGGGCGACGGCGAGTCATCGACGAACTCGCACAACCCGGCGGCGGTCGCGGCCGTCATGATCTAGGCGGCCAGTACGGCGTCGAGTGCGGAATAGAACATTCCCAGGCCGTCGTCGGAGGGCCCCGTCAACGGCTCGGTCGCGTGCTCCGGGTGCGGCATCAGACCGACGATGCGGCCATCACCGGAGCTGATACCCGCGATGTCACGCATGGAACCATTGGGATTGTCGGCATACCGGAACACCACCCGGCCTTCGCCCTCAAGCTCATCGAGCACGGATTCGCTTGCAACGTAACGCCCTTCGCCCGACTTCAGCGGAACCAGCAGTTCGGCTCCACCCTCGTAGCGGGAGGTCCAGGCGGTGGTGGTGGATTCCACGGTCAGCCAGACATCACGGCAGACGAAATGCAGTCCCGCGTTGCGGGCCAGCGCTCCCGGCAACAGACCGGCCTCGCAGAGGATTTGAAAACCGTTGCAGATGCCCAACACCGGCATACCTCGGCCGGCGGCGGCGATCACCTCCGCCATCACCGGAGCGAACTTGGCGATAGCACCGCATCGCAAGTAATCGCCGTAGGAAAAGCCACCGGGTACCACGACGGCGTCGACTCCCTTGAGATCGGCGTCGGCATGCCACAGGGCCACGGACTCCGCCCCGGCCAACTGCACGGCCCGGGCTGCATCGACGTCGTCAAGCGTGCCCGGGAAGGTGATCACCCCGACCCGCGCGCCCGTACCCGATCCGGCTTCGGGTTCTCGCCGGCCGGTCACGACGGATTCCGGGTTATCGACCAGTCCTCGATCACGGTGTTGGCCAGCAGCGACTCGGCAATCTCGGCAAGTTGGTCATCGGTGACACTGTCGTCGACCTCGAGTTCGAAGCGCTTACCCTGACGAACGTCCGAGACACCGTGGTATCCGAGACGTCCCAGCGCACCGACGATCGCCTGGCCCTGCGGATCGAGAATCTCGGCTTTGGGCAGGACATTGACATAGACCCGGGCCACTCGGCTCCTTACATCGATGGATGGGTATCGAAGGCTGGGGCCTGATCCTACCGGCGGATCAGGGGCAGGAGTCGATGTAGGCAGTGCACAAGGGTGCTGCGAGAGCGTCGAAGACCACGGCGGGGTCCACTGTCGGATACCCGCTCTGCGGCGGCGACGTCGACCACAGCGCCAACTCGGCGATCGTGCTGCTGACCGGGTCGGCCAGTAGGTACTCGTGCACGATCACCGGGCCGCTGATCACCGCCGCCACCCGGTCCGGGCCGTCGAGGGTCAGCGACGGTGACGCGTCCGGGTTGGTCAGCTGACAGGTCCGCAACGCCGACACCGCAGCAGCTGCGGTGTCCCTGACCAACTGCCCACCCCACCAGGTCTCGCCCCGCCAGTGGATGAGCTGCACCTGCAGTTGCCACTGCCCGTCCGGGGAGGTCACCAGCGACCGCTCCGCGACGGCGAAGGCCCGCGGGTCATCACCCGGGGGCGGGCTGGCGCAGAGCTCCTCGAACCGGAACCGCGGTGAGCGGGTGGTGACCGCCAGGCCTGCCAACTGCGGCCAGTCGTAGCGGGCGTCCATCGGAATCGACGATGGGGATATCCATGCCGAGGCTGGAATCCGATTGCAGGCCGGTGGACAGGTACTGGCCGGCTCAGCCCCCACCGACGGCGCGAACCCCACACCCGCGGCAACCAGTGCCGTTGCGAGGGCCATCCGCATCGCTGCCTCCTACTGGCGCACAATCGTAGTCATGGAGCTGACGCATTTCGGGCATTCCTGCCTGCTCGCCGACTTCGGTGTCGCGCGACTGCTGTTCGACCCGGGTATCTTCTCCCACGGGTTCGAGGGCATCACCGGTCTGACGGCGATCCTGATCACCCACCAGCACCCCGACCACGCCGACCCGCAGCGTCTGCCGGAATTGGTGGAGGCCAACCCGCAGGCGGCGCTCTACGCCGACCCGCAGACCGCCGCCCAGCTCGGCGGCAACTGGCGGGCGGTGCGGGCGGGCGATCGGATAGCAGTGGGTGAGTTGACGATTCGCGGTGTGGGCGGCCGGCATGCGGTCATCCATCCGGAGATACCGGTGATCGACAACACGTCGTATCTCATCGGCGATACCGAGCATCCGGCCAGGTTGATGCATCCCGGTGACGCCCTGTGCGTTCCGGGCGAAGACGTCGAGGTGCTGGCCACCCCGGCCGCCGCGCCCTGGATGAAGATCTCTGAGGCGGTTGATTATCTGCGGGCGGTTGCTCCCCGACACGCCGTACCCATCCACCAGGGCATCATCGCCGAGGAGGCGCGCGGCATCTTCTACGGTCGCCTGGCGGAGATGACCAACGCCGACTTCCGGATCCTCACCGAAGAACGGGCCATGCGCTTCTGACGGCGGTCCTATCGCAGCAGACGGGCCGGGTGGACTCGGCGAGACGAACTCGGCAAGACGAACCCGGCAAGACGAACCCGGCAAGACCAACGAGGAGAAGCACGTGAGCTCAGCGCATCTGGACAGGCTGTTCGGACTGACCGGTAAGACCGCTCTGGTCACCGGCGGAACCCGGGGCATCGGGATGATGATCGCTCGGGGTCTGCTGCAGGCCGGGGCGTCGGTGGTGATCACCTCCCGCAAGCCCGACGCGGTCGATGCCGCAGTGGCGGCACTGTCGGAATTCGGGCCGGTGCGGGGTATCGCCGCGGATCTGTCCCGGCGATCCGAATGCGCCCGGGTGGGCTCGGCGGTCCTCACCCCCTCGGGTGGACTGGACATCCTGGTCAACAACGCCGGGGCCACCTGGGGTGAGCCACTGGAAACCTTTCCCGCCGAGGCATGGGACCGGGTGCTGGATCTCAACGTGAAGTCGCCGTTCTGGATGGTTCAGGAGTTACTGCCGGCCTTACGCCGGGCCGGCACGGCCGACGATCCGGCACGGGTGATCAACATCGGCAGCATCGACGCCATCCAGGTCAGCCCGATGCCGACCTACGCCTACTCCGCCAGTAAGGCCGCCGTTCATCAACTCACCAGAGTGCTCGCCAAAGAGCTCGGGCCACAACACATTACGGTCAATGCGGTGGCTCCTGGTCCGTTCCCCTCGAAGATGATGGCCGCCACTCTGGACGCCTTCGGGGAAGCGATCGCCGCCTCCGCTCCGCTGCGTCGGATCGGGTGCGACGACGACATGGCCGGGGTTGCGGTGTTCCTCGCCAGTCGGGCCGGCGCCTACGTCAACGGTGCGGTGATCCCGGTGGACGGCGGTATCGCCACCACCGCCGCCGGCGGCGGCCGATAGCGGCGGACGGCCCGGAGTCAGTCGGGAGCGGACTGCCCGCCGAACCGTTGCGGGTCAGCGGTCGCCAGTAACCAGGCGTACTGGAAAGCGGTCTCCCGCCAGCGCTCGTAGCGCCCGCTGATGCCGCCGTGACCTGCTGCCATCTGGGTCCGCAGCAGCACCGGACGGCCATCGGTCTTGGTGTGCCGCAGCGCGGCAACCCACTTGGCGGGTTCGACATAGAAGACGCGGGTGTCGTTCAGCGACGTCATGGCCAGAATCGCCGGATACTCCTTGGCTTCGACATTTTCATAGGGTGAGTAGGACTTCATGTAGTGGTAGACGTCCGGATCCTCCAGTGGATTGCCCCATTCGTCCCACTCGGTGACGGTCAGGGGCAGCGACGGGTCCAGGATGGTCGTCAATGGGTCCACGAACGGCACCGCGGCCAGAATGCCGGCGAACAGATCCGGAGCCATATTCGCCACCGCGCCCATCAGCAACCCGCCCGCACTGCCGCCCAGCGCCACCAAGTTCTGCCGGCGGGTGAGTCCGGCGTCGGCGAGGTGCCGGGCGACGGCAATGAAGTCGGTGAAGGTGTTCTTCTTCTCCAGCAGTTTTCCGCGTTCGTACCATTGCCGCCCCATTTCGCCGCCGCCGCGGACGTGGGCGATCGCGAACACCATGCCGCGGTCCAACAGCGAAAGCCGGGCCACAGAGAACCTCGGGTCCTCGCTGGACTCGTAGGCCCCGTAACCGTACAGGGTTGTGGGAGCGGGGAATTCGATGCCGTCACGGTAGATCAGGGAAACCGGGATGCGAGTTCCGTCATCGGCGGTGGCCCAGTCCCGGCGCTCGACATAGTCGTCGCGGCGATAGTCGCCGAGAACGGGCTGCTCACGGAGCAGAATCCGGTCACCGCTGATGAGGTCGAGATCGTAGATCCGCATCGGGGTCAGGAACGAGGTCGCGGCGATCCGTAGCCGGGGGGCATCGAAGTTCGGGTTACCCGCGAGCCCGCAGGCCATGAGTTCGGAATCGAAACCGATCTCGGTCCGCTCCCCGTAGCCACCGTCGATCGGCCACAGTTCCAGCCGCGGGAGTGCCTGGGCACGGGAGTGCACAACCAGATGGCTGGCGAAGGCGTCCACACCCTCAAGTCGGACATCGTCACGGGGGGGTATGAGCGTCCGCTGAGCGCCGGGATCCTCGACCGGAGCCTCGACCAGGGTGAAATTCACCGCACCGTCATTGTGCAGGATCAGGAAGACATCACGACCGTCGACGACCGCGTGCTCGACGGTGTACTCCACCCCGTCACGACGCGGGAGCACCGTCATGAACTCGGCGTGCGGATCCTCCGCGTCAGCGACCCGGACCTCCGAGGTGACCGCCGAACCGGCGACGATCACGATGTAGGCGTTGCTGCGCGTTCTACCCACCGCAACCCAGAATCGTTCGTCAGGTTCGTGGAATACCTTCACGTCGGGCTGGCCTGACCCGAGTCGATGCCGCCAGACGGTGTCCGGCCGCCACGCGGCGTCGACGGTGGTGTAATAGACGCAGGTCCCGTCCGCCGACCAGGTCAATCCGGTGCCGACGCCGGGAATCTGCTGGGGCAGCAGTTCTCCGGTGCGCAGGTCCTTGAACTTCAGTGTGTACCGCTCGTCGCCGACCACATCGACCGAGTAGGCCAGAAAGTCGCCGTCAACGGTGACACTACTGGCTCCGAGAGCGAAGAAATCGTGGCCTTCGGCTTCGGCGTTCTCGTCCAGCAGTACCTGCTCACCGGAAATCTCCGTGCCCTCGTCGAACTCCGGCGGGCTCCAGTCGTCATCACCGGAGACGGGGCAGCGGCAGTGCACACCGTACTGCTTTCCCTCGAAGCTGCGGCCGTAGTACCACCACGATCCCCGGCGCAGCGGCACGGAAAGGTCGGTCTCCTTGGTGCGTGACTTGATCTCGTCGAAGATCTGCTGCCGCAGCGGTTCCTGATCGGCGGTCTGCGCCTCGACGTGCGCGTTCTCCGCCTCAAGATGCGCGATGACCTCCGGATCGGATTTGTCCCGCAGCCATTCGTAGGGGTCGACGAACACATCGTCGTGATGTTCGCGCGTTGTCGCGCTGCGCCTGGGAACGGGTGGGTTCACGTGTGCGGTCCGATCCAGTCGTTGAACGTCAGTCCGGAAATGCGTTCGTAGGCTTCGATGTAGCGCGCCCGGGTCGCCGAGACGATGTCGTCGGGAAGCGGGGGCGGCGGTGCGGAACCACCGCGGTCCCAACCGGCTTCCGGCCCAGTCAGCCAGTTGCGGACGAACTGTTTGTCGAAACTGGGCTGGACGGCCCCCTCGCAGTAGGTGTCAGCGGGCCAGTACCGCGACGAGTCCGGGGTGAACACCTCGTCGGCGAGCACCAATTCGCCATCCGGCCCGGCGCCGAACTCGAATTTGGTGTCGGCGATGATGACGCCGCGCTCGAGGGCATGCGCCGCCGCCGCGCGGTAGGTGCTCACGGTCAGATCGCGCAACCGTTCGGCGCGGGGTTCACCGACCATCTCGACGACCCGGTCGAAGGAAATGTTCTCGTCGTGGTCGCCGAGTTCGGCCTTGGTGGCAGGGGTGAACAGCGGACGGTCGAAGCGGCTCGCCTCCACCAGTCCCGGCGGTAACGCGATACCGCAAACCGCACCGGTGCGTTGGTAGTCCAGCAGTCCCGAACCGGTGAGGTATCCGCGGGCCACACATTCCACCGGCATCATGTCGAGGCGGCGCACGATCAGTGCCCGGCCCAGGACCTCGGCGGGGATACGTGGGTCATCCGGGGGCCCGGCGAGGTGATTGGGGGTGTCCAGCAGGTTGAAGAAGAAGACACTCATCGCGGTGAGGATGCGGCCTTTGTCCGGGATTGCGGTATCCAGGATGTGGTCGAAGGCCGATATCCGGTCGGTGGCGACAAACAGCAGGTGGTCGTCGTCGATGCGATAAAGCTCACGTACCTTGCCGCTGGCCAGGTGGGCGTAATCGGTCAGGGCGGGACGCACCGGGTCAGACTAACGGCCACCCGAACCCCGGCTGTGCTGGGATCGAAACCATGACATCGCGATTCCTGCCCTACGCGACCACCCCGGCGCGGCTGACCGCCCAGTTGATCAGCGACATTGTGATCGGCGGGTGGATCACCGTCTGGGTACTCGTCGGCGTGGCCGTCCATCACGCGATCGCGACCTTCGCGCGGGTCGGCTCCCAGGTGCGCAGCGGAGCCACCGGTATCGCCGACAACCTCAGCTCGGCCGGCGACAACGCCGACCGACTGCCGTTGGTCGGGGATTCGGTGGCCAAGCCACTGCGGGCAGCCAGCGAAGCCGCCCTCGATATCGCCGGCGCCGGACAGAGCCTCACCAGCACGGCGACCTGGCTGGCCGTACTGCTCGCCATCGCCGTCGCCGCACCACCGATCCTGGCAGTGGGGATGCCATGGCTGTTCCTGCGGATCCGGTTCGTTCGCCGAAAATGGACCGTGATCGCGCTGGCACAAACCCCCGCCGGTGAGCAGCTGCTGGCGTTACGCGCACTGGCCAACCGGCCGTTGCGCAGACTCACCGATGTCAGTCCGGACCCGGTGGGGGCATGGCGGGCAGGAGACCCCACTACGGTCCGCGGGCTCGCCGCCCTGGAGTTGCGGTCGGCCGGCGTTTCCCGGGTGACCTCGGCGCGTTAACCGGCGCTCAGCGCACGAAACCGCGCCGAAGTTGGGCGGCTACAGGATGGCGCCCGGAACGTAGGCGGCGGCCTCGGGGTAGCGCCGGATGAGCTCGTCCACCGCGGCCACCACCCGGTCGATCTGCGAGCCCGCCGCCCCGGTGAAGGACTGCCTGTCGGCCAACGCGGCATCGAGGGCGGCCCGATCCAGTGGTAGCCGCGGATCGGCGGCCAGCCGGTCCAGCAGGTCCGGTTCGGCACCACGTTCCCGCATGGCCAGTGCCACCGCGACCGCATGCTGCTTGATCACCTCGTGCGCGGCTTCCCGCCCCATACCGGCGCGCACCGCGGCCATGAGCACCTTCGTCGTCGCCAGGAACGGCAGATAGCGGTCCAGCTCGCGGTGGATCACCGCCGGGTAGGCGCCGAACTCCGTCAGCACGGTCACGAACGTCTCGATCATGCCGTCGATGGCGAAGAAGGCGTCCGGCAGCGCCACCCGACGCACCACAGAGCAGAAGACGTCGCCTTCATTCCATTGCGCTCCGGCCAGTTCCGCGGTCATCGAGGCATATCCGCGCAGCACGACCTGCAGGCCGTTGACCCGCTCACAGCTGCGGGTATTCATCTTGTGCGGCATTGCCGAGGAACCCACTTGCCCGGGCGCGAAGCCCTCGGTGACCAGTTCGTGGCCGGCCATCAGCCGGATGGTGTGTGCCATCGACGACGGGCCGGCACCGAGCTGCACCAGGGCGGAGACCACATCGTGGTCCAGCGACCGGGGGTACACCTGACCGACGCTGTCGAGCACCGAAGCAAAACCCAGGTGGCGGGCGACGCGGCCCTCCACATCGGCCAGCCGTTCAGTGTCGCCGTCGAACAAGTCGAGCATGTCCTGGGCGGTGCCCATCGGACCCTTGATTCCGCGCAGCGGGTATCGCTCGATGATGTCGTCGATCCGCCCCATCGCGATCAGGGTTTCCTGTGCCGCCGAGGCGAATCGCTTACCCAGCGTGGTTGCCTGGGCGGCGACATTGTGGCTCCGGCCGGCCATCACCAGGTCCCGGTATTCAACTGCCTTCTCAGCCAGCCGGGCCACCATCGCCACCGCATGGTCGTGCACGAGTCGTAACGCGGTGCGGATCTGCACCTGTTCGACGTTCTCGGTGAGGTCCCGGCTGGTCATCCCCTTGTGCACGTGCTCGTGCCCGGCCAACGCGTTGAACTCCTCGATGCGCGCCTTGACGTCGTGGCGCAACACCCGTTCCCGGGCCGCGATGGAGTCCAGATCGACGTGCTCGAGCACCCGTTCGTAGTCGGCGATCACCCCGTCGGGAACCTCGATACCGAGGTCAGCTTGAGCCCGCAGCACCGCCAGCCAGAGCCGACGCTCGGCGACGACCTTGGCCGCCGGGGACCAGATGGCGACCATCTCGGCGCTGGCATACCGGGCGGCCAGGACGTCAGGCATCATCACAGGCCAACAGCTTACGGTTCGGGACATGTACTTCATCGGCGTCGACCTGGCTTGGGGACTTCGAAGTCCCACGGGCGTCGCCGTCGTCGACGGTGGCGGAGTCCTGCGGTATCTCGGGGTCGCGGGAGACGACGATGACGTCGCGGACCGCGTACGGCCCTTCGCCGCGGGCGAGTGCCTGGTGGCGGTGGACGCCCCCCTGGTGGTCGCCAACCCCAGCGGCAATCGACCCTGCGAAGCCGCGCTGAACCGGGATTTCCGCGCCTTCGAGGCCGGTGCACACCCCTCGAACACCGCGCTGACCTGGTTCGCCGACGGCGGGCGCGGGGCGCGATTGTGTGCGGCCCTGGATCTCGACCTCGACCCACGGTCGCCGGCACCGCGTAAGGCCATCGAGGTGTACCCGCACGCCGCCAGCGTGGTCCTCTTCGGGCTTGACCGAACCCTGAAGTACAAGCAGAAGCCTGGCCGGGAGTTCACCGAACGACGTTCGGAATTGTTGCGACTCATCGACTTTCTGGAGGGGCTGCGCACCGCCGATCCGATGCTGGAGGTCTCGGACTGTCCCGAATGGACCGAGCTGAAGGCCAGTGTCCGCAGGGCCAGGCGCAAGTCTGAGCTACGCCGCGCCGAGGACCCCGCCGATGCGGTGCTGTGCGCCTACATCGCGCGGTTCGCCGCCAGCCGCCCGGGCGACGTCACCGTCTACGGGGACACCGAGACCGGATGTCTGGTCACCCCGACGCTGCGGTGACGGTCAACCGCGCAAACCTGGCCAGTTGTCCGGGGTGCCGGTGAGGGCACTCACCTCAGAGAGAAACCGTCGGACGGTTGCCGGTTTCTCATGACGCTGCCAGCCGAAGGTGGTGGGACGCTGGGCACGGTCATGCCAGAAATGTCCCGGGGAGGAGTCCGGCCGGGTCGCGACCAGCCAGACGGCCGTGTCAGCGCCATCGGCGAGGTCGCGCAGCAACGGCCGGGTGATCACCCGGAACCGGGGAAGATACTCCGCCACTCCGGGGGTATCCACCCAGCCGGGGTGCATACTTTCCACCCGAACGTCGGTGCCGGCCAGTCGCCGGGCCCAGGAGTCCGCCAACACCACCTGCATCCGTTTGGTCCGGGCATAGGTCCGGACGCCGTTGTAGTCGCGGGTCGATTCCAGGTCGCCGATGACAAGCGGGGTGCTGTACATCCCGCCGGAGGACACGAACACCGCCGAGGCGCCACCGGCGGCACGCAACAGCGGCAGCAACCGCTCGGTCATCAGATGCGGACCCAGCACATGAGTCGCGAGCTGCAGTTCGTGTCCCTCTCGGGTCTCCCTGCGTTCCTTGGGCATCAGTCCGGCGTTGTGCACCAACCCGCTGAGCGCAGGTACCCGATCGGCGACATCCGCCGTCCACGCGGCGACGGCTTCAAGATCGGAGACATCACACACCTCACCGACCAGGTCCGCGCCGGGAACCTGCTGGCCGATCTCCCGCACGCAGCGATCCACCTTGGCCGAGTCCCGGCCCAGCAGATGCACGATGGCACCGAGCTCGGCAAACGATTTCGCCATCGCCAGGCCGATTCCTGCGGTGGCGCCGGTGACCACCACCCGGCGCCCCAGCAGAGCGTCGCGGCCCGGATCAGCGGGCCACCAGGTGCGTCTGAGGCCGGAGCCGATCTTGGTGTAGCCCAACACGACGGCGCGGTCCAGAACCGTGTCCACCAGTCCAGCGACCGGACGGGCCACGTCTGGGAGTTCCACCGTCAGCCCCGGTCGTCCAGCGGAGCCAGGACTGGGGCGAGTACGTCAATCACATCCACCAGGGTGGCACGAACGGTCTCCCGCGGCGCGGGACCATCGGCCACCAGAGCCGAGACGACGGCTCCGTCGACAGCGCACACCAGCGCCGTGATCATGTCCACCCGGGCGCAGCGACCGGACCGCCCGACCGCCTCGACGACGGCGTCGACCCGCTGCTGCAGCAGTCGGCGTTCCATCCCCCGCAACGCCGGATGCCGCGCACAGGCGATGTACCGCTCGTAGCGGGAGATCAGCTGCTCGCTGGTCGCCTCACCGGCGAGAAGATCGAGCAGTAGATTGGCCGTCGCACCGCTGGACCGGCGCCGACGCGGCAGCCGCTGCACCCGAGCGCGAAGTTCGGCGGCCTCGGCGAATCCGATGTACTCAACGGCCTTGGCGATCAGCTCATCAAGCGACGAGAAGTAGTAGGTCGTCGACGCCAGCGGCAACCCGGCGCGTTGGGCGACTGTCCGGTGGCGGACCGCTTCGAAGCCACCCTCACTGAGCAGTTCGGCGGCGGCACTGACCAGGGCATGCCGCCTGCGCTCGCCCTTGGGAGTCACCGCCGCGGTCATGTCCGCCATGCTGCCAGCCGGGATTCGGAGTCCATGACGGTTTGCCCGAACTGAGGACCTTTCGCGAGAATGTCGTGGTGCCCCAGGTGAACCGCCGAGATTTCCTGCGCCACTCCGTGCGCCTCGGTGTGGGCACCGCCATCGCCGGCACTGCCGCCTTGACCACGGCAGCGGAGACGATCCCGACCTCCGCAGCGGCGCCCGCGGCCGCCCCGCCGATGGTCACCGGCTCCTTCGTCTCGGCCGCGCGCGGGGGCGTGCGCACGAATTGGGCGATCGCCCGTCCGCCGAACCAGACGGCCGCTCTGCGACCGGTGATCGCACTGCACGGCAAGGGCAGCAACGCCGCCACTGTGATGGCCGGTGGTGTGGAACAGGGCCTGGCCCAGGCGGTCGGCGCGGGACTGCCGCCGTTCGCGGTGGTCGCCGTCGACGGCGGCGGGAGCTATTGGCATCGACGCGCCTCCGGGGAGGATTCCGGCGCCATGGTGCTCGACGAACTGCTGCCGATGCTGGCCGGGCAGGGTCTGGACACCTCCCGGGTGGGGTTTCTGGGCTGGTCGATGGGCGGTTATGGCGCACTGCTGCTCGGCGCCCGGCTGGGTCCGGCCCGGACCGCCGCGATCTGCGCGGTAAGCCCGGCGCTGTGGCTTTCCCCGGGTGCGGCCGCGCCCGGTGCCTTCGACGGTTCGCAGGACTTCGCCGCCAACACCGTCTTCGGGCTGCCCGCGCTGGGTTCGATCCCCATCCGCGTCGACTGCGGCTTCAGCGATCCGTTCTACGAGGCAACCCGACAGTTCGTCGCGCAGCTGCCGACTCCCCCGGCCGGCGGGTTCTCCCCCGGAGGCCACGACGGCAGCTACTGGAGTTCGGTGCTGCCCGCGGAACTGGCCTGGATGGCACCGCTGTTGACGGCCTGAGCGGCGCTGACCGGCAAGACGGGGTTTACACCGAAATTCGGCCGTCGGCCGCGGCGAGGGCAATGTCGCTACGGAAATGGCTGCCGGGCAACACTATTCGATCCATTACCCGGTAGGCGTCGGCCCGCGCACTGGGCAGATCCGGGCCTTTGCCGACCACCGTGAGCACCCTGCCACCCGCCGAGACAAGTCGGCCGCCGCGGCGCGCGGTACCGGCGTGTAGCACCGATTCTCCACCGGCCCCGGCGATGGCGTCGCCGGTTCTGGGGCGACCGGGATAGTTCTCGGCTGCCAGCACCACCGCCACCGCGTATCCGTCCCGCCAGCGCAGCGGCGGGGCCTCCGCCAGAGTTCCGGTGGCGGTCGCGTACAGCAGTCCGGCGATCGGGGTGTCCAGCAGGGCAAGCACTGCCTGGGTCTCGGGATCGCCGAAGCGGCAGTTGAATTCGACGACGGCCGGGCCGGCGGACGTGATGGCGAGACCGGCGTACAGCAGACCGGTGAACGGGCAGCCGCGGGCGACCAGTTCAGCCGCAACCGGAGCGACCACCTCGGCGACGATTCCGGCCGTCACCGCAGCGGGTAACCAGGGCAGCGGAGCGTAGGCCCCCATCCCCCCGGTGTTGGGTCCGGTGTCACCGTCACCGACCCGCTTGAAATCCTGCGCGGGCAGCAGAGGTACCACCGTCGCCCCGTCGACGAGGCAGAACAACGAAACCTCGGGGCCGTCGAGGAATGCCTCCAACAAGACCGGATGGCCGTCGTCGAGCAGCTCGGCGGCGTGTGCCCGGGCGACGTCCCGATCGGCGGTGACCACCACTCCCTTTCCGGCCGCCAGACCGTCGTCCTTCACCACCCAGGCCCGCTGCCCGGCGGCCGGTCCGAACCGGTCCAGTGCGGCGTCGAGATGAGCTGGGCTGTCGACGATCTCGCTGGCTGCGGTGCGCACACCAGCGGCCGCCATCACATCCTTGGCAAACGCCTTGGAGCCCTCGATCCGGGCTGCGTCCTTCGACGGCCCGAAGCAGGCGATGCCCGCCGCGCGCACGGCGTCGGCCACCCCACCGACGAGGGGCCCCTCGGGCCCGATCATCACAAGGTCGACATTCAGTCGGCGGGCCAGACCGGTCACCTCGTCAGCCGATCCGCCGTCGAGGGGAAACTGGTCGGCGATGGCTGCCGTTCCGGCGTTGCCCGGTGCCACCGCCAGGTATTCCACCGCCGGGTCCCGGCGCAATGCGGCGAGCAGAGCGTGTTCGCGGGCACCGGAACCGATCACGAGGACGCGCACGACCACACCCTAGCGAAGCACCGGATCAATCCCCCAGTTCGTCGGTACCATCCCGGCATGGGTCATCCCCCGCCGTACCCGCCCCATCCACAGGACCCGCAGTACCCGCCGTACCCCCAGTACGTGCCGTATCCGCAGTACCCGCCGGTCTCATCGACGCGGGTGGGCGACCGGGTGGCCTCGATCATCGCCCTGCTGCTGACCGCCCTGATACTGGCCTTCGGCTCGTTCTTCGGCCTGATGATGCTGGCCTTCCTGGACTACTGCCCACCGAGTAGTTGCAGCGTCGACGGTGCGGTGCTCTCGGTGCTGACCGCAATCGGCGTCGCGGTCGCTGTCGGGGTCACCGGACTGGTGATCACGGTGGTGCGCCTGGCCCGCCGCACCACCGCCTGGCTGGTCGCCGTCGGCACCTTCGGGGCCTGCTTCGTGGTGCTCGGCGTCGGGTTCTTCGCGTTCACCCTGGCCGTCGGCGGTTGGTAAACCGTCAGTCCGATGCGGTCGACTGGCGCTTGGCCGACGCCCTCTGGATGACCTTCTCCACGACGCCATTGAACGTCGAGCCGAGCGGAAAGCCCACATAGTGGGTGATGAACAACGCCATCTCGCGGAGTTCCTCGGCAGTGAGTTCGGAGTTCTGCAGCGCGGCGTTGACTTGAATCTCGGCCAGGTCCGGCAACCCGAGCGCGGTCACCACCGACAGGGTCATGATCCGCTTGTCCCGCATGGACAGGCCGGGACGGCTCCAGATGTCGGCGAACAGGTGGTCGACGGTCAGCGCAAAATAGTCGCCCGGCATATCGGGCATCTCCCAGCCGTAAACCTCGTTCATCTTGTCCAAGCCCCTGCGGCGAATGTCGTCCACGGTCGCTCCTCACTGATCGTCGGTCTGGCGTCGCTGCGCTGAGCCCGGATCATGCGGTACGCCCAGTCCGGCCGCCAGGTCACGCAGGGCTCGGCGCGCCAACGGCAGGTCCGTGTCGAGTGATTCGCCGAGGGCGAGTGCCAGACTCAGGTCCTTCTCACCCAGCGATCGGGTGTGGATGAAGGTGTCGTAGAGCCAGTGTCCGGGGTCGATCTCAGCCATGGTGTCGCGCACCATGATCGCCCCGGCGCCGCCGGTGAGTGCGTCGGTGTGGCGGACGACACGGCCCAGATCCTGCAGGTTCAGCCCGGCCCGTTCGGCTAGTCCCATGGCCTCGCAGGCCGCGGCGAAGGCGGTGAACGTGATCAGATTGCGGGCCAGTTTCATCCGGGTTCCCGCGCCCGGCTTTCCGGCGTGGACCACCAGCGACGCCCATCGCCCGAACACCGGTTTGACGCGATCGTAGACCTCCCGGGAGGCCCCGACCATGGTCGCCAGCTGACCGGACTGCGCTGCGACGACGCCGCCACTGACCGGCGCGTCGATCACGTGGATACCCTGTCGGCCCAGATGCGTCGCCAGTTCGACCGCCGTGGCATCACTGATGGTGGAGTGGATGGCGATGATGGTCCCCGCCTGCGCGTGCCGGGCCAGATCGGAGACCACCTGACGCACTTGGGTGTCGTCGAGCACGGCGATGCTGATCAGGTCGGCGGTGGCGATCTGATCCAGGTCGGCCGCGACGGCCGCGCCGGCCGCGGCCAACGGCGCCATCGCCTCATCGCGCACGTCGTAGACGGTCAGACCACCCGGCCAACCGGTCAGTCGCATGGCCATCGGCGCGCCCATCCCGCCCAGCCCGACATAACCGAGGGTGAGGTCCGATTCGCGTTCCTGGCGAGCATTCATGACCGGATGATCTGTCCGCCGTCGACATTGAAGATCTGACCGGTGATCCAGCGGGCCTGATCGGACAGCAGGAACAGGCACATTCCCACGAGGTCCTCGGGTTGTCCCATCCGGCTCAGCGGGATACCCCTGACGATATCGGCGACCATCTCCTGCGGGGTGGTGGTGCGGTTGGCCTCGGTGTCTATCGGCCCAGGCGCGATCGCGTTGATCCGGATGTTCTGGCCGCCCAATTCGCGGGACAGTTGTTGGGTCAGCCCGTTGATCCCAACTTTGGCCAGCCCGTAGTAGTTGGCGTACATCCATGCCGCGGTGGAGGATTGATTGACGATCGCCCCACCACCCCGCTTGGCCATCGTGCGGTAGACCGCCCGCGTGCACAGCAGGGCGCCGTCGAGGTTCACGCTCATGAACTTCTTGTAGTAGTCCCAGTCGACGGTGAGCAGGAAGTCCAGTTTCATTCCGCCGAAGATCGCAGCGTTATTGATCAGGTAGTCGATCCCACCGAACTCGGCCACGGCTCGATCGGCCATCGCACCAACGGAAACCCGGTCGGCGATGTCAACCGGAACGGCCAGTGCAGTACCACCCTCTGCCCGAATCCCCGCTGCCACCCGTTCGGCACCGGCCAGATTGATGTCGGCCACCACGACCGCGGCTCCCTCACGGGCCAACGCCTCGGCGTAGGCCTCACCGATGCCACCTCCGGCACCGGTGACGATGCCGACCTTACCGTCGAACTGTCGCATTCCCTCATCACCTCTCACGCCGTCACTCATAGTGCTGTGGCGATGGCTTTGATCTGCAGATACTCCTCAAAGCCAGCCACTCCCATCTCCCTGCCGATACCGGACTGCTTGTAGCCGCCGAACGGCATGTCCGCGGAGTACCACACACCACCGTTGACGTTGACCGTGCCGACCCGCAGGCGGTCGGCGACGGCCTGCGCACGCTGCTGGTCACTACTGAACACCGTTCCGGACAGTCCGTAGGGTGAATCGTTGGCGATCCGGATCGCATCACTGTCGCCATCGTGGGCGATCACCGTCAGCACCGGCCCGAAGATCTCCTCGCGGGCCACCCGCGAGGTGTTGTCCAGGCCCGCGATGACTGTGGGCTCGATGAAGTATCCGCGCTCCCTGTCGGCCGGCCGCCGCCCACCGCAGGCGAATCGGCCGCCTTCGGCGATCGCCAGGTCCAGGTAGGCCTGTACGCGGTCCCGCTGGCGTTCGGAAATGACCGGGCCACATATGGTTCCGGGACTGTCGGGGTCCCCCGGCCGGATGCCGGCCATGGTGGCGGCCGCCGCCGCGACCGCGTCGTCATAGCGCGCCCGCGGCACCACCAGCCGCGTGGTGATCGCGCATCCCTGCCCGGCGTGCATGGCGGCGGTGAATCCCGCCATCGAGCAGGCGGCCGCGAGGTCCGCGTCATCGAGCACCAGAAACGCGGACTTCCCTCCGAGTTCCAGGAACACCTTCTTGATGGTCGCCGCCGCGACCGCCATCACCGCCCGGCCGGTAGCCGTGGATCCGGTGAAGGAGATCATGTCGACCCGCGGATCTGCGACGAGCAACGTCCCGGCGGCGTGATCGCGAGCGGTGACGATGTTGAGCACCCCGGGCGGGAGATCGGTCATTTCCGCCACCAACTCACCGAGAGCCGCTGCGCACCAGGGGGTTTCGGGTGCGGGTTTCAGGACGACGGTGTTGCCCGCTGCCAGTGCGGGACCGATCTTGGCCAGGTTGATCTGGTGCGGGAAGTTCCACGGGGTGATCGCGCCCACCACGCCGACGGCCTCGCGCACGAGCGCGCGACGGGTCGGGATGCCCATCGGGGAGGCCACGCCGAGGTCGGTGCGCCACCGGTAACTCTGGGCGGTGTCGGCGGCGAAGGCGAGGTCCGTCACCGGGCCCTGGAGTTGGGCCGCGGCGGTGAGCATCCGCGGCGCCCCCGCCTCGGCGATGGTGATCTCGCGAAGTTGCTCGATATGGGTCAGCATGGCCTCGCGCAGCTGGCGGATGCAGTGCACTCGCAGTTCGGCGTCGCGAGACCAGTCGGTGTCGTCGAAGGCCCGGCGGGCCGCGTCGATCGCCCGGTCCATGTCCCCGGCATCGGCGTCGGCCGCGGTGCCGAGCACTTCCTCGGTGGCGGGGTTGATTGTCGGGAACCGCCCACCGCCACCGGGCACCAGGGCGCCGCCGATCAACAGATCGCCGCTGCGCTCGGTAGCTATCGCCATCCGTGACTCCCGGTTCGAAAAGTAGACACCTGTCCGATATCCACTGCCGGAACAGTAGTCGTGTCGATTCGGCGAGGCAAGGATGCAACCCCAAAAACCGTCTTTGACATGTGTATTTGCTGACCATCTTGCGCGGCTTTGAGCCTCCGGACTACGGTGGACAAGTGTCCAGCAATGCCGTGGCAGCCGCCTCCACGCCTGGCTCGTCTCGCCGGTCCCGCCAAGAGGAGACGGCTCGAAAGCTGGTCGGTGCCGCATTGGAAACTCTGCGGGCGTCGTCCTACGCCGGCCTGACAGTGCGCGGGGTCGCCGCGCGCGCCAACGTCGCACCCGCCACTGCGTACACCTACTTTTCGTCGAAGAACCATCTGGTCGCCGAGGTCTACCTCGATCTCGTCCGCCGGGTCGACTACTTCACCGACGTCAACGACGACGACGTGGATCGGGTCCGCCAGACGCTTCGCAGCCTGGCACTGGTGGTGGCCGACGAACCGGAACTCGCGGCGGCCTGCACCACCGCACTGCTCAGCGATGACACCGCCGTGCGCCCGGTCCGGGAGCGCATCGGCGCCGAGATTCACAAGCGCATCAAGTCCGCACTCGGACCTGATGCCGACGCCCGAACGGTCGCCGCACTGGAGATGAGTTATTTCGGCGCGCTGGTTCAGGCCGGCAGTGGGGCATTCAGCTACCGGCAGATCGCTGACCGGCTGGGTTATGTGGCCGGCCTGATCCTGCACACCGGTGACCGCTGATGGGAACCGGCACCGTCGACCTGGTACTCGACCCCTACGACTACGACTTCCACGAGGATCCCTACCCGTACTACACGCGTCTGCGCGATGAATCGCCCTTGTACCGCAACGACGACTTGAACTTCTGGGCGTTGACCCGTCATGCCGACGTCCACCGGGGATTCCGCAACAGCACCGCGCTGTCCAACCGGCTGGGAGTGTCGCTGGATCCGATATCGCGGACCCCCGAGGCGTACCGGACGATGTCGTTTCTGGCCATGGATGACCCGGCCCATCTGCGATTGCGCACGCTGGTCTCCAAGGGGTTCACACCGCGCCGCATACGGGAACTTGAGCCGCGTGTGCAGCAACTCACCAGCACGCATCTCGATGCCGCACTGGCGCACGAATCCTTCGACTACATCACCGAATTCGCGGGCAGACTGCCGATGGATGTGATCTCCGATCTGGTCGGGGTGCCGCCGGCGGATCGCGAACATCTACGCGCCCTGGCCGATAAGGTGATGCACCGCGAGGACGGCGTCACCGACGTTCCGAAGAGTGCCCTGATTGCTGCGGTGGACATGCTCGTCTACTTCGCCGACATGGTCACCCGGCGGCGCAGGAATCCCACCGACGATCTCACCAGCGCCTTGGTCGAAGCGGAGATCAATGGCGACCGACTCGCCGACGACGAGATCATGGCGTTCCTGTTCCTCATGGTCGTCGCCGGAAACGAGACCACCACGAAGCTGCTGGGCAACGCCATGTACTGGGGTGCACGCCACCCCGACCAACTTGCCGGGGTGTTCGCCGATCACACCATCATCCCGTTGTGGGTCGAGGAGACCCTGCGCTACGACACCTCCAGCCAGATCCTGGCCCGGGAGGTCGCCACCGATATCGAGTTTCACGGCACCACCCTGCACGCCGGGGACACGCTGCTGTTGGCTCCCGGCTCGGCGAACCGGGACGAACGGGTGTTTGACGCACCCGACGAGTTCCGCATCGGCCGCGATATCGGGTCCAAGCTGCTGAGTTTCGGCAGCGGGGCGCACTTCTGCCTCGGCGCCCACCTCGCCCGGATGGAAGCCCGGGTCGCCCTGACCGAACTGTTCCGCCGGATCCGCGGCTACGAGGTCGACGAGTCCAACGCCGTCCGGGTGCACTCCAGCAACGTGCGAGGTTTCGCCCACCTCCCGGTCACCGTGACGAGAACCTGAGTCGTCGATGCCCAGATTCGATCCGCACCCGCAGCGCCGACCCGCGCTGATCGCCGGAGCCTCGTCGGGTATCGGTGCGGCCACCGCCGGCACCCTTGCCGATCGGGGATTCCCCGTCGCCCTGGGCGCCCGCCGAGTCCAGAAGTGCGAGGAACTCGCGGCGACGATTCGGTCGGCCGGAGGCGAGGCGGTGGCCTTTCCGTTGGATGTCACCGACGCCGATTCGGTCGACGAGTTCGTGCGGCGGGCTACGGAAGCTCTCGGCGACATCGAGGTCTTGGTGGCGGGCGCCGGCGACACGCACTTCGGCCGCCTCTACGAAACCAGCACGGTGGACTTCGAATCCCAGATTCAGGTCCATCTCATCGGCGCGAACCGACTGGCGGCCGCCGTCCTGCCGGGAATGGTGCGCCGGCAACGGGGCGACGTGATCTTCATCGGCTCGGACGTGGCGCTGCGGCAGCGACCGCACATGGGCGCCTATGGGGCAGCCAAGGCCGGCCTGCTCGCAATGGTGACAAACCTGCAGATGGAACTGGAAGGCACCGGTGTGCGGGCCTCGGTCGTGCATCCGGGGCCAACCCAGACCGAGATGGGCTGGGGTCTTCCGCCCGATGCCATCGCCGCCGCCTTGGAGGACTGGGCCAGGTGGGGCCAGGCCCGGCATTCCTACTTCCTGCGGGCCGCCGATCTGGCCCGAGCCGTGGCCTTCGTCGTGGAGACCCCACGCGGCGGGTTCGTCACCTCGATCGAAATGCAACCGGAGGCGCCGCTGTCCAGCGCGCCCCGGGAACGTCAGCAACTCACGTACCCCGAAGGCTCACCGTGAGCGGCCACCCAGTCCAGGAGGTCCGCCGGGTGTCCGGCGGCGAGGGCGAGCACGGACATCTCGAGGAGTTCCGCACCGATCCGATCGCCCTGATGCGGCGGGTGCGCGAGGAGTGCGGTGACGTCGGCTACTTCCAACTGGCCGGCAAGAAGGTCATCCTGCTCACCGGCGCGGAGGCAGGAGAGTTCTTCTTCCGCGCCCCCGACGAGGACCTCGACCAGGCCGAGGCCT
>JAGQTS010000056.1 GCA_020438895.1 Mycobacterium sp.
CTGCGTCAGATCGAAATCAAATAGCAAGCGCGACGATCCCCGCGCGCCACTGGCCGCCTGCCATGCGCGAGCCCTTGTGTGGCCACGGCGCGGCGGATGAAGCCCCGCCCCGGGGGGTGAGATGACGGCCTTGTCAACGGAATACGAGAGCCATGCGGACACGATCGCCGAGCTCTTCGCGGGGGCCTTCACCGACTCTGAGGGCCCGGAGGAAGGTGCGTTGATCGGAGCCCTCGCGCGCCGCCTGATCGCGGAGACGCCGGCCGAGGATCTGCGCGTGTTTACCGCTTGGGAGCGCTGCGCACTCGTCGGCGGCATGTTCTTCACGCGCCTCACCTACGAGGGTGATCCGCGCACGGTCTTCATGATGGCGCCCGTGGCGGTAGCCACAGCGCAGCAGGGCACGTTCATCGGGCAGCGGCTGATCACCCACGGCCTTGATGCACTCCGGCAAGAGGGCGTGGATATCGCGGTCACGTATGGCGATCCGGCCTTCTACGGTCGCGTCGGGTTCGAGCCTGTTTCGGAGGCCGACCTGCCCGCGCCGCAGCCGCTCACGCAACCGCACGGCTGGATCGCCCAATCTCTGACCGGCGCGCCGCTGACGCCCCTGCGCGGGCCCGTGCGCTGTGTTGCCGGTTTCGACGACCGCGCGCTCTGGTAGGCCCACGGTCCGCGACTACTCCGCCTTGCTGCCGGATGCCGTTCCCTGCAAGCCAGATCGACGCACCGTGGCCGTCTCCCCTGCTGTGGCGCGTTATTCCGTCCCGACGATGGTGTCCCGGTTCATGGTGCCGCCACCGATGTCACTGGCCTCACGGGTCGCGGGGCAGACCCAGCAGCCGCTCGGCGATGATGTTCAGCTGCACCTCGGAGGTGCCGCCGTAGATCGTCGTCGCCCTGCTGGCCAGCAGGTATTCCACCCATTTGCCCTGCATGCTGTCACCGTCTCCGATGGCGCCGTCGATCCCGAAGGAAGAAACGACGAACTCCGCGTAGCCCTGCCCGGTGCGCATGGACAGCAGCTTGGAGATCGCGGCCGACGGCATCGCGTCCCCGCCGGAGAGGGTGAGCAGCGTCGAGCGCAGGTTCATCAACTTGGCGGCGTGGCCCTCGGCGATGAGTTGCCCGGCTCGCAGGTTTCCTGCCTGGTCGAAGCTGCCACCGCCGACGAACTCCACGAATCGGCCGAGATTGGGCAGGAACCCCGGTTCGTCGCTGCCGATCGAGACGCGTTCAGCGGTCAGCGTGTTGCGGCTGACCTCCCAGCCCCGGTTTACCGCACCGAGGACCAACTCGTCGGGAACGAAGACGTTGTCGATGAACACGGTGTTGAACAGGGCGTTGCCGGTGAGTTCACGAAGGGGCTTGACCTCCACGCCCTCGCTCTGCATGTCGAGCAGGAAATAGGTGATGCCGTTGTGCTTCGGAGCAGCGGGGTCCGTTCGTGCCAGCAGCGCACCCCAGCGGGAGAACTGCGCCGCGGTGGTCCAGATCTTCTGCCCGGTGATGCGCCAGCCCCCCTCGACCTTGGTTGCCCTGGTGGTCAGGCTAGCCAGGTCCGAACCCGCGCCGGGCTCGGAGAACAGCTGGCACCAGATCAATTCGCCACGGAAGGTCGGTGGCAGGAAGCGTTGTTTCTGCTCTTCGGTGCCGTAGGCCACGATCGACGGGATCAGCCAGGAGGCGATCCCCATATTGGGCCGCTTGACGCGTCCGGCGGTGAACTCCTGGGCGATGATGATCTGCTCGACGGGGCTGGCCCCCCGTCCCCACGGCTGCGGGAGGTGCGGCTGCACCCAGCCGCCCTCGGCTATCGCAGCCGCCCGCTCGGCACGTGGAATTGCCTTGAGGGCAGCCACTTCCGCACGTATCTCGGCCCGGAAATTCTCGGTGTCCGGGTCGAGGTCGATGTCGAGTGGCCGCATCCCGGTGGTGGTGGCGGTGTCGAGGACCCGCTGGGGGTACTCCGAGTGCCTGCCGAATGCGGCGACCAGTCCCAGCGCGCGCCGATAGTAGACGTTGGTGTCGTGCTCCCAGGTGAACCCGATACCGCCGTGCACCTGGATGCAGTCCTGCACGCATCGCTGTGCTGCGGCCGGCGCCAGGGTGGCGGCGACCGCTGCTGCGAACTCGTAATGCGAGGGCCCGGCATCGGGGCTTTCTGCGGGAGGGTGTGCATCCCAGCTGTTTTCGGCTGCTTCGGTCACCGCTCGGGCGGCGTCCCACACCGCGGCGGTTGCTCGCTCAGTGGTGGCCATCATCTCGGCGCACTTGTGCTTGATGGCTTGGAACTGACCGATCGGCCGACCGAACTGCTCGCGGATCTTGGCGTACTCTGAGGCGGTGTCGGTGGCCCACCGGGCGATGCCGACGGCCTCGGCGGAGAGCAGTGTCGTGATGATGGCACGGCCGGCGGTCGGCGAGACGGCGGACAGCAACCGGTCGGCGGGCATCTCGACACCGTTGGCCCGCACGTGCGCCACCGGTCGTGATGGGTCGACCGACCTCAGCGGTTCGATCTCCAACTGTGCGGCGTCGAGGACGGCCCACTCGACACCACTCTCGATAGCGACGGGCAACACCAGTACCGAAGCACTCCCGGCGGCGGGCACCGACCGGGCCTCGCCACGGATCACCACGGTCTCGCCATGGCGCGTCGCGGTCAGATCGGATTCGCTGGCGTAGGCGGCGATGGTGTCGCCGGAGGACAACTCGGCGAGCACCTTGGCGTCCGGGTCGTGGGCGGCGATCAGTGCGGAGGCGATCAACGACGGCACGTACGGACCGGGCACGGCCCCGTAGCCGAACTCCGCGATGGAGACTGCGGCCTCCAGCAGGCCGAAGCCCTGCCCGCCCACCGACTCGGCGAGATGGAGGCCGTGTAGACCCTGTTCGGCGGCCGAACGCCAGAACGGAGGCGGGTTGTCGACCGGCGTCTCCAGTGCGGCGTGCAGGACTTCGGCCGGAGCGACGCGCTTGACGAATGCGCGCACCGAATCGGCCAGATCCTGGTGCTCGGGGTTGATCGCGATGGGCATGGATCGACTGCCTTTCTGGTCGCGGAGCCTAGCAACGAAGAACGTAGCAACTAACCGGTGGGTTGGGACCGAGAGTACTCCCCGGTCGGCTCCGGCAGATCAGGGCGCGGGGTGGCTCGCAGGGCGACAACAAGCACTGCGCAGGCGGTCATCACCACGCCGATGGCCCACATTCCGGAGCGGTTGCTGCCGGTCAGGTCCGCCAGCGCTCCGGTGGCGTACGGGGCGGCAAATCCGCCGAGGTTGCCCACGGAATTGATCAGGCCGATCCCACCGGCCGCCGCAGCTCCGGTGAGGAACTTCGATGGCAGTGCCCAGAACACCGGAAGGGCGCTGTAGATACCGACCGCGGCCAGTGTCACCGGGACCATGACGGCGACCGGATGGCGCAGGTAGAGAGCGACCGGGATGGTCAGCCCACCGAGGGCCAGCGGCAGCGCCACATGCCACACGTACTCCCGGGCTCGGTCTGCGTGCCGCGACCAGAAGAACATCGCCACCGCGGCGAACACGTAGGGAACTGCGGTGATCAGCCCGACCTGGATGAGCGACAGTCGAACTCCGAAGGTCTGATTGACTCCGGCGATGATCGAGGGCAGGAAGAACGCCAGCGCATAGAGTCCGTAGACGATTCCGAAGTACACCAGCGCCAGCGCCCACACCCGCGGGCTGGTCAGGGTCCGGCGCAGCGGGTAGCGGTGCTGCGCCTCGGTGGCTCGGTGTTCGGCGGCCAGGGTCTCCGCCAGCCATCGGCGTTGAGCTTCGGACAGCCAGTGCGCGTCATGCGGCCGGTCGGTGAGGTAGAACCAGCAGACGACGCCGAGGATGACCGCCGGCAATCCGACGCAGATCATCATGAACCGCCACCCGGCAAGGCCGAATGCGACACCATGGCCGGTCTGGATCAGCCACGCCGCCAACGGAGTTCCGAGTGCCGATGCGATCGGGACGGCCAGCATGAACACGCCCACCATCCGGGCGCGGTATGCCGCCGGGAACCATTGGCTCAGGTAGAACACCACCCCCGGGAACAGTCCGGCCTCGGCCACCCCGAGGAGGAACCGCAGCACCAGCAGTGTCATGGCGTTGGGGGCGAAGCCGACCGCCATGGCCATCAGGCCCCAGGACACCGCGATGCGGGCCAGCCAGCGCCGCGCCCCGAACCTCACCAGCGCCAAGTTCGAGGGCACCTCGACGAGTACATACCCGATGAAGAAGATGCCCGATGCCAGGCCGAACATCGTGGCCGACAGTTGAAGGTCGGCACTGACCTCCGCCTTGGCGATGCCGAGATTGGTGCGGTCGAGGTAGTTGACGAAATACAGGGCCATCAGCAACGGCACCAGGCGAACCGTCACCCGGCGCAGGGTGCGGGCCTCGAACTCGGGGCTGGACTCAGGCGTCGAAGTGGGCATCGAATTGGGCATCGAGGTGGGCATCGAGGTGGGCATCGAGGTGGGCATTGACGACATTGACCGGGTCGCGGCCATCGCGCAGGCGCCGGCAATTGTCGATCGCCTCGGCGAGATACCGGCCCATCGTGTCGCGGGTGAACCACACCACGTGTGGTGTGACCACGACATTGTCCAATGTGAGCAGGGGATTGGTGGGA
>JAGQTS010000447.1 GCA_020438895.1 Mycobacterium sp.
TAGTCCTCAGGCCGGGTGTCGAGACGCCGGGCGACGAACCGGAAGAACGTTCCGATGATCATCGCGAGACCCGCCGTCAATACCAGCGCCGTGGTGCCCGCCCACTCGAGGCCTCCCGGTTCGAACACCGCCGTCAGGACGCCGTAGACGATTGCCGCCAGGATGAAGAACCCGGTGAGAATCTCGAACAGTCTGGCTTCGATCCGCATCTCGACGCTCCGCCTCTCCTACTTGCTTGCCTGCGAGGCCAACTCCGGCGCAGGGGCCACCTGTTCGCCGCGACGCGTGTCGAACGGCTTCGTGCTGGTCGCCACCGGCGATTGGTTGATCGCCTGCAATGCCTGGGAGTTGGTCTTGCCCGCCATCCGCGCCTGCAGATAGGTCTTGAAGTCATCGGCTGAGACCACGCGAATCTCGAAGTTCATCATTGCGTGGTAGGTCCCGCACATCTCCGCGCACCGGCCGACGAATGCCCCGGTCTCGGTGATCTCGGAGACCTGCCAGACGTTTTCGGAGTGGTTGGACTTGGGGTCCGGGAACACGTCACGCTTGAAGAGGAACTCCGGCACCCAGAAGGAGTGGATGACGTCGGCCGAGGCCTGTTCGAACTCGATACGCTTGCCGACCGGAAGCACCAGCACCGGGATCTCGTCGCTTGTCCCGATGGTCTCGATCTTGTCGAAATTGAGGTAGCTGCGGTCCTCGGGGTTCATCCCGCGGATTGCGCCGATCTTCTCCTCGCCGTGCGAGTCGGACCCCTCCGGCTTCGAAATCATCAGCGCCTTGCGAGCCGGGTCGGCTCCGTCGTAATTGAAGCTGCCGTCGGCGTAGTTGACCTTCTGGTAGCCGAACTTCCAGTTCCACTGGAAGGCGGTCACATCGACGACCACCTCCGGATTCGGCTCCTTGTGCAGCATCTTCTGCTGGGTAACGATCGTGAAGTAGAACAGCACGGAGATGATCACAAACGGGATGACGGTGAGAACCAGCTCGAGCGGCATGTTGTAACCGAACTGCCGAGGCAGCTCGTCCTGCCCCTCCTTCTTGCGGTGGAACGCCGCGGTCCAGAACATCAGGCCCCAGACGATGACGCCAATGACCAACGCGGCGATCACCGAGCCCAACCACAGCTCCCGGTTGGCGTGCGCCTCGGGCGTGATGCCTTTGGGCCATCCCAGGCCCAGCGCTTCTTGCCAGCTGCAACCGCTCAGCGTCACGGCCAATGCCACGAAAGTGACCGCGAGGGCCACCTTCTTCATGCCCCGCCCGCGTGGTGTCACTTTGGCGCCTCCTGTGCACAACCTGGTCCGACGGACCTGCATCGCCGGGTTCACCGGGCGGTGCAGAAGCCGTCGCAGCTCGAATACTACGCAGCGTAGACCACTGAGGAACAGCATGCTGACACACCTGGCGATTCGCCTGAATGCTGGTTCGGCGCGGACCCGACGTTGCGGCATACTAGGCCCGGTGTGCGGACTGCTTGCCCTGGTAGGAGACTCAGCAGACAGCATCACAGCCCAGATCGTGGACGCCGTCGCCGGGGCGTCACACCTGATGCGCCATCGTGGGCCCGATGAGCCCGGCACCTGGGCCGACGATCGGGCGGTCCTCGGGTTCAACCGACTGTCCATCATCGACATCGCCCACTCGCATCAGCCGCTGCGCTGGGGTCCGCCGGACGAACCGCAGCGGTATGTCCTGGTCTTCAACGGCGAGATCTACAACTACGTGGAACTGCGCGCCGAGCTGGGCAGCGAGTTCGGTGCCCGGTTCACCACAGATGGCGACGGTGAAGCCATCGTGGCGGCCTACCACCACTGGGGTACCGCGGCGCTGAACCGGCTGCGCGGCATGTTCGCCTTCGCGTTGTGGGACACCGTCCGCGGTGAGCTGTTCTGCGCCCGGGACCCGTTCGGCATCAAGCCGTTGTTCATGGTGAGCGGTCCCGGGGGAACTGCCGTCGCGAGCGAGGAGAAGTGCCTGCTCGATCTCGCCGGGGTTCTCGGGGCCGACACGACGATCGACAGTCGCGCCCTGCAGCACTACACGGTCCTGCAATACGTGCCGGAGCCGGAGACGCTGCACACCGGCTTCCGACGGCTGGAGTCCGGATCCTACGCAATCATCCGGCCGGGCCAGGCGCCGGCGGTCACGCGGTACTTCCGGCCCCGTTTCAGCGCGGTGCCGTTCGCCGAACGCTCCGAGCAGGCACGTTACGACGAGATCACCGCGGTCC
>JAGQTS010000448.1 GCA_020438895.1 Mycobacterium sp.
GCGATGGCCAACGCCGGCCCGGACACAAACGGAAGTCAGTTCTTCCTGGTCTACAAGGACTCCAAGCTGCCACCGAACTACACCGTGTTCGGGACCATCGACTCGACCGGGCTGGCCACGCTGGACAAGATCGCCAAGGACGGTGTCGCCGGGGGCGCTCAGGACGGCAGCCCCGCAACCCCGGTGACGGTCAAGTCTGTCCTGCTGGACTAGCCGGGAACAGCCCGCATGACGGTGCCGCCGCCCCCGGAACCCCGGAACCCGCCGATCTCGCCGCATGAGATGGCGGTTCCCTACCCGGAGCCGCCCTGGCCACCGGCGCCTGCGCCGCACCCATACGCCCTGTATCCGCCCGGCCAGTACCCACCCCGTCGCACCAACGCCATGGCGATCGCGTCGCTGGTGTGCGCCTTCCTGTTCGCCCCACTGGCCATCCTGTTCGGGCACCTGTCGCTGTCGCAGATCAAGCGTTCGGGTGAGGAGGGCCGTGGGATGGCCATCGCCGGCCTGGTGATCGGGTACCTGCTGACGGTGGCGACCGTGCTGATCCTGGTGGCCGGCGTCCTCCTGTTCTCCTGGGCCGCCAAGGTGGTACGTGAGTCGCCCGAGTACCGCGGCCTCGGTGTCCCGCCGGGAACCGTCGGGTCCCCACTTCCGCCGTTCGACCCGCCGACCGGCTTGGCAGCCAGCTGCCGTTACCCGTCCACGGCCACCCGGGCCGACAAACCGGTGCGGCCACCACGAGCGGGGCGGGTGCCCACCGACCCGGCCGAGGCCGGCGCGACGATGACGTTCGAGGACGGAACCACCGACGATGTGGTCGTCGGCGTCATCCTCGACAACGCCCAGGCTCCGTGCACCGTGAACAGTTTCGCCAGCCTGGCTCAGCAGGGATTCTTCGACAACACCCGCTGCCACCGACTGACGGACTCCGCGACGACATCAGTGTTGCAGTGTGGTGACCCGACCGCCACCGGCTCTGGCGGGCCCGGCTATCGGTTCGCCAACGAATACCCGACCAACCAGTATCGGCCCTTCGACCCTGCTCTCAAGGAACCGGTCATCTATCCCCGCGGTACGTTGGCGATGGCCAATTCCGGTCCGGACACCAACGGTAGCCAGTTCTTCATCGTCTACCAGGATTCCGTGATGCCGCCGACGTACACCGTGTTCGGCAGCATCGACCCGGCCGACATGACCGCCGTCGACGAACTGGTGTCAGTGGGGGTGCGCGGGGGCCGCAAGGACGGCGCGCCGCGTACACCGATCACCATCACGTCGGTGCGCCTGGACTGACGCCCGGTCAGTCCATACCCGCTGCGGTGGCCGCCGGAACACCCGGATGCAGCACCGCGACCGGGCAGTCGGCATGGGCGAGAACTTTTTGCGTGACCGAGCCCATGATCAGACCGGTGAATCCACCGGATCCCCGGCTCCCCACCACCAGTAGTTCGGCGCCGACCGCCTGCGACAGCAGCACCTCGGCGGGACGCCCGCTTCCGGCGATGAACGTCACCGGAACCATCGGGAAGGACGACGCGGTGACGATCACCGGTGAGTGGAACGCGCTGGTGTCCGAGCCGGGGGTGGCGCTCTCCGGATCAATGTGCTCGGCGACGGGCTCGCCTCGCCCCGCTTCGACGCTCACCGCCACGACCCCGCAGCCGACCGCCTCGGCGTGCCGGAAGGCGAAAGCCGCCGCACGGTTCGACGCCGTCGACCCGTCATAACCCAGCACGACCTGGCCGGGGTTACCGTTCTCGCCGTCGGGCTCGACGAAGCCCGCCCCGCCCTCCAGACCGGAATGCACCACCACCACCGGGCATTGGGCGTAGGGGGCCACGTGCATGGCGGTTGAGCCCAGCAGAAGCCCCCGAAAGCCGCCGACTCCGCGGGAGCCAACCACGACCAGGGCGGCGCTTTGCCCTGCGGCCAGCAATGACGGAACCGGGGCGTCGGGCATCTGCAAGGCGCGGACGTCCAGGTCGGGCTGCCGGTCGAGGGCCTCGGCCACCGCATCGCCGAGAACCCCGGTCGGCTCGGAGATCAGCATGGGCTCGGCTTCGGCATCCGGGCGCGCATGCAGCACAGTCAGCGGCAAACCATAGGCGACCGCGGCGTCGGCCGCCCACCGCAGCGCGGCGATTCCGTGGTCGGAACCGTCGGCGCCGACGACGACGCCGCTTTCGGCCGCGTCGAGATCCTCGGTCATGGCGTGCCTCCGATCACTGGGGTCGTCCGTACGGCCGTCCCTTGACGTTTTGTATGCAAAGCAAACACCGATGCGGCGTCAGCGGTACGGTACTCCGCAACATCACCATCGATTTCACGATCCCGGCGGGGGCGTTATGGCAGAGACACACGAAGTCCACCATGCGGCCGAAGCCGATCTGCAGGACAAGGGCCTCTCCCGCAACTCGCTGGGCGTGTTCGGCAGCGTCATTCTCGGCATCTCTTGCGTGGCCCCCGCTTATACGCTGTCGGCGACGATCGGCATCCTGGTCACACAAGCGGGCACCAAGACCGCGGTAGTGATCCTGGCGGGATTCCTGCCAATGTTCTTCGCCGCCTACGCCTATCGCGAGCTGAACAAGGTCATGCCCGACTGCGGCACCTCATTCACCTGGACCTCCAAGGCGTTCGGGCCCTACGTCGGCTGGATCGGCGGATGGGCGGCGATCCTGGCCACCGCGATCGTGCTGTCCAACCTGGCGGGGGTCGCGGTGGAGTTCTTCTACCAACTGATCGGCGACCTCTTCGACAGTGAGACGCTGGGCGGCCTGTGGGAGAACAAAGGGGTCAACGTGGTGACCTGCCTGGCGTTCCTGGCGATCGCCACCTGGGTCGCCTACCGCGGCATCACCACCACTGAGAAGGTGCAGTTCATTCTGGTCGGGTTTCAGCTGTCCATCCTGCTGGTGTTCGCCGCCGTCGCGATCGCCAAGGCGCGAACCGCACCCACCGGTATCGAGTTCAGCTGGGACTGGTTCAGTCCGGCGGGCCTGACGCTGTCAGCCTTCATCGCCGGACTGTCCGGCTCGATTTTCGCCTTCTGGGGCTGGGACACCT
>JAGQTS010000057.1:0-16780 GCA_020438895.1 Mycobacterium sp.
AAGGGCGGCGTCGGCAAGACCACCTCGACGATCAACTTGGGTGCCGCCCTCGCCGAATACGGCCGGCGGGTACTGCTGGTGGACCTGGACCCTCAGGGCGCGCTGTCGGCGGGTCTGGGAGTGCCGCACTATGAGCTGCCGAACACCGTGCACAACCTGTTGGTGGAGCCGAGAGTCGGTATCGACGACGTCATGGTGCCCACCCGGGTGGAAGGCCTCGACCTGGTTCCCAGCAACATCGACTTGTCCGCGGCCGAGATCCAACTCGTCAACGAGGTCGGCCGGGAGCAGACACTGGCCCGCGCGCTCTATCCGGTTCTGGAACGCTATGACTACATCCTGATCGACTGTCAGCCGTCTCTGGGACTGCTGACCGTCAACGCGCTGGCCTGTTCGCAGGGGGTGATCATCCCCACCGAGTGCGAGTTCTTCTCCCTGCGCGGTTTGGCGCTGCTCACCGACACGGTGGACAAGGTGCGGGATCGGCTCAACCCACGGCTGCAGATCAGCGGAATACTGGTGACCCGCTTCGACACCCGCACGGTCAACGCCCGCGAGGTGATGGCGCGGGTTCTGGAGCGCTTCGGCGACCTGGTGTTCGACACCGTCATCACCCGTACTGTCCGCTTCCCGGAGACCAGTGTGGCCGGCGAGCCCATCACCACCTGGGCACCGAAGTCCGGAGGCGCCAAGGCATATCGTGCGCTGGCCTGCGAGGTCATCGACCGCTTCGGCAAGTGACCACCACCACCATGCCGCAACCGGGCCCCGGCAACGGAGCCGACGGTACTCCCGAGAGAGGCTTTCGCGTCCGGCTGAAGAACTTCGAGGGTCCGTTCGACCTGTTGTTGCAACTGATCTTCGCGCACCGTCTCGACGTCACCGAGGTTGCACTGCACATCGTGACCGATGAGTTCATCGCCTATACCCGGGAGATCGGGCCCCAACTCGAACTCGACGAGACCACGACATTCCTGGTGATCGCCGCGACGCTGCTGGACCTCAAGACGGCCCGGCTGCTGCCGGCGGGGGAGGTGCAGGATGAGGAGGATCTTGCCCTGCTTGAGGTCCGCGACCTCCTCTTCGCGCGGCTGCTGCAGTACCGCGCGTTCAAACACGTCGCTGAGATGTTCGCCGAACTTGAAGCCGCCGCGCTGCGCAGCTACCCGCGCGCGGTGGCGCTGGAGGACCGCTACACCACATTGCTGCCCGAGGTGATGATCGGCGTCAGCCCGCAGGCCTTTGCCGAGATCGCCGCAGCGGCGTTGACGCCCCGACCGGTTCCGACGGTGGCTACCGAACACCTGCATGCCGCCCGAGTCTCCGTGCCCGAGCAGGCCGCGCGCCTGATGGACCTGCTGGAACGGCGGGGGGTCGGCCAGTGGGCGTCGTTCGCCGACCTGGTGTCCGACTGCAGCGAACCGGTTCAGATCGTCGGCCGGTTCCTGGCGCTGCTCGAGTTGTACCGCGCCCGCGCGGTAACATTCGACCAGCCCGAACCGCTTGGTGTGCTGCAGATTTCCTGGACCGGCGACCGACTGGCGAATGACGACCTGGTTAAAGCCGAGTGGGAAGAACCGTGACCGACGAAACGCTGGACAACGAGACGGCAGCCCACCGTGTTCCTTCGTCGCAGGCCACCGAACCGGCCGAGTCCGTGTGCGGCGACTCGAGCAGCGAGTCACCCGCTCTCGATGACGACGAGCTTGCCCGGGTCCTCGAGGCGCTACTGCTGGTGGTGGACACTCCCGTGAGTGTGGAGGCGCTGGCGTCGGCCACCACCCAGCCGGTCACCCAGGTCACCGCGGCGCTTCGACGCATCGCCGCGGAACTCAGCGGCCGGGACAGCGGGATCGACCTACGCGAGGCCGGCGGCGGCTGGCGCATGTACACCCGGGCGCGGTTCGCCCCCTACGTCGAACGGCTCCTGCTTGACGGCGCGCGCTCGAAACTCACCCGGGCAGCCCTGGAGACCCTCGCCGTTGTCGCCTACCGGCAGCCGGTGACCCGGGCCAGGGTCAGCGCCGTGCGCGGCGTCAACTGCGACGCGGTGATCCGCACCCTGGTCGCGCGGGGGCTGATCACCGAAGTCGGAACTGATCGGGACAGCGGTGCCGCCACGTTCGGCACGACTGATCTCTTTCTGGAGCGGCTGGGCCTGTCCGACCTGACCGAGCTGCCGGACATCGCACCACTGCTGCCCGACGTCGATGTCATCGAGGACCTCAGCGAGAACCTGGACGCCGAACCACGGTTCACCAAGCTGACCGGCGGTGACAGGGCCGGCAGCCTCGCCGGCGGTGACAGGGCCGGCAGCCTCGCCGGCGGTGACACGGCCGGCAGCCTCGCCGGCGGTGACACGGCCGGCAGCCTCGCCGGCGGTGACAACCCGGTGCCCTTCGATGTCGACGTCGAGGTCTGATCCGATGACCGAGACCGACGGTGTCCGCCTGCAGAAGGTGCTCTCCCAGGCCGGGATCGCCTCGCGGCGGGTGGCCGAGAAGATGATCCGCGACGGTCGGGTCGCCGTTGACGGTCGGGTGGTGACCGAACTGGGCACCAGGGTGGACCCGGGGGCCGCCGACATCCGGGTCGACGGCTCCCGCATCGTGCTCGATGACACCATGGTGTATCTCGCGGTGAACAAGCCGCGCGGGATGCACTCGACGATGTCCGACGATCTCGGCCGGCCGTGCATCGGCGACCTGGTAGAGCACCGCGTGCGAGGCACCAAGAACCTCTTCCACGTGGGCAGACTCGACGCCGATACCGAGGGCCTGCTGCTGTTGACCAACGACGGCGAGCTGGCGCACCGGCTGATGCATCCGTCCTTCGAGGTCCCCAAGACCTATCTGGCCACCCTGAACGGGACGGTGCCGCGCGGGCTGGGCAAGAAGCTGCGGGCCGGAGTGGAGCTCGACGACGGACCGGTGACCCTGGACGATTTCGCCGTCGTCGACGCTGTCCCCGGCAAGACCATGGTGCGGGTGACACTGCACGAGGGCCGCAAACGGATCGTCCGCAGATTGCTGGCCGCGGTCGGCTTTCCGGTGCAGGAACTTGTGCGCACCGATATCGGGGCGGTGACCCTGGGCGACCAGCGACCAGGCAGCATTCGGGTGCTGACCCGCAAGGAAGTCGGCGAGCTGTACCAGGCGGTCGGACTGTGAACATACGCGGACGACACTGCCTGCCGATGAGTCCGGACGAGGAGACGCACAGGTGAGCAGCGTGGTTATTGCCGTTGATGGCCCGGCTGGTACCGGGAAATCGTCCGTATCACGAGGTTTGGCCCGCCGGATCGGTGCCCGTTATCTCGATACCGGGGCGATGTACCGGATCGTCACGCTCGCACTCCTGCGGGATGGGGTCGATCTCGACGATCCCGACGCCATCGCCGCCGCGGCCGGAGTACCGATCCAGGTCGGCTTCGACCCTGCGGTCGAGCAGGCCTACCTCGGCGACGAGGAGGTATCGGCGCAGATCCGCAGTGAGCCGGTGACCCGGGCGGTCTCGGCGGTGTCCGCCGTACCCGCAGTACGCCGCAGGCTGGTCACGCTGCAACGCGAACTCGCCGCCGGTCCGGAGAGCGTGGTGGTGGAGGGACGCGATATCGGCACCGTGGTGCTGCCGGACGCCGACGTGAAGATCTTTCTGACCGCCTCGCCGGAAACACGGGCCGGACGGCGCAACGACCAGAATGTCGCCGCTGGGCTGCCGGACGACTACGACAGGGTCCTTGCCGACGTCCTCAGACGCGACCATCTGGACTCGACGCGGGCGGTGTCACCGCTGCGTGCCGCCGACGACGCGGTGATCGTCGACACCGGGGAGATGACCCGCGACGAGGTGATCGACCGGCTCTGTGACCTGGTCGGCAAGCGAGTCAGGGCGACCCGGTGACCGACTCGATCCCCGGCGACGGCACGTGGTCCGACGAGACGGACTGGGACCTCGGGGGCGACACCCCGGCCGGGTGGGAGGATGCACCGCAGGGTCCCCCGCCGGTCGTGGCGATCGTGGGAAGGCCGAACGTCGGCAAGTCGACCCTGGTCAACCGAATTCTGGGCCGGCGGGAAGCGGTCGTGCAGGATCTTCCGGGGGTGACCCGGGACCGGGTGTCCTATGACGCTCTGTGGAGCGGACGGCGCTTCGTCGTGCAGGACACCGGCGGGTGGGAACCAGACGCGAAGGGGCTGCAACGATTGGTGGCCGAGCAGGCGGCGCTAGCCATGCAGACCGCCGATGCGGTGGTTCTGGTGGTCGACGCCGTCGTCGGAGCCACCGCCGGTGACGAGGCCGCGGCGCGGATTCTGCGGCGTTCGGGAAAGCCGGTCTTCCTGGCGGCCAACAAGGTGGACAACGAGAAGGGCGAGGCCGACGTGGCCGCGCTGTGGTCGCTGGGAATGGGGGAGCCGCACCCGATCAGCGCGATGCACGGACGGGGTGTGGCCGACCTCCTCGACGAACTGATCGCTGAGTTGCCCGAGGTGTCCGAAGCCGCCTCGGCCGGCGGCGGACCCCGTCGGGTGGCTCTGGTCGGGAAACCCAATGTGGGCAAGAGTTCGCTGATGAACCGGTTGTCCGGCACCCAACGCTCAGTGGTGCACGACGTCGCCGGGACCACCGTTGATCCGGTGGACTCGCTCATCGAATTGGATGGCCGCACCTGGCGGTTCGTCGACACGGCGGGTCTGCGCCGCCGGGTCGGTCAAGCCAGCGGACACGAGTTCTACGCTTCGGTGCGCACCCACAGCGCGATCGACGCCGCCGAAGTGGTCATCATGCTCGTCGACGCATCGGAGCCCTTGACTGAGCAGGACCAACGGATTCTGTCCATGGTGATCGAGGCAGGGCGCGCACTGGTGCTGGCGTTCAACAAGTGGGATCTGGTTGACGAGGATCGCCGTTTCCTGTTGGACCGCGAGATCGACCTGCAACTCGGGCAGGTGCAGTGGGCGCCACGAGTCAACATCTCTGCGATGACCGGCCGCGCCGTGCAGAAACTTGTCCCCGCGATGGAGACCGCATTGGCGTCCTGGGATTCGCGCATCTCCACCGGCCAACTGAATAACTGGTTGAAGGAGATCGTCGCGGCGACGCCACCACCGGTGCGGGGCGGCAAGCTGCCACGGGTTCTCTTCGCCACTCAAGCCACCGCCCGCCCCCCCACATTCGTCCTGTTCACCACCGGGTTCCTGGAAGCGGGCTACCGGCGATTCCTGGAACGGAAGCTGCGTGAGACCTTCGGCTTCGACGGGACGCCGATCCGCATCAACGTCCGGGTCCGGGAGAAGCGCAAGGGCGGGCAGCGCTGAGCGATACGCTTCGCTCGTGACTCGGCTGGGGAGCGAGCTGACTGCTGGCCGCCCCGCCGAGCGGCCGCGGTGGCAATCGGAATGCCGGGATGCCATCGGCGTGTTCGGTGTGGTCTTCATCGCATACCTGCTGGGGGCATGGCTGGGGTGGAAGTCCTTCGGTTCGGCTGTGGGACCGGCTTTCTTCTACCCGTCTGCCGGCGTCACCGTGGCGGCCATGATGCTCACCAGGCGCACCCGGTGGCCGGCCATTGTCGTCGCCATCGTCCTCGCAGAAGGCCTTGTCGACCTCTACTTCGGCAACCCCCCGGCCGTCGCAGCCGGCTATGCACTCGCCAATGTCGTCGAGCCGTTGATCGGGGCCTCCATCACGTTGCGGTGGTGCCGTGGGGTGCCCGATCTCCGCGACCGAAAGGACTTTGCGGCGTTCGTGGCCGGCGCCTGCGTGATCGCACCGGTATTCGGCGGACTCATCGGGGGGACCGTTGCCTCCTGGAGTCACGGATCCGGATGGTTTTCCGACGTCTTGCAATGGTGGGCCGGCGATGGTGTCGGCGTCTTGGTGACTGCTGCGCCGATTCTGTTGTGGTCCAAACAGTATGCGATTGTCAAGGCCCGACCGCTCGAGGCTGCCGTCGTCGTCCTTCTCGCCAGTGTGCTGTCGGTCGCCGCGTTCTGGTCCCAGGCCCAGCCGTCGATGCTGATCCTGCCCGTCCTGGCGTGGGCAGCCCTGCGGCTCGACGTGCTCGGCGCAGCACTGACCGGGATGATGATCGCGTTCGTTGCGACGACGATGACATCGCGCGGTCGCGGCGTGTTCAGCGAGATGAACCTGTCACCGGCGAGCCAGCTCGCCGTCACCCAACTATTCGTCGCCGTCCTGCTCCTCGTGTCGCTGCTGATGGCGCAGGAGGCCGCTGCCCGCCTGCAGGCACTCCGGGATCGGGAAGCCGAACGACGGGAACAAGTCCGGCTCAGAAGCGTGTCGGATCTCGCTCTGCACCTTTCTGCCGCACTGACGCCGACAGAAATCGGGCTCACTCTCGAGCGCCAACTTCTCGCCGACGGCGGAGCGGACGCGTTGAGCCTCGGACTGCTCAGCCGAGATGGTGAACGGCTGGAATGGGTCACTCGAGTGGGCCTACCCGCCGCCGTTGTGGGGAGTGCTTCTGATGGTGTTCCGTTGGCGGACGCGACGATGGCGGCCGAAACGGTTCGGCGCGGCCAACCGATCCTGCTGCGGAACCGGGCAGAGTTCAACGCCCGCTACCCCCAGACATCGTCCTGGTTCGACGGTACGGGCGCTCAGACCCTGGCCAGCTGGCCACTTGACGCCGGGGGCCGTCCCATCGGCGTCATGCAGTTGATGTGGCGGCGACCTCAGCCGCTCGACGCCGCCCAGTGCGCCTATTTTTCCGCCGCGGCAACCATGGTCGGCCAGGCTCTGGTGCGCGCCAGGGCATATGCCGATGACCATGCTCGGGCCGCTGTCCTCCAGTCGGCGGTGCTGCCAGCGGTCCCGGGCGACGCCGACGGCCTTGAGATCTGTGTTGGCTACGAACCCACCGACGCTGCCCACGGGGTGTGCGGTGACTGGTACGACGTCATGCCCCTGTCGGGAAACCGTACATACCTTGCCGTCGGTGATGTCGTGGGCCACGGGTTGTCCGCAGTGACTGATATGGCTCAATTACGCAGCGCAGCAAGGGCATTGGCTATTCAGGGCCTACCAGCGAGTGGCCTCCTCGCCGAGCTCAACAGCTTCACCAGACACGCCAGCAAAGGCAGGCTGGCGAGGCTGACGGTCGCGACCTTCGACTCCGCTGCAGCAGTGCTCCGCTACGGACTGGCCGGCAACCCTCCACCGTTGTTACGCCGGAAGGCGACTGGTCAGGTGACGCAGCTGTCGTCGGCATCCGGACCCGCACTGGGCCCCCTTACCAGGGCGAACTACACCGAAGGCCTCGTGCAGCTGCAACCCGGAGACATCGTCCTGTTCTACACAGACGGATTGGTCGAACGGCGCGGCACCCGGATCGAGGCCGGCGGGGCGAGCGACATCGACGCCGGAATCGCCGAGGCCGAGATGTTGCTCGCCGAGTGGGACCCGAACATTTCCCTGTCAGCTGCGTCTGCGTCATTGCATCAGATGCTGGCCCCCCGCCCGCGCGTCGATGACGTATGCACGATGGTTATCCGCGTGATCTCACCGGGACCGTGACATGCACTACGCGTGGGAGGCATTGGCCGCTGGAGTACGCCGGTGCCGACTTCCGTTTCTGGATGTCACTGTCGGGCTGATCGCCGGCCCCTCGGCAGTCGTGCTGATCGACTGCGGAACCACGCTGGCGGAAGCGGAGCGTATCGCCGAGGACGTCATCGAACTGTGCGGGAGGCCGGTGACCGATGTGGTTCTTACTCATCACCACTTCGATCACATCCTGGGCTCAGCCGGGTTTCCGAATGCCCGACTGCACGGTTCGGCACCCGTCGCGATGGCGCTGAGCAGCGGTATCAGGGTGGTTCGTGAGCACGCCGTGAGCTACGGCGCACCACCGGACGAGATCGACCGCACGGTCGACCGGATCCGGTCTCTCGATCATGTTGTCAGCAGCACCCGAATTGACATGGGCGATCGGATCGTTCGCGTCGAGCACCCGGGTCGCGGCCACACCGATCACGATCTCGTCGCCGTCGCCTGGCCGCGGGACCCCGATGATCGTCCAGTGGTGTTCTGCGGCGACCTTGTCGAGGAATCCGCCGACCCAGCCGTCGACGACGGTTCGGATCTGGCGTCCTGGCCCGCGACTGTGAATCACCTGCTGAGACTCGGCGGCCCGGACGCGGTCTACGTTCCGGGGCACGGCGCGGTCGTCAGGGCCGGTTTCCTCACCGAGCAGCGCGACTGGCTGCGGCGGGCGGCGGGGAATGTGACGGGCGATCCGGACCGAGCTGCGCGGGAGGGCTGACCCGGCGGTCACGGCCCTGGTATAGGCGACGGTGCATGAGCGGCAGCCAGTACCCATTCGGTCGAACACACTCCAGGGTTGTGCCACGACCGTGGTTTGCCCCGTTCCGTTATTCGACCTACTGTTTCGGAATATGCGCACGTCACCTGGAAACCCGGGGGATCGCAACACAAGTCCATCGCCGCCAACCGACCGTGTGGTCGCCGTAATGGAACTCTTGGCGGCCGAACCCGACAACGTGTTCACGTTGACGGCCATCACTCGGAAGTTGGGTCTGAGCAAGGCGACGTGCTACGCCATTCTCTCGACGCTGATCAACCATGGATGGGTGGTCCGCGCGAGTTCGGCAGGGTACTCCTGCGGTCCGGCCATCCCGAAGCTGATGCACGCCACCAGCTACCACGCCTTCCGGCCGTGCCTGGTGGAACTGGCCGATGCCACCGGCACGCCCGTTTCGCTCGGACGACGAGACAACGGACGCATCGACATTGTCGACGCTGTGGGCAAACCGCTATCAGGCCCGAGCATCGAGGCCGGCTTCCGCCTACCCCTGCTCGCTCCGTTTGGACGTGATTACGTGGCCTGGTCCACTGAAGCTGAGCAACAGGCCTGGCTCCGCACGTTTGAGAAGTCGACATCCACCTTGCGGACACGAATACGGGCGGTGTTGAGAGAGAACAGAAGTCGCGGATACATCATCGAACGGCTCAGTCCCGAGTACATCCAGGTGTATTCCGCACTTCGGTCGCTGGACTCCCTGGGTCAACCGGATGCAATCACCGCCAAGCTTGCCGGTGCGCTCGCCGAGCTGACCCTCATCGACTACCTGCCCGATGAGCTGGCCAGCCGAAAGAAACACCCGGTCGCCACGATCTCAGCACCCATCATGGACGCCAATGGAATCGCGACCATGGCGTTGACCGCAGCACCGTTCACCGAACTGTCAACTCGATCGATCCACAAGATCGGCACGCTCGTCGCCGAAGCCGCCCGCAGCCTCAGTGGGTTGCCGGCAGTTCACGTCAGCCCCTGACCTCAGGGCGCGCCAGTTCGAACGGAAGTGAGCACCGCACGTCGTTTCGCTGCGCGTACCGGAAGAACGAGCAACGGCAGCGAAACCGACACCAGGATGAGCGCGATGATGCCGAGCCGCGCCCAGTGTCCGTCGGCGCCGGCGATCCACCCACCGAGAGCCGGTGCGACAGCCCCGGCAACCAGACCGGCGCCCCCGGCGACGACGACGAGGCGCCCCGAGTAGGTGTCGAGTTCGGCAGCGAGAGCGAGCAGCATAGGCGTCACACAGAAGAAGGCGAGGTTGATCAGGAGAAGGCCGACGATGAACTGCGCAGGTCTGGTCGCGATGCCCGCGAGAAGATTACCCACGCCCAGCATGACGACGGCCGGCGCAATGATCAGAAGTTTCTCGGTTCTTGCACCGAATGCCATGGTGATGGCGGCCCCGACCAAGCCGATCAGCTGTACGACGCCCAGGAACGTCGAGGTGAACTGAGGTGTCAGTCCGGCAGCCTCACCCATCGACTCCGCGAACGTCCAGATCATCACGTTCCCGGCTTCGAGCAGCCACAGTGCCGCAACGAGCAGGGCGGCCGGCCCGAGCGTGCCACGGGTTGCGGGCCGGGCGTCATCGACTTCATCGAACGGAACACCACAGGTCCCGCGTTCGGCGCTGGGCGGATCGACAGCGTCGTTGTTTTCGGGAAGACGCCGGACATCGGGAAGGCGCACGACGAAGACCAGGCACACCAATTCGGCGGTGGCCATCCCAAGGTAAATGCCCGCTTTGGGCCAGATGTCATGCAGGGTCGGCCCTAGGGCGAGCAGGCCCGCTCCGACCAGCATCCACGCGATCGTCACGATGCTGAATGCGCGCTCCGGGAATCGGGCATAGGCAAGCGATGAATTCGCGCACGCGTAGCACAGGCCCGCACCCAGCCCCATACCGATCTGCAGCGCCAAGACCACGCCGGGCCCAGTGGCAAATCCCGTCAGCGCCAGACAAGCAGCGGCTGCAGTTGCGCCGGCAACTCCCACCCGCCTGCGGTCCAGATGAGCCAGAAACGGCAGTACACCGAATGCCGACAGCGCAACACCACCCTGTCCCGCGGCGACGAGCAAGCCCGCCTGTTGGATGCCGAAGTCGAATTCGCGGGCGAAGGAGACCGCCAGCAAGGGTGAGAGCAGGGTGGTGAGGAAACCCGCGACCATCAACCCTGAGGCACCGACGACCAATCCGCGGTGCTCCTGAAGCCCGGCCCTTCCGGGCGCGGGCCGCGGCGGGTTGGCGCTCACCACTGCGCCGCTAGCCAGCCCGCGGGACGGCTAGCCGAGCCGGCGTTAGGGGCACGATTGCGGATGTGCTCGGTACCCCGATAACCACATCGGTCGATCCCTCCGCGTGTACGGATTCTCGAACCTTGAGAACAGATCGTAGGACCCCTTGCAAGAAGCTGGAACCATCGGTGACACCAGATCATATCTGCCTAATCCCTGTACATGCATCTCTTTAGGTCGCTGCGGAACGTCTCTTTGGTTAGATATTCGAACCTGATCTCGATAGCAGTCGAGCAGTCCGACGCCCAGACCGCGAGTTCCCAGTTTTGACGTGAAGTGCTCGCTCAGCAGAGCGGTTCGCGGTAGGTCGGCGAGTCGGCGCTGTGTACGATGCTGGAAAAAATCTCGATGAATCATTGGTCCCACTGCGCCACAACCGCGATCAGTTCACGTTATCGAACCTAAGGACAGTTGCGGAACGAGAGGAATTCCACCATGCCGGCACCTTCAGCTGCGACCTTCGATCGTTTACGCCACTTGGCTGCGGTCGAATCCGATACGGACCGACGTAGCAAGGTCGTCGACGAGGTATTCACCGGGAAGCCGCTGGCCACCATCCCGGTCGGGACGGCCGCAGATGTCGAAGCCGCCTTCGGGAAGGCGCGCGCTGCGCAACGTGACTGGGGGAGCCGCCCGATTGCCGAGCGGATCGCGGTCGTTGAGCGGTACCGCGATCTCATCATGAAGAACCGCGAGTTCCTGATGGATCTCTTGCAGGCCGAGGCAGGCAAGGCCCGGTGGGCGGCCCAGGAGGAGATCGTCGACTTGGTTGCCAACGCCAACTACTACGCGCGCACCGGCGAAAAGCTACTCAGCCGCCACAGAGTTCAAGGACTGCTGCCCCTGATCGGCAAGACAACGATCACGTATCAGCCCAAAGGCGTCGTCGGCGTCATTTCGCCGTGGAATTATCCCATGACGCTCACCGCCTCGGACTCGGTGCCCGCGTTGATCGCCGGGAACGCCGTGGTGGTCAAGCCCGACAGCCAAACACCGTATTGCGCGCTCGCGTGCGCCGAACTCCTCTACGAAGCCGGCCTGCCGAGAGCGCTGTATGCCGTGGTGCCGGGGCCCGGCGCCGAAGTCGGGACTGCCATTGTCGACCATTGCGATTACCTGATGTTCACCGGCTCCACTGCGACCGGCACACACTTGGCCGCCGAAGCCGGCAGGCGGCTCATCGGCTTTTCCGCCGAACTGGGCGGAAAGAACGCCATGATTGTGACGCGGGGCGCAAACCTCGGCAAGGTCGCCAAAGCAGCAACTCGCGCATGCTTTTCCAATGCCGGTCAACTGTGCATCTCCATCGAGCGGATCTACGTGGATACGGCGGTCTCAGCCGAGTTCATCGATAGGTTCGGCCGTGCGACGCAGAACATGAAACTGGGCACGGAATACGACTTTTCGGTCGACATGGGCAGCCTGATCTCGGAAGCACAGCTGACGTCGGTCACCGAGCACGTCGATGACGCCATAGCCAAGGGCGCGAAAGCGATCGCAGGGGGCAAAGCTCGTCCCGACATCGGACCGTTGTTCTACGAGCCGACCGTGCTGGTCGATGTCACGCCCGACATGCTCTGTTCAGCGACGGAAACCTTCGGGCCCGTCGTATCGGTCTACCCGGTCGACGACGTCGACGAAGCCATCCGCCGAGCAAACGACACCGAATACGGGCTCAATGCCAGCGTGTGGGCCGGCACCACCGGCGAGGGCGAGAAGATCGCCTCTCGGCTGCGTTCGGGCACGGTCAACGTCAATGAGGGCTATGCCTTCGCCTGGGGTAGCCTCAGCGCGCCGATGGGTGGAATGGGGCTCTCGGGAGTGGGCCGCAGACACGGCCCCGAAGGCTTGCTGAAATACACCGAACCACAGACCATCGCGACCGCCCGCATTATGAATCTCGATCCACCGGCGGGAATCCCGGGTCGTGTGTGGCAACGAGCGCTACTTCCGATCGTACGTGCCGTAATGGAGTTGCCCGGCCGCAGGTGAGCCACCCGGGGTCACGGCGCAGCTGGGAAACTCGGCGGATTTCATGACCGACCACCCGACCGTCCAACCCGGAATGGTTCGTATTATCGAACCTACTCTTCGGGAAAATGCCGGTAGATATCCCGCACTTCGAACTGGACGTCGCCATCGGCCATTGCTAGTCTTCGATCTGGACCCGACTTCCGGCATGGCCTCCGTGGTTCGAAATACAGACCTGCTGATGACATGGCGCCCGTTACGTTCGAACATAGGGAAGACACTTCGGTGAGCAGCTACAGCGACCGTGTGAATGATTTCGGTCATCATCGGATCCGTTGGCTTCACACTGGTTCCAACGGGGCGCTGCCCACCCCAACACGAAGGGGCATCCCGCTGTGGTGAACACCCAAGACTCCCATCAGGAGATTCCAAGGCCTGCCAACCGAGTTCCGGTCCTGGGCGACGCGTTGCACCTGGACCCCGAACACCCGACCCAGAGCCTGATGAACCTGGCCGACGAACTCGGTCCGATCTACCACCTGGTTGCCCCCGGCCAGGACGTCGTCGTGGTGTCGGGCGGCGATCTCGTCGCCGAGTGCCTCGACGAGACCCGATTCGAGAAGAACGTCCCCCCGGAGTTGGTGGCGATGAGGGAGGTCGCCGGGGACGCGATCTTCACCGCCTGGACCCAGGAACCGGCGTGGAAGAAAGCCCACAATGTTCTGCTGCCGGCGTTCGCTCCGCAGCAGATCAAGGGCTACACCGCGAAGATGGCCGATATCGCCGATCAACTCGTGATGAAGTGGGCGCGGCTGAACCCGGGTGACCCCGTCGACGTCTGCACGGACATGACCAAGCTGACCTTCGACACCATCTGTCTGGTCTGTTTCAGCTACCGGCCGGGGTCGTTCTACCGCCAGGACATGCCGCCGATCGTCACCGCGCTGGAAGAGGCGATCGCAGAATGCGTCAACCGACCGAGCCGGCTACCCGGGCAGGACATCTACGAGGCGATCAAGGGCCGCCGCCAGTACCGGGACAATCTCAGCTTCCTCAACAACCTTGCCGACACGATCATCGAGGATCGGCTTCGCAGCGCCGAGGTCGGCAAGAACGGCGACGTGCTCGACCTGATGCTCACCCAGGCCGACAAGGACAGCGGGCAGAAGCTGGACCGGCTCAACATCCGCCAGCAGATGCTCACCTTCCTGGCTGCGGGTTACGACACCACCAGCGGCATGCTCATGTGGACCGTCTACCACCTGCTGAAGAACCCCGACGTACTGGCGAAGTGTTACGCCGAGGTCGACGAGGTCTTCGGTGAGGACCTGTCGGTGCTGCCCGACGAGACTCAGATCCCGAAACTGCAGTACCTGCTGCAGTGCATGAAAGAGGCGTTGCGGATCTGGCCGGTCGGACCGGGATTCCAGGTCCGACCGCTTGCCGACGAGGTGCTCGGGGGCACTTACCGGATCACGAAGGGTCAGGCAATCCAAATCCTGACACCGCAGATTCATCGTGACCCGACGATTTTCCCCCAGCCGGAGAAATTCGACCCGGACCGGTTCACCCCCGACCTGGAGGCGACTCGCCCCGCCTGGGCGTGGATGCCGTTCGGCAGCGGGCAGCGAGCGTGTATCGGCCGTCATTTCTCGTTCTACGAATCCCAGCTCCTGCTGGGCCTCATCCTGCAGCGCTTTCGGCTCTTCGACTCGTTCAACTACGAGTTGCAGATCAAGGACTTCTTCTCGATCAAGCCCGCCGACCTGACCATGACCGTCGCGCCCCGCGAAGGCCGTGAAGCTGCGGTTATCTCAGGTCCGCGAGCAGCCGCGCCGGCCGAGTCGACGGCGGAACCCGCCGCACCCAGGCGGGTGGTGTCCGACTACGGCAGCGGTAACTCGGTGCTGGTGCTGCACGGCTCCAATCTCGGTACCTCCGAGCGGATCGCCAACGAAATCGCCGAGGACGGCCGCGCCCGCGGGTTCGCCGTGACCCAAGGGGTGCTCGACGAGTACGTCGATGCGCTGCCCACCGACGGTCTCGTCGTGATCTGCGCCTCGTCCTACAACGGCAACCCGCCCGACAACGCCGTCGCGTTCCACCGGTGGCTCGGCAGCGGCCTGAAGCCGGGTGCGCTCGACGGCGTGACCTACACGGTCTTCGGCGCCGGGGATCGGGTGTGGTCGTCCACATTCCAGAAGGTGCCAACCGAGATCGACGAGATGCTGCATGCCGCCGGCGCGACCCGGTTCGCCGAGCGTGGCGCCGCCGACGCATCCGATGACTTCGACGGGATGTTCCGCGACTGGTATGCGTCGTTCTGGTCCCAAGCCGGTGACGCCCTCGGCCTCGCGCCGCAGGCCGAGGTGACCACCGACATGAACCGTTACGAGATAACGGCGACCGGTCAGCGCCTGCATGCGCCGTTCTTCTGCGCCCTGGACGCCACCGCCTACCGAATGGCCGAGAACCGGGAACTGCTCACCAGAGTCGCCGCCGAGGGTCCACTCGCGCCGTCCACCCGCCACATCGAGTTCGAGTTGCCCGCGGGGGTCACCTACCGCGCCGGTGACCACATCGCGCTGCTTCCGCGCAATGCCGCCGAATTGGTCGGAAGAGCTGCCGCGCTGGCTGAGCTCGACCTCGACGAGATGGTGATGATCCGCGCGAATACCGCTGCGCCCAGCCATCTTCCGCTGGACACTCCGTTCGTGGTGTCCGAACTTCTGGCCGCCCGGGTGGAACTGCAGGCCCCGCTTACCCGCGCGCACATCCGCACCCTGGCGGAGTTCGCGACCGATCCCGACGAACAAGCACAGCTGGCCAGCCTCGCCGCGGAGGACAACGTGGCCCGCTACCGCGAAGAGATCCTTTTCAAGCGGGTGTCCCTGCTCGACATGGTGCAGCGCTACCGGTCCATCGACGTACCCCTGAACACCTGCCTGGATCTGCTTCCCGGTCTGGCGCCGCGGTACTACTCGATCTCGTCATCGCCGGCGGCCACACCGGATCGGTGCAGCATCACCGTCGGGGTGCTCAGGGCCCCCGCACGCGGCGGTTCGGGGATGTTCCACGGGACCTCGTCGAACTTTCTGGCCCGGACCGAGCCAGGGGCCATGGTCCCCGGTTTCATCCGCCCACCCGGCCTGCCGTTCACCGTTCCCGACGATCCGGCGACACCGATGATCATGATCGCCACCGGAACCGGGTTGTCGCCGTTCCGCGGTTTCCTCCAGGAACGCGCGGCCCAAGGCGCGTCGGCCCCGCTCGGTCCGGCGCTGCTGATCTATGGCTGCCGGTTGCCTGACCACGATTTCATCTACGAGGACGAGATCTGCCAGTTCGAGGCCGATGGCGTCGTCACCGTCGTGCGGGCCTACTCGCGGGTGCAGGACGGCACTCGGGCACGGGTCGACGATGCCGTCCGCACCCACGCAGAACACGTCTTGGACCTGATGGCCGCCGGTGGAATCACCTATGTCTGTGGCGGAGCCGGGACGGTGGCCCCAGCGCTGCGGGACGCCTTCGCCGAGATCTACCACCAGCACCACGGAGTCTCCCCGGCCGACGGCGTGGCCTGGCTTGAGGAACAGCGTGCCGCCAACCGCTACCTCGAAGACGTCTGGGCCGCGCACTAAGCCGATGACTTCCGGCACGGCCACCATCGCCACAACACCCGACACGATCATGACGGTGCTCGCAGATCTACCCGGGATGCTCGCATGGTCACCCGCGCAGTCGGTGGAGGTCACCGAGAGTGACGATGCCGGTCGACCCATACAAGCACGCTGGCGGGAACGATACGGGCCGCTGCAGGACGAGTTCGTCCTTCACTACCAGTGGCATGATCGCGCCGTCAGCTGGTGGCTGCTGCACGGTCGAATCCTCAAGAGAGAGAATGGCCGCTTCGAACTGGACTCGCTGCGCTGCGGCGGCACACAGCTCACCTACAGCCTTGAACTCGGCATCGTCGTGCCACTCCCGCCGTGTGTTCGAACCCGCATCGAATCGCTGGTCATCGCTAGCACCCTCGAGTCACTGAAAAAACATGTCGAATCTCGATGACACATGTGCGAATCGATGGACGGCTGACTCCGCGGCAACGTGTTTCGCGGACCAATGACGCCCGCCCGCTATCGCGGTGGAGTCGGGGCCGCAGACTCGCCC
>JAGQTS010000057.1:16829-20811 GCA_020438895.1 Mycobacterium sp.
CCGCCGGACACCCACTGAATGGTGATCATCGCCTGCGGCAAAGTGGTTCGGAGATCGGCCTCCAGGTCGCCCACCTCCGGTGAGTCGCGCCCGATCACGGTGACGGTGACCTCCCTGACGGATCCGGTCACATCGAGGATCGCGACATCAGGCCGGGTGGCGGCCCAGCTGATGGCCGTGGTGCGAGCAGCCGCGAGGGCGGTTTCGTCGTCGGTCGGCCCGATGTCCTCGGGAGTGCGGGTCCAGCCCAGGCTGACCCGCAGCTGCTGACCGAAGGTTTCCTTGAGCTGTGCTGCAAGCTGGTCGGAGTTCTGCGGTGGGCGTGGCCCCGCGGCAGAAACCACCAAGGTTCCGGAGTCGAAGCTGAGGCCTTCCAGGGTCAGCGATTGGCCCGTCAGCCATTTGGCGACGACTGGGGCCAGCGTGCTCAGCGGCGGGGGCGGCTCCTGCGGCCGCTCTTGCGGGGTGTGCACCGGAATCCAGCCCAGCTGAACCGTAACGGCGCGACCGAGCGCCCGCGTGAGTTGCGCTGACACCTCCTGCACCGAGGGCGGCGCCGTGGGGCCGACGATCTCTGCCCGCACCGAGTCGCCCGAGGTGGTGATCCTGCCGAGACTGTTTCCCGGGCCGAGCATGTTCGTGATGGTCGAGGTGGCGGTCTCCAGGTCACGCGCATGGCCGGTCAGCGCGACGAACCGGGGGATGAGGATCAAGGCGATCGCCACGGCGGCAGCCGCGGCAGCGGCCAGCGAGGCCACAATCTTTCGGCGCCGGTCTCGAAAGGTTGGCAGCGGCACCAAACCGCTGACCAGGAATATCAGTGCCGCCATCAAGATGATGCCGACGAGGTTGGTCACGAACAGCAGTGCAGCGCCACGAGCCAACTCTGGCTGATGGCGACCGAGCAGGACGCCCACCGCCGCAAGGGGAGGTACGACAGCGACAGCGACGGCGACGCCCGGCAACGCCACCGAGATCTGCTTGTGGACGGTGGCGAACGCACCGGCGGCGCCGGCGCCCAGGGCAACCAGCAGATCACGGATGTCGGGACTGCAGCGGACGACCACCTCGGCGGGTAGTCCGGTTCCCGTCGCAGGAAGCAGGGTGGCGAACATCCATCCGACCGCTACGGCGCTGAGAGCCGCAACCGATACCAGGACCAGTCCCTGCCACAGTCGCCATCCCCACCCCATCACCAACGAGGCGGCGACGCCCATGATCGGCGACATCAGCGGTGCGATCATCATGGCACCGATGACCACTGCGGCGGAATTTTGCAGCAGTCCAACGGCGGCGACCATGCTGGACAGAAACATCAAGACCGCAAATCGCCCCAACGCCGCACCGGAGGGGACCACCATCAGCGTCTCGATGATCGAGCGACGGTCTTGAATGCGCAGATGCGGCCATCTCGTCAAGTGCGGCCACCGATGTGTGGCAGGACCCGGCAGGGTGGCGGCACTGTGTCGAGCCTCGTTGGGCGGACCAGCTACCACACCGTCAACCCTTCTGTACGCCGCCGAACAGGCCCAAGCCGCCTGAAGACCCCGCCGACTGTAGTGCGTTCGGACGCCCCGACGGCGCGCACCACGCGGGAAGCGATTTCCATCGCAGGCCGCGACCGACGGCACTGCTAGGTTTCGGGGCGTGCCAGCGAATGAGCCGGACTTCGCCAGCAGACCGGCCACACAGCTTCCGCGTGGCCCGTACCCGGCCTCGACGAGGACGATCTGGTCCATCGCAGTCCCGACCGTTGCCGTGGGAGCGGTCCTCGGAGCCGGTATACCGGCGATCCTGTCGGCGACGGCGGGCGACGCCCCCGATACCGATGCGGCGCGGACCGTCGTTCTTCCGGACTCCGGACCGTGAACAGCCCCCATACGGCGCAGAGTTTCGACATGCCGCCACCCGCCCCGGACGAACCTGCATCGCCCCGGTGGCCGCTGTGGGCCGTCTACATCGCCGGGGTCGTCCTCGGGGCGACCGTCCTGGTCGCAGCGTTGGGTCCGGCATACGGTGAAACCCCCACTCTGGCCGCCGCCAGCGTCGCGGCGTTCGGCGCATTCGGGCTGGCGTGCACATGGCTACTGAACAGGATTCCGTACTTCGTCCGCGTCCCGCCGTCCACCAGCGGAATGGCACTGCTGTGGGGCGGTTTCGCTGCCATCGGTTTCGCCATGCCGGCCAACACCGCGATCGGCGGACACTTCGCCGCCCGGGGCGATCCGAGCGCATGGTTGATGTTCGCGCCACTCACCGAGGAGCCCGTGAAAGCCCTGGGGATCGTGGTCGTTCTGCTGCTGGCGGCCAACCGGGCGCGGACCGCATTGGACGGTCTCGTGGTCGGCTCGTTCGTGGGCCTTGGCTTCGAAGTCGTCGAGGACATCGTGCAGTCGATCAACAACGCGATCAACGACCACCCACCTGGACAGCGCGACAACCTCGGATCGCTTGCGGTGGACGTCGTCCACGAAGTTCTACGGCGCAGTTGGACCGGGCATATCGTCATCACCGGAATAACCGGATTCGCGATCGCGCACGCCCTGACGACCCGCGGTCGGACCGGTGTCCAGCGCTGGTCGGTCGCCGCGGGACTGATGCTGCTGGCCGTTTCCGGGCATCTGCTGTGGAACTCGCATCGCTTCGGTGTCTTCTACGTCCTGGGTCAATTCGGCATCCTGGCGCTCTACCTGTGGCTGATCAGGGTCGGCCGTGAGCAGGAAGCCCGGATCTACCTGCCATATCTGCATTACGCCGCACCCTCGCTAGTCGATCCCGCGGAGGTCGTCTCGATGCGATCCGGCCGAGCGCGCCGTCGCGCCCGCAAGGCCTCGGCGCACCCGGCGCGGCGCGCCAGAGAGCGGCATCGGGCGATCGCCGATCTTGCCGTCGCCATCAGCGGTGGCAACCGGGACGCTTCGGACAGAGCGGTCGAAGCACTCCGGCATGCCGCCGGCTAAGTGATCAGCGTCCTGCGGCCGGCCGGTTCGCCAGGTAGATGGTTGCCGCGGATCGACCGCCGGTGATGGGGTTGTCGAACCAGACCGACTGAGCCTCGACGTCGGTGAAGACCGTCTCGAGCAGCGAGATGAACTCGTCATCCGGTGGGTCGTCGGACCACATCGCGAACACGCCACCCGGAACCAGGCGGTCAGACGCCGACCGCAGGCCGTCCTCGGTATAGAAGGCGGCGTGTGTTGCGTGCAGGACGTGTCGGGGCGAGTGGTCGATGTCGAGCAGAATCGCACCATAGGTCCGGCCTGGGTGCAGCGGATCGAAACCCACTTCATCTGTGGCGGCGGCGAAGAAGTCCGCGCAGACCAGCGTGAGGCGGTCATCTGAAAGCAGGCCGGCGGTATCCGGCAACAGATCTCGTTGATGCCAGTCGAGCACTGCATCGGAGTACTCGACGACCGTCAGCGTCCGAACCCGACCGCAGCGCAGAGCTTCCTGTGCGGTGTAGCCCAAACCGAGGCCACCGACGATCACGTCCAGGGCTGTTCCCGGGGCGCGGGCCAGACCAAGGCGCGCCAACTCCCGCTCGGCGACGGTGAACAGGCTTGACATCACATGTTCGTCCTCGAGGAGGACCTCGTACACGTCGGCACGCACCGACAAGTCGAAGCGGCGCCGAAGGCTGATCACGCCCATCGGTGTCTGCTTCCACCCCAACTCCTCGAAACGAGCGCTCATCGAAGCGACAGTAGCGTCCACGCGAGCGAGGTGTAGCGTCAGAAACGTTGGGAAATAGAGCCACAGAACCACCCACTGCAACGACCACGGCCGGGTCGGCGGCGAATCTGAAGTCGGCGCCCATCCCCGTGGTCGAGAAATTACTGGGTTACTCACCGCGTGGACTCACCCGCGCCGAGGCCGCCAAGCGGTTGATCCACTACGGCCCCAATGAGATCGCCGAACAGAAGATCAACCCGTTGCTGAAGTTCCTCAGCTACTTCTGGGGTCCGATCCCGTGGATGATCGA
>JAGQTS010000058.1:0-6707 GCA_020438895.1 Mycobacterium sp.
TCAAGCAGTTGCTGATGGTGGCCGGTATGGAGCGGTACTACCAGATCGCCCGTTGCTACCGGGATGAGGACTTCCGTGCCGATCGGCAGCCCGAGTTCACCCAACTCGACGTGGAGATGAGCTTTGTCGACGCCGACGACGTGATCGCCGTCGCCGAGGATGTGCTGGCAGCGCTGTGGTCGTTGATCGGTTACGAGGTGCCGCGGCCCATCCCGCGGATGAGCTACGGCGAAGCGATGCGCCGGTTCGGTTCGGACAAACCCGACCTTCGCTTCGGCTTGGATCTTGTGGAGTGCACCGACTACTTCGCGGACACCTCTTTCCGGGTGTTCCAGGCTCCCTACGTCGGTGCGGTGGTCATGCCGGGTGGTGCGTCACAGCCCCGGCGCACGTTGGATGGTTGGCAGGAGTGGGCCAAGCAGCGGGGTCACCGAGGGCTGGCTTACGTGCTGATCGGCGAGGACGGCACCCTCGGGGGCCCCGTCGCGAAGAACCTCTCCGAATCCGAACGCGCCGGACTGGCCACGCACGTCGGCGCGGCGCCAGGTGACTGTGTGTTCTTCTCGGCCGGGCCGGTCAAAGCCTCCCGGGCGCTACTGGGTGCGGCTCGGGTCGAAATCGCCCGCCGCCTGGGCATGATCGACCCGAACGCCTGGGCCTTCGTCTGGATCGTGGATCCGCCGCTGTTCGAGCCCGCCGGTGATGCCGCCGCGGCCGGCGACGTCGCGGTCGGGTCCGGCGCGTGGACGGCGGTGCACCACGCGTTCACCGCTCCCAAACCCGGTCAGGAGGAGGCGATCGGCACCGATCCCGGTGCGGTCTTGGCCGATGCCTACGACATCGTCTGCAACGGTCACGAGATCGGCGGCGGCTCGGTCCGCATTCATCGCCGCGACATCCAGGAGCGGGTCTTCGCGGTCATGGGGCTCGGTCCGGAGGAAGCCGCCGAGAAGTTCGGCTTCCTGCTGGAGGCGTTCACATTCGGAGCTCCGCCGCACGGCGGGATCGCCTTCGGCTGGGACCGCATCGTGGCGCTGCTGTTCGGTGCGGAGTCGATCCGCGATGTCATCGCCTTCCCGAAGTCCGGTGGCGGCGTCGACCCCCTGACCGACGCCCCGACCCCGATCACCGCCCAGCAACGCAAGGAGTCCGGAATGGATCACCGGCCCCAATAGGCTGTGCCGGACGGCGGCCCTTCGCAGCGCACTGCCCGTCCACCGGCGGCCGCTGGATTAGGCTCTCCAGTCATGGACAATCTGCTGGCGTACATCGATCAGGGGTCGTTCCTGGCTTTGCGTGCCTTTGGTCATGAACCGCTTGGGCAGTACGTCTGGGTGTACGAGCACGACATCGACATCGACCGGGTTCGCCAGTTGCACCGCAACCTCGGCGACGGGCTGCTGGGCCGGCGCATCGAACGTTCGCCGCTCCCGTTCGGCCGGCACCGCTGGGTGGCCGCGCCCCACCAGGCGCCCCTCGATGTGGCTCCGGTTCCACGGCCCGCCGCCGACCTTTCGGCGTGGATGGATGAGCAGGCAATGATTCCGGTCGATCCCGAGCGGGGACCGGCGTGGCGGATGGCGGTGCTGCCCTTCGACGAGGGCGGCGGGGCGGTGACCATGATCGTCTCCCACTCAGTGGGCGACGCGGGTGCGAGCATCGTGTCGCTGCTCGAGGCGACACACGGCATCAAACGCGAGCTGGGATATCCGCCGCCGCAGTCCCGGAGCTACCGAGAAGCGGTACGGCAAGACCTTGCGGTGACCCGGAAGTCGCTACCGGAGATGGCCAAAGCGCTGAAGGTCGGCGCCCAACTGGCCAGGGAGAACAGTTCGGCCCCGAAGCGGGCGGCCCGGCCGGAAAAACTTCGCGGTGGCGCGTTGACCATCAGGCCGTCGGTGGCTGCGGTCGTCGATGCGGAGATTTGGGACGAACGTGCCACGGCGCTGGGCGGTTCCAGCAACGCCTTGATGACGGCGTTCGCCGCCCGGATCGCCTTCATTCGGGGGTACGCGGACGAGGCGGGCCGGGTCACGGTCCAATTGCCGGTCAGCCAGCGGACGCAAACCGACAACAGGGCTAACGCATTGACCGGAATCTCGATCGAGACCGACGCCCGGGTGGTCAACACCAGCCTCGCCCCCATCCGGGCCGAGTTGAAGGCAGCCCTTTCCGGGCTGGCGGAAGAAGAGCACAAGCTGATCGCATCGCTGCCGCTGACACCGTTCACGCCGAAGTGGCTGGTCAGGAGGTTGGCCAGCGCCGCTCTGGGTACTGGGACACCGGTGGGGTCGTCCAGCATGGGCGAGGTGTTCGCCGACGTGATCCGCCCCGACGGCACCGATGCGGAGTTCTTCTGGGCCCGGGGTGTCGAGTGGCCGATCACGAAGGAAGGGCTCGATCAGCGGGGCGACTCGCTGTTCGTCGGTTCCGGGCGAGTCAAAGGCAATGTCGTGATCTGCGTGGTTTCCTGGCAGGTCAATGGCGCCAACACCCGTGAGGAACTCATCGAACTGGTCCGGCAGGGACTGGCCGACTTCGATGTGACCGCAACGTTCGTCTAGCGGCGAGGATTCCCTGAATGGCCGGCACAGACAACGTTTTGGACTACCTCGACGAAGGTTTTTATCGGGACTACCGCGCGCAGGGCCACGGGCCGATGATCCAGTTCGTATGGATCTACGAGCACGATGTCGACCTGGTCGCCCTCCGACGCTTTCACCGCCATCTGGGAACGGGTCTGCTGGCCCGCTGCGTCGAACACTCACCGATTCCGTTCTGCCGATCCCGCTGGGTCCGATGGTCACCGACCGGCGATGTCGAGGTAGCGCCAGGGCGGCGGCCGCGGGCTGAGATCACCGCGTGGACCGACGAACAAGCGGCGCGGCGTATCGACATCGAGAACGGCCCTCCCTGGCGCTTGGCCGTTCAGCCCCTGGAGGGGGGTGGCGCGGCGGTGACACTGGTGGTCGCGCACACGGTGGCCGATGGTGTCGGGCTCAATGACGTCGTCGTCAACGCCGTTCGGGGAACCGGGGCTGCCATCGACTATCCCGCGCCCCGTTCGCGCAGCAGGAGGCAGGCTTTCCAGCAGGATCTGCGGCAGCTGCTGCGCGACCTGCCGCACGCCGGACGGGCGGTCATACAGGCGCCGTTGGCCGCCAAGGAAGTTCCGTTGCGGGTGCGGCCGGGCTTGGGGAAGGGGCTGGCCCGCCGCGAAGCCGGCGGCCTGCCGGCAGTTCATCCCGGAGATGCAACCCCGCCCGCCGGAGGCCCCCCGGTTCCTACCCGGGCGGGGCGGTTGCCCTCGATCGCGATCCTGGTTCCGACCGTGCACTGGGATGAACGGGCGGAAAACCTCAGCGGGACGAGCAACTCACTGCTGGTCGGACTTACCTGCAGGCTGTGCGAGATCCTCGGCTGGCTCGATGCCGACGGACTGGTCAACGTCACGTTCCCGGTCAACGAACGCACGCCGGGAGACACTCGCGGAAATGCGCTCAGCAGCGCATCGATGACCGTCGATCCCGCAGTGGCCACTGATCTGCGGGACATCCGTGCCGGCGTCAAGGCGGCGCTGATCAGGCTGTCGAAAGCCCGTGACCGGATCATGGCGCCGCTCACGCTGATGCCGTTCATTCCGGAGTTCGTCGCGCGCCGGCTACAGAACGTGGTCATGAAGAGTGCCAATGTCACCTGCTCGCATTTCGGGGATCTGGACCCGGCGGTGAACCGGCCGGACGGCACCGACGCGGACTGGTTCTACGCCCGGCACGCTCGAGCGCCACAATTGGCCGACCCCGCCCTGCTCCGGAAGGCCGGTGGCATCTTCTTCCCGATCGCTTCCGGGCGTCTCGGCGGCCGTATCTACATCAGCCTGTGCTATTGCGCCGGCGACGGGTCGACCACCACCGACGAACTCGCCGATGTGGCCCGCCGAGCGCTCAACGATTTCGGGATTACCGACTTCGTCATCCAGTGACCTCCCTGTCAGCCGGATCATGAACCGGCGGCCTGGTGGGTGTCGGGGGCGATCCGCCGCACCGCGTCGATAGCCTGAGGAGGTGTCCGAGAGCCTCTTCGAGCTTGCCGGTGAGGACGGCGCGACGCCGGCTGAGCCGCTGTCGGCGCCGTTGGCGGTGCGGATGCGCCCGGCGACGCTCGACGAGGTTGTGGGCCAACAGCATCTGCTGGGCCCGGCCGCGCCGCTGCGCCGACTGGTCGAGGGCGCCGGCGCGGCGTCGGTGATCCTGTACGGCCCACCCGGCACCGGCAAGACCACCCTCGCCTCGCTGATCTCGCACTCCACCGGCCGCCGCTTCGAGGCGCTCTCCGCACTGACGGCAGGGGTCAAGGAGGTCCGAGCAGTCATCGACGAGGCCCGCCGCGCCGCGGTGCACGGCCGCCAGACTGTGCTCTTCATCGATGAGGTGCACCGGTTCTCCAAGACCCAGCAGGACGCGCTGCTGGCAGCTGTGGAGAACCGAGTGGTTCTGCTGGTTGCGGCCACCACCGAGAACCCGTCGTTCTCCGTGGTGGCTCCGCTGTTGTCGCGTTCGTTGATCCTGCATCTGAAACCCTTGGGCCCCGACGACATCCGCACCGTCGTGTGCCGTGCGATCGCCGATCCCCGGGGCCTGGGCGGGTCGGTCGCCGTCACCGACGAGGCGATCGACATGCTGGTTCGGATGTCGGCCGGGGACGCCCGTCGGGCGCTGACCGCACTCGAGGTGGCCGCCGAAACCGCCGGAGCAGCGCGGGAAGCGGTGACTGCGGACGTCGTCGAGCAGTCCGTGGACGAGGCCGCGGTCCGCTATGACCGCGACGGGGACCAGCACTACGACGTGACCAGCGCTTTCATCAAATCCATCCGCGGCTCCGATGTTGATGCCGCACTGCACTATCTGGCACGGATGCTGGTGGCGGGGGAGGACCCGCGCTTCGTGGCTCGCCGACTGATGATCCTGGCCAGCGAGGACATCGGGATGGCCGACCCCACCGCGCTGCTGACCGCGGTGGCCGCTGCGCAGACCGTCCAGCTGATCGGGATGCCCGAGGCGCAGCTCACGCTCGCCCAGGCGACGATCCACCTGGCCACCGCACCGAAGTCCAATGCCGTCACCACCGCGATCGGGTCGGCGGTCGCAGACATCCGCGCCGGCAAAGCCGGTCCGGTGCCGGCCCATCTGCGCGACGGCCACTACTCCGGTGCCGCCCGGCTCGGCCACGGCCAGGGATACCGCTACCCGCATGACGACCCCGATGGGGTGGTGCCCCAGCAGTACCCGCCAGACGGGCTCATCGGTAGCGACTACTACCGACCCACCGGCCGCGGTCCCGAAAGGACGCTGGCCGAGCGACTCGACAGGTTGCGGGCCATCATCCGACGGAAGCGGTAGGTAGTCGGGAAGGCGAGTTGCTCAGCACAGCTGCCGGTACTGTTGGGCGGTCGATGCCGCGGTGCGGCCGGGCCCGGCAGCACCCGATTTGCGAGGACAGGTTGTGCAGACACACGAGATCAGGAAGCGGTTCACCGACCACTTCGTCAATGCCGGACACACCGAGGTGCCCAGCGCTTCGGTGATCCTCGACGATCCCAACCTGTTGTTCGTCAACGCCGGAATGGTCCCGTTCGTGCCGTTCTTCCTCGGTCAGCGCACCCCGCCGTATACCACCGCCACGTCCATTCAGAAGTGCATCCGCACGCCGGACATCGACGAGGTGGGCATCACCACCCGGCACAACACCTTCTTCCAGATGGCCGGCAATTTCTCCTTCGGCGACTACTTCAAGCGCCGCGCCATCGAACTGGCCTGGACTCTGCTGACCAATCCGGTCGAGGAGGGCGGGTACGGGTTCGACCCCCAACGGCTGTGGGCCACGGTCTTCTACGACGACGACGAGGCCGTACAGCTGTGGCAGCAGGTCGCCGGTCTGCCCCCGGAGCGAATCCAGCGCCGCGGGATGGCCGACAACTACTGGTCGATGGGTATCCCCGGGCCCTGCGGCCCGTGTTCGGAGATCTACTTCGACCGTGGGCCGGACTACGGGATCGACGGTGGCCCGGCCGCCAACGAGGACCGCTACATCGAAATCTGGAATCTCGTGTTCATGCAGAACGAGCGCGGCGAGGGCACCTCGAAGGACGACTTCGAGATCCTCGGTCCGCTGCCGCGAAAGAACATCGACACCGGCATGGGCGTGGAACGCATCGCCTGCTTGCTCCAGGGGGTCGACAACGTCTACGAAACGGACCTGCTGCGTCCGGTGATCGACAAGGCGGCGTCCCGCGCCCCGCGCGGGTACGGCCAGGGCAACACCGCCGACGACGTCCGCTTCCGGGTCATCGCCGACCACAGTCGCACGGCGGCCATCATCATCGGTGACGGTGTGACGCCTTCCAATGAGGGCCGCGGATACGTGCTGCGCCGCCTGCTGCGCCGCATCATCCGGGCCGCCAAGCTGCTCGGCATCGAGCAGCCGATCATCGGCGACCTGATGGAGACGGTGCGTGAGGCGATGGGGCCGTCCTACCCGGAACTTGTCGCCGACTTCGACCGCATCAACCGGATCGCCGTCGCTGAGGAGACTGCGTTCAATCGCACCCTGGCCGCGGGTTCCAAGCTGTTCGAGGAGGCAGCCGCCGCCACCCGCGCGGCCGGCAAGGCCCAACTCGGTGGATCGGATGCCTTCGCCCTGCACGACAC
>JAGQTS010000058.1:6828-8054 GCA_020438895.1 Mycobacterium sp.
AAGCACGCCCACGCCGACCTTTCGGCGTTCCGCGAACTGGTCGACGCCGGCCCCACCGAGTTCACCGGGTTCGACGAGCTGACCTCACAGGCCCGGATCCTGGGAATCTTCGTCGACGGCAAGCGGGTGCCGGTGGTGGCGCATCGCGCACGGGTGCATTCGGAAACGGTCCCTCCGGAGCGGGTCGAGATCGTGCTGGACCGCACCCCGCTCTACGCCGAATCGGGGGGCCAGATCGCCGATACCGGCGAGATCAGCGGGATCGGCAGCAGCGGGTCGGCCAAGGCCGCTGTCACCGATGTCCAGAAGATCGCCAAAACGTTGTGGGTACACCGGGTCACTGTCGAGTCCGGGGAGTTCGTCGAGGGTGACACCGTCGTCGCCGCCGTCGATGCGACGTGGCGGCGCGGCGCCACTCAGGGCCACTCCGGGACACACATGGTTCACGCCGCGTTACGGGAGGTGCTGGGGCCCAACGCCGTTCAGGCCGGTTCCCTGAATCGTCCGGGTTATCTACGTTTCGACTTCAACTGGCAGGGCCCGCTGAGTGAAGAGCAGCGCACCCGAATCGAAGAGATCGCCAATGAGGCGGTGGAAGCCGACTATCCGGTCAACACGTTCGTCACCGAACTGGACAAGGCCAAAGCGATGGGGGCCATGGCGCTGTTCGGCGAGCAGTACCCCGAACAGGTCCGGGTGGTGGAGATCGGCGGGCCGTTCTCCCTGGAACTCTGCGGCGGCACCCATGTTCGCAACTCCGCACAGATCGGGCCGGTCACGCTTCTCGGCGAGTCTTCGGTCGGATCCGGGGTGCGCCGGGTGGAGGCCTACGTCGGCTTGGACTCCTTTCGTCACCTTGCGCGCGAACGGGCGCTGATGGCGGGACTGGCGTCGTCGCTGAAAGTGCCCTCAGAGCAGGTGCCCGGCCGGGTGGCCACCCTGGTCGAACGCCTTAAGGTGGCCGAGAAGGAATTGGAGCGGGTGCGGTTGGCCAACGCCCGCGCAGCCGCTGCCGAGACCGCGGCGGCCGCCGAAACGGTGGGTGGTGTCCGGCTGGTGGCGCGTCGGATGGCGGCGGGTATGTCAGCCGGTGACCTGCGGTCACTGGTTGGCGATATCCGTGGCCGGTTCGGCTCCGAGCCGGGTGTGGTGGTGTTGCTTTCCGAGAATGACGGCGCAGTCCCGTTCGTGGTGGCCGCCAACCAGGCCGCTCAGGACGTCGGCGT
>JAGQTS010000449.1 GCA_020438895.1 Mycobacterium sp.
ACGACGCAGGCGGCGACCTTGCAGCCCAGATACCGTTCGGCCCACGAATCCGGACGGAAGACCAGGTGGCGCACGTTGGAATGCAGGCCGTCCGCGCCGAGCAGAAGGTCGAAATCCCGCGGATCGCTGTGCTCGAACGTGACCCGAACGCCGTCGCCTCGGTCATCGACTCCGGTGATGCTCTCCCCGAACATCGTTTCGACGTCGTCGGCTGTCCGGCGGAAGACGATCTCGGCGAGATCACCGCGGGCAATGCTGGTGAAGTCGCCGTCGATCACTGTGCGAATTGCCTGGACGTCGAGGTCGGATGTCACCCTGCCGCGGGAGTCCACGGACCGCAGGTGCCCGATGTCATAGCCGGCCGCGCGCAGTTCGCTCGCGATTCCCATCCGTTCGGCCACCCGGTAACCGGTGCCCCAGAAGTCGATCATGTATCCGCCGTTGCGGAACGCGGGCGCGCTTTCGATCAGCGTCGGAGTGTGGCCCGCCCGATGGAGCCAGAACGCCAATGCCGTGCCCGCAATGCCGGCTCCGCTTATTGCGATTCTCATGACCCGGGGTTACCCGTTTTTCCGGCGATATCAACGAATCCCCAGCGTCACACCATGAACAACACCAGCGATGTCGCCATGACCATCATCCCGGCGATCAGGCCGTAGATGACGAGGTGGGGACGGCCGTATTCCCGGGCGGCCGGTAACAGCTGGTCCAGGGAGATGAAGACCATGACTCCGGCGACTCCCGCGAAGACGATCCCGAAGGTGGTGTCGTTGATGAACGGTCGCAGGATCAGGTAGCCGATCAGAGCACCGAGTGGCTCGGCCAACCCGCTGCCGAACGAGTAGAAGAACGCTGTGGATCGCCGTGCGGTGGCGTGGTAGATCGGAACCGAAATCGCGATCCCCTCGGGGATGTTGTGGATAGCGATCGCAACGGCGATCGCGATACCCACCCGTGGGTCCTCGAGTAGCGCGAGGAACGTGCCCAGACCCTCCGGGAAGTTGTGCAGGCCGACGGCCAACGCGACCAGGACGCCCATGCGCTTGAGGCTTGCCTGACGCCTGATCTCCGCCGGCGAGGCCGGGCTGTCCATCAACTCGACCGAGATGCCGTCATGGAAATCGGAGAATCGGGAGACGAAACGGTCGATCAGCGCGATGAGCAACATTCCGCCGAAGAATCCGATCGTCGTGATCGTCACGGCGCGAAGATCCGATGCACCCGCCGCGGTGAGTGCATCGCGTGCCTTGGGGAAGATCTCGAGGAACGACACGTAGATCATGACGCCGGCGCTGAATCCCAGGGCCAGGGAGAGGAAAGCGCGGTTGGTGTGATGCGTGAAGAAGGCAATCGCACTGCCGATACCCGTACACAGGCCGGCGGCGAGCGTCACCAGGAATGCGAAGACGACGGTATTCACCGGATCACACTCCTCATCGCCGGGGCAATTCTCGCGCTCGGAATGGTCTCACGGGGGGATCCGGTGGGCTGCGCTGGGAATGCGTTGCCGGCCGTGGGACCGGAGAAGCGGGTGACGGGGTGGCCGAAGGGTCGACTCGGGCTACAAGCCCGCCAATTGCGGCAGCATCAGGTGAGCTATGCCGAAATAGATCATCAGTCCGGTCCCGTCGACGATCGTGGCGATCATCGGCGCCGACACCACGGCCGGGTCCAGTTTCATCTTCTTGAGGGCGGGCGGCAGAATCGACGCCACCAGCGAGGACCACAGGACAATCGCACCGACCGTCAGACACACAGTGATGGTCACCTCGAGCCCTACACCCAGGGTCCAGGCTCGCACCAGCGCGGCCGCCGCCATGGCGGCCGCGATGAGGAACCCTGTCGACATTTCCTTGGCCAGGATGCGGGGCAGATCGCGCAAGCTCACCTCTCCGGTCCCCAGCGCACGCACCAGCGTGGTGGTGATCTGGGTACCGGTGTTGCCACCGGTACCGATCAGCAGGGGAATGAAGAAGGCCAGCGCCACGACCGCTTCCATCTCCTCTTCGAACGCCCGAAGCACCGTCCCCGTGTAGGCCTCGGCGACGAAAAGGACGAGGAGCCAGACGATCCGCTTGCGCCAGAGCCGGGCCGGCGAGGCGCGCAGATAGGGAACCTCCAGCGGTGCCGACCCGCCTTGGCGTTCGGCATCTTCAGTCGCTGCTCGGCGGATGATGTCGGCGGCGATGTCCGCGGTCAGGACACCGAGGAGCTTGTGGTCCTCGTCGACTACCGGCAATGCGGCCAACTC
>JAGQTS010000450.1 GCA_020438895.1 Mycobacterium sp.
CGTTCTACCAGCGGGAGAACACCGCGACCCCGATGTATGTGGGTTCGCTGTCGATCCTGCGCCGGCCGCGCGGCGGGCTGAGCTACGAACGGTTGTTGGAGACGGTCGAACGTCAGTTGCCGCAGATCCCCAGGTATCGCCAGAAGGTCCGGGAAGTGACGCTGGGCATCGCCCGGCCGGTGTGGATCGACGACCCCGACTTCGATATCACCTACCACGTTCGTCGTTCGGCTCTGCCGGCACCGGGCAGCGACAGCCAGCTGCACGAGCTGGTCTCCCGACTGGCCGGCCGGCCGCTCGATCGCAGCCGCCCGTTGTGGGAGATGTATCTCATCGAGGGCCTGGCGAACAACCGTTTGGCGTTGTTCATCAAGTCGCACCAGGCGCTGGTCAACGGCATGACCGCATGCGAGATCGGGCATGTGATCGCCGACCGCAGCCGGCGTCCGGCGGCTGCGGCCGAGGACATCTGGCTGCCGGCCCGCGAGCCCACACCCGGGCGGCTTGTGGTTGAAGCGGTGGGGGATTGGCTCGCTCGGCCCAGCCAGCAGTTACTGGCGTTGCGCTCCACGATGGCCGGGGTCGCGGCCAACAACGGCGAACTCGCCGAGCTGGTCGGTCGGGTCGCCGACACGGCTCGCACCCTGGTCCGGGGTAGCGCGCCCAGCAGCCCGCTCAACACCAAGGTGTCGAGGCAGCGCCGCTTCACCGTCGCCTCCGCCCGGTTGGCCGACTACCGGATGATCCGTGCCCGATACGACTGCGACATCAACGACGTGGTGCTCACCGTGATCGCCGGGGCGCTGCGGAACTGGCTGCTGTCGCGCGCTGAACCGGTCGTCGCCGGCGCCGCGATCCGGGCCATGGCTCCCACCTCGGTCTATCCCGACATCGAACTGTCTTCCGGTCCCGGTCAGGCGATCAGCGAAGTGGCGCCCTTCCTGATCGATCTGCCGGTCGGGGAGTCCAATCCGGTGGTCCGGCTGTCCCAGATCGAACACGCCACCGAGTCGTATTCGGCGGCGGCGACATTGGTCGATGCGCGCACCATCGTGACGCTGTCGGGTTTCCCGCCGCCGACCCTTCATGCCATGGGAACCCGGGTGGCCACCCAGTTCCCCGCCCGTCAGTTCAACCTGCTGATCACCAATGTGCCCGGGCCGCAGAGCCAGATGTACGTCGCCGGCGCCAAAATGCTGGAGACCTACGCCGTTCCGCCACTGCTGCACGACCAGGTGCTGGCGATCGGGGTGACCTCCTACTGCGGGATGCTGTACTTCGGTATCAACGCCGACCGTGACGCCATGAGCGATGTGGAGGTCTTCCCCGAACTGCTCGCCCAAGCGCTTGAGGAACTGATCGACGCTGCGCAGTAGGCGCCCGGGGTCGACGAGGTCAGTTCAGCCACACCATCGGGGTCTCGAAAACTCTCAGTCCCATCTTGTGAATGTAGAAGCCCATGAAACGTTCGGCGATGTAACCGGGGTAGCGGTGCGGCGCGTACCGGACCTCCGGCATCTCCTCGATCTCGCCGAGTTCGTCGTGGACGTGGTCGACAACCCGGAACAGCGCCTCGCCGAATCGGCGGAACCGTTCGGCGGTGGTGACGAACATGTTGCCGCAGTAGAACCGGATCTCCTGGTCGAAATAGCTGACGTCGTAACCGAATTCACGCTGGCACGATTTCAGGAAGCGATCCCAGAACAATTCACCGTGGGCGTTGACGAACGAGGTCGCGACCGTCTCGGCATAGATGATGGGACGGGGAACGACGAAGTCATAGGTGTCCAGCAGGGCCAGCATCCGCCTCTTCTGCTCATCGGAGGCCAGGTAATCGAAGGTTTCGTCAGTGGTCTTCATCGTCCACACCGCCGGGTAGTTGACGTCCGGGGCCGGTAGCGGTGTGAAGGTCAGGAAACGCCGGTAATGGCACAAACCCACGTAATCGTCGCGACAATGCTTGAGCAGCCAGTACAACCCGGTCAATTCCCCGTAGCTCCGGTTGAGATGGGCGATGGTGTCGGCACCATCGGCATCGCACATCCGAACGTTTTCGTCGCGGTAGCCGTTGAGGCCCAGCGGCGTCAGCCAGTCGCTGCGGGGAAGTGCGGCACGTTTATGAGTGGCAACGTAGACAGCCATCCGATGAACCTCTCTGCGGTCGATCGCGGGCGGGACTGCGGCGGCAAGTCTAGCGAGGCCACAGCGGGGGGTCGTACGATGCCGCGGTGAGCAAGTCGCACGGGAAAGCTGATGCAGGGCACGGATCGCACAAGGCCAGCGCCGAGAGGACGCACAAGGTGTCCACCAAGGTCTACGAGGCGGAGCTGTACCGCCTGCAGACCGAATTGGTGAAGGTGCAGAACTGGGCCAAGGCGACGGGCGCTCGCATCGTCATCCTGTTCGAGGGCCGCG
>JAGQTS010000059.1 GCA_020438895.1 Mycobacterium sp.
GCCGGCGTTGATCGCCTGCAGGTCGAAGAAGAACGCCTGGATCATGTTCTTCGCGACCGGGCCGGTCACCAGGCTGGTGAAGTACCGGCTCTCGATCCGGCTGGCGGTGTCGAAGTCCACCTGCGCACCCTCGACCGCGGCGGCCAGGATGGCCCGCGGCGCAGGCATGTTCGTGCCCTTGATCTGTTTGCGCAGCAGCGACGGGAACGACGGCAGGATGGCGGCCAGCGCCGGGCTGGCCGGGGTGCCGCCCGGCATCCGGTAGCCCTGGGCGTCCCACGGCTGGGTGTGCTTGTCGGGGTTGGCCTTGATCCACGCCTTGGCTGCGGGAACGACCTCGTCAGCGGAACCGACCAACTCGTCGACCAGGCCGACGTCCTTGGCCTTCTTGGGGTTGAACCGGGTGCCCTGGCTCAGCACGTTCACGAACGCGTTCTGGATGCCGAACATCCGAACGGTGCGGGTCACCCCGCCACCGCCGGGCAGCAGGCCCAGCGACACCTCAGGCAGCCCGATCGCGCTGCCCTTGACGTCGGCGGCGATGCGATGGTGGCACGCCAGCGCGATCTCCAAGCCACCCCCGAGAGCCGCGCCGTTGATGGCCGCTACCACCGGTTTGCCCAGCGTCTCCAGTGTGCGCAGGTCGGCCTTGATGCCTTCGACCTCGGCGAAGATCTCGCCGGCGTTCTCCGGTCCGGCGGTGATCATCGCCTTGAGGTCACCGCCGGCGAAGAAGGTCTTCTTGGCACTGGTGATCACCACGCCGGTGATCGAGTCAGGATCCTCCGCGACAAGCCGTGTCAACTTCTCTACGGCCTTGTGCATGGATTCCTTGTAGTGCTCGTTCATCACGTTCGCCGAACCGGTGGGGTCGTCGAGGGTCAGCGTGACAATGCCGTCGGCATCCTGGTCCCAGTGAATGGTGTTTTCTGCCATAGCTTTTCGCTTACTCCTGTAGTCCTGTGGTGTTAGACGCGCTCGATGATGGTGGCCACGCCCATGCCGCCGCCGATGCACAGTGTGATCAGCGCACGCTTGGCGCCGCGGCGCTCCAGCTCGTCGACCATGGTGCCGGTGATCATGGCGCCGGTGGCGCCCAGCGGGTGGCCCATCGCGATAGCGCCACCGTTGACGTTCAGCTTCTCGCTGGGGATACCCAGGTCCTTCTGGAACTTCAGCACCACCGAGGCGAAGGCCTCGTTGAGCTCGAACAGGTCGATGTCGTCGACGGTCAGCCCGGCGGTGGCCAGCACCTTCTCGGTGGCCGGGGTGGGGCCGACGAGCATGATGGTCGGATCTGCGCCACTGGTGGCGGTGGCCACGACGCGGGCGCGCGGGGTCAAGTTTGACGCTTTCCCTGCTTTTTCACTGCCGACCAGCACCAGGGCGGCCCCGTCGACGATGCCGGAGCTGTTGCCGCCGGTGTGAACGTGGTTGATCCGCTCGATCCAGTGGTACTTCTGCATCGCGACATCGTCGAAACCAGCCATCGCGGCCAGGCCCTCGAAAGCAGGCTTGAGCTTGCCCAGGCTCTCCATGGTGGTGCCGGGGCGCATGTGCTCGTCATGGTCGAGGATGAGCAGGCCGTTCTGATCGCGGACCGGGACCACGGACTTGGCGAAGTAGCCGCCGGACCATGCGGCCGCGGCCCGCTCCTGGGACCGCACCGCGTAGGCATCCACGTCGTCGCGGTTGAAGCCCTCAAGCGTGGCGATCAGGTCAGCGCCGATGCCCTGCGGAACGATGTAGGCGTCATAGTTGGTCGCCGGGTCGGACATCATGGCGCCGCCGTCGGAACCCATCGGAACCCGGCTCATGGACTCCACGCCACCGGCGATCACCAGGTCATCCCAGCCGGAGCGGACCTTCTGCGCAGCGGTGTTGACGGCCTCCAGTCCGGAGGCGCAGAACCGATTGAGTTGAACACCACCGACGGTGTCGGGCAGGCCTGCGGCTATGACGGCGGTGCGGGCGATGTCACCGCCCTGGTCACCGACCGGAGAAACGCAGCCCAAAACGACGTCACTGATCATGTCCTCGTCGAGATTGGGGTGACGGCTGCGAAGCTCGTCGATCAGACCGGTGATGAGATTGAGCGGCTTGACCTCAGTCAGGGCGCCGTTCTTGCCCTTGCCGCGCGGGGTGCGGATGGCCTCGTAGATGAAGGCTTCTTCGGACATGTGGATTCCCCTAAGTCCTCTAGGTTCGGATACGGGTTGAGTTCCGGCACCTTGCAGACTAGTCGCCCCTACCAGCCGGTAACTAATGACCCCCGGCCAACCTGTTGGTTGGGACGTCCAGCCCGAGTTCGTAGACCAGAAAGTGGTAGCTCTCTCCACCGACTTCGAAGTCGGCGACGACGGTGGCGTTGAGTTTGGATGTCGTCGTGCGCAGCGATCGCGGGTTGCGGGCCGAGACGAACAGCATGCCGATCTCGAAGGTGTCGCTGTACGCGGCCTTCGTCACCGCGTTGAACCGCCCGTACAGACCGTGACCCCGGAATCGCTCGTCGATGCACACGGGTCCACGCAACGCGTGGGTATAGGACGAGATCGGGCGGCCCCGGTACTCGACGGTGTCGGCGAGCGCGAGCATCCGGCCAACGATCGGTGGCGGCGAACCCTGGCAGGTGAGCAACGGCGGCGCGATGACGATGAAACCTCCGACGACTCCGGCGGCGTCGACCGCGACATGGAGACCGCCTGCCGTGGCGACCCGCTCGAAACTTCCCTCTGGTTGGATCATCGACAGAAACCCGTCGGCACGATGTTCGGGCGCGAGATTTCCAATGAAATAACGCGACTCGAGCAAGCGCACGCCGAGGACGTCGTCGACGGTACCGAGACGGACGGTTGGTTCCTGCACATCCACCGGGCGATTATGGCCCAGTCCGCAGCCCGTGCCCGCGGATTAGGCTGCAACCCTATGACCGGATCAGACGGTGGAACGCCCGCCACCGTGCACCGACTTCGCCCTTTCGCGGTCAATGTCTTCGCCCGGATGTCGGCTCTCGCGGCGAGGCTCGGGGCGGTGAACCTGGGCCAGGGGTTCCCCGACGAGGACGGCCCGGCCGCGATGCTGGAAGCCGCCCGGCAGGCGATCGCCGACGGGGCCAATCAGTATCCGCCCGGCACGGGAACCCCGGAGCTGCGGGCGGCGGTCGCCGGACAGCGGGAACGCCGCTACGGCCAGCATGTCGACCCGGACTCCGGGGTGCTGATCACCGTCGGCGCCAGTGAGGCCATCGCGGCTGCCGTCCTGGGCCTGGTCGAACCCGGCTCTGAGGTGCTCCTGATCGAACCGTACTTCGACACCTACGCCCCGGTGATCGCCATGGCGGGCGCACATCGGGTGGCGGTGCCCTTGGTGCCCGACGGCCGCGGTTTCGCGCTCGACATCGACGCGTTACGTGCCGCGATCACCCCCCGGACGCGGGCGATTGTGGTCAATTCGCCACATAATCCGACCGGGACGGTGTTCTCCGATGACGAATGCCACGCGCTGGCGACCCTGGCGGTCGACGCCAATCTGCTGGTGATATCCGACGAGGTGTATGAGCGACTCACCTTTGACGGACGGATTCACCGCCCGCTGGCGACACTTCCCGGGATGGCCGATCGCACAGTCACCATCTCCAGTGCGGCGAAGATGTTCAACTGCACTGGATGGAAGATTGGCTGGGCGTGCGGCCCGAGCGACCTGGTAGCGGGGGTGCGGGCGGCCAAGCAGTACCTCAGCTATGTCGGTGGCGCACCCTTCCAGCCGGCGGTGGCCTACGCCCTCAACCACGAGGACGGTTGGGTGGACCAGTTACGAGAATCGTTGCAGGCCAAGCGGGAACGTCTTGCCACCGCATTGACCGGCCTCGGCTTCACGGTGCACGACAGCGCCGGCACCTACTTTCTGTGTGCGGACCCGCGACCGCTGGGGTTCGATGACGGCACCGCATTCTGCGAGGAGTTGCCGCTCCGGGCAGGGGTGGCCGCGATCCCGATGTCGGCATTCTGCGATCCGGACCGACCCGCAGGTGACTGGAACCACCTGGTGCGGTTCGCGTTCTGCAAGCGCGATGACACCCTCGACAAGGCGATCGACCGTCTCGGCACGCTGGTCATGTCCGAGCTGCCCTAACCGCCGTTCTTGATCTTGAGTACCTGCTTGCGCAGCCCGTCCGTGGCGGTCTCCATCGCCCCCTTCAGGGTCCGTTTGAGCAGAAAGCCCGGAATCGGGACCGAGGGGTCGACCGCCAGATCGAATCGGACCCTGGTGCTGTCCCCCTCCGGGGTGAGCGTGTAGGTCGCATCCTGGGAGCGCAACTGGCCGGCCTTGATCAGCGTCCAGCCCGCCGTGTTGTCGCCCCAGCTGTACTCGACTTCCTGGTCATCGGTGAGCCCGGCGGCTTTGATCTTCATCTTCACCCGTTTGGGGCGGCCGTCGTCGTAGGTTTCGAGCACTTCGGACTTCTGGTACTGCGGTGACCAGGACGGGGCCGACTCGACGTCGGCGATGACGTCCAGAATCTCCTCCGGCGTCGCCTCGATGATCACTTCGCGGGAATCCTTGACTGCCATGGCCACGACCATATGAGATTTCGGCGCGGTTTCGTACGCTCAGCGCTCGTTTTCGCGCCGAAGTTTTTCCTGAGCCGGGGGTCTAGGTGCGTTCGACCTCGATCGGCACCCCCGTCAGCCAGGCCATCCCGGACAGCGCCTCAACATCTTCCGGGTCGTTGGAGGTCAAGTCGTTGACATTCACCCCGCCGACGGCGTTGGCCAACCGCCAGCCGCCGCGGCGGTGGCCCCAGCCGTGCGGGATCGCGACGGCACCGGTGACGATGTCCTCGGTCAGTGCTACCGGCACAGCGATCTTGCCGTACGGCGAACGCACCGCGACCTCGTCGCCGTCGGCGATGCCTCGCTGAGCCGCGTCGGCGGTGTGCATCAGCGCCCGCGGTTGGCGGTCGCCGCGCATCAGCAGTGGCGCGTTGTGCAGCCAGGAGTTCTCCGAACGGACCTCACGCATGCCGATGAGCCGCAGCGTGAAGCCCGCCGGACCCTCCCGGCGGCCGAGGCCGTCGATCTCCGCGCCGATCTCGTCGTGCTGCAACCGGACCCGACCATCCGGGTAGGTGACGGCATTGCGCAGAACGCCGGTTCGGATCTGCTCACTCACGACGCGCCCGTGCGGGTTCTCGCCCGTCAGTCGCGCGAAGGACAGCCCGCCGCGACGCAGGCCGAAAAGGTCCCCGCCGCGGGAGATTCGGATCACCGCGTCGGCCACCGGTCGCGGGCTCAGCCGCTGACCCAGTACCCGGGCGGCTCCGCGCAGCGCCGCCAGAGCGGCGAATACCGGTGTACGAGTGGCCATCCTGCTCATCAGGTCATCGATGATGTCCCACTCGGTGCGGGCCTGCCCGCGGGGCGCCGCGACCGCCTCGGTGGCCTGCCGGAACGGTGTCGCGTGGAAGGTCTGGAACGGCAGCGGAAAATCGTCGCGCTCGTACATCGTGGTCACCGGCAGAACATAGTCGCAGCCCGCCGCGGTCTCGGTGACATAGAGATCCAGCGCCACCGACAATTCCAGGTCGCCCATGGCGGTGCGGAGTTCATCGCCGTTGGGAACCGAGAGCACCGGGTTTCCGGCGCTGACGATGAGCGCCCGGATGCGACGGTCTCCGGGGGTGGTGATCTCAGCGGCCATCATGGTCGCCGGTTCGGTACGGATGATGTTGCCGAAACCGCCGATCCGGGACCGGTGGTGGCGGTGGTCGTAACGCAGCACGGCACCGAGCACCCGCATCACCCAGCGCTCGCCCGGGAACCCGAGTTCGCCGAACACCGAGCCGCCCGGAACATCCAGATTGCCGGCGCAGAGGTTGACCGCGTCGATCAGGTAGGACGTCAGCGTCCCTGAGCGCCCCGCGCAAGTCCCGATCCGGCCGTAGACCGCCGCACCGGGCGTGCCGGCGAGGTCACGAGCCAACGCCCGCAGGGTGTCCGCCGTGATCCCGGTGGCCACCTGCGTCGACTCCGGGGTGAACGGCGCGCATCGAGCGGCCAGCCAGTCCACCCCGTCTGCCTGGGCGTCGGCGCGCCGGCGATCGACCAGGTTCTCGGCGAACATCACCTGCAGCACCGACAACAGCATCAACGCATCGCTGTCCGGGGTGATGCCGAGCCACTCGAACTGTGCGGCGGTCTCGGTTCGGCGCGGATCGACCACGATCACCCGCCCGCCGCGACGGACCACCGCGTGCAGGCGTTCCCGGATGCGCGGGGCGGTCAGCACGCTGCCGTGCGAGACCAGCGGGTTGGCCCCGATCACCACGAGCAGACTGGTGCGGTTCAGGTCGGGGATGGGCACCGCCGACGGGATGCCGTAGAGCAGTTGGCTGGCCATGAAGCGGCTGTGGGTGTCCTGGGAGGATGCGGAGTACAGGTGTGTTCCCCATCCCAGGCCGTGGCTGAACAGCATCATCGCCAGCGGGTGGGCGTAGCTGAACGCCGCCGGGTTACCGAAGTAGCAGCCGATCGCCCCGGCCCCGTGGCGACGGTGGATATCGCTGAGCCGGGCGGCAATGTCCGTCATCGCCTCGTTCCAGCTCACCGCCTCGAAGCTGCCGTCGTCCCGCCGCCGCAGCGGACTGGTTACCCGATCGGGGTCGTTGACCACCTCGGTGAAGGCGATGCCCTTCTGGCACGCGAACCCGGTGGACAACGGATGATCCTTGTCGGGACGAAGCGCCACCAGTCGGCCGTCCTCGACTTCTGCCACCATGCCGCACAGCGACTCACAGATACGGCAGAACGTCGTCTTCTTTTCGATGGTCATCTCAGATCCCGTAGTCGTCGAGCAAGCGCTTGCTGATGATCATCTTCTGAATCTCGCTGGTGCCCTCGCCGATCAACAGAAACGGGGCCTCGCGCATCAATCGTTCGATCTCGTAATCCTTGGAGTAGCCGTAGCCGCCGTGAATGCGGAAGCTGGCCTGGGTGACGTCCGAACAGAACTCGCTGGCCAGGTATTTGGCCATCCCGGCGCTGAGATCGTTTCGCTGGCCGGTGTCCTTCAACCGGGCCGCGTTGACCATCATCAAGTGGGCTGCTTCGACTTTCGTGGCCATCTCCGCCAGCGTGAAGGCGATGGCCTGATGCTCGGCGATCGGCTTTCCGAAGGCGGACCGTTGTTGGGCGTAGCCAGCAGCCAGTTCGAACGCCCGCAGACCGACACCGCACGCACGTGCGGCCACATTGACACGGCCGACTTCGACACCATCCATCATCTGGGCGAATCCCCGTCCGGTCACCCCGCCCAGAACATCCTCGGTACGAGCCCGATAGCCGTCGAAGATCAGTTCTGTGGTGTCGATGCCCTTGTAGCCGAGCTTGTCGATCTTTCCGGGGATGCTCAGACCGGGGAGAACCTCCCCGAACCCGGTCGGCTTCTCGATCAGGAACGCGGTCAGGTTGTGATGCGGCTTCGCTGATCCCTCGTCGGTACGCACCAGCACCGCGACCAGGTTCGCACTCGCACCGTTGGTCACCCACATCTTCTGCCCGATGATGGCGTAGCCGGCATCGTCGCGGACCGCCCGAGTACGAATCGCCGCGACGTCGGAGCCCAGCTCGGGTTCGGACATCGAGAAGGCTCCGCGGGTCTCCCCGGTCGCCATCGCCGGAAGGAAACGGCGCCGTTGCTCCTCGGTACCGTGCCGGCGGATCATGTGGGCCACGATGAAGTGGGTGTTGACCACACCGGAGACACTCATCCATCCGCGCGCGAGTTCCTCGACACACAGCGCGTAGGTCAGAAGCGACTCCCCCAGCCCGCCGTACTCGGCGGGGATCATCAAACCGAACAAACCCATCTCCCGCATCCGGTCGACGATCGCCTGCGGGTAGGTGTCGGAATGCTCGAGTTCCTGCGCGTTGGGGATGATCTCCCGGTCGACGAATTGCCTTACCGTGGAGACGATGTCGATCTGGAACTCAGTGAGTCCCAGGGTTTGGGCTAGCTTGGTCATCGGCACCCGTCCTCCTTTTCGGTGGGCTCGGCATCCTCGCCGCCGGGCGACGCACTAGATGTGCCTGCCACCGGTGACCTCGAGCACCGTCCCGGTCAGGTATGAGGCGAGATCGGAGGCCAAGAAGACCGCGACATTGGCCACCTCATCAGGTTCCCCGGCCCGCCCCATGGGCACCTCGGCGAGTTTGGCGTCCCAAATCCGTTGCGGCATGGCCTCGGTCATCGCCGAGCGGATAAGTCCGGGAGCGATGGCGTTCACCCGGACACCCACGTGCGCCAGTTCCTTCGCCGCCGCCTTGGTCAGCCCGACGATCCCGGCTTTGGCCGCCGAATAGTTGGTTTGGCCGATGAAGCCGACCTTGCCCGAGATCGACGACATGTTGATGATCGCCCCACTGCCGCGCTGACGCATCACCGCCGCCGCCGATCGGGTGCCGTTCCAGGTTCCCTTGAGGTGAACCGCGATGACGTCGTCGAACTGCTCCTCGGTCATCGTGCGCAGGGTCGCGTCGCGGGTGATGCCGGCATTGTTCACCATGACATCGAGGCGGCCGAATCGGTGTAGGGATGCTTCGACCAGCCGGTCGACCTGCTCGGCGGAGGTGACGTCGCAACACTCGGCGCCAGCGACATCACCGCCGCCGAGTTGTTCAGCGGCCGCGCGGGTCGCATCAATATCGAGGTCGGCGATCAGTACTCGGGCGCCCTCCTCGATGAACCGGCGCGCGATGGCGAAACCCAGCCCTCGGGCTCCACCGGTGATGACAGCCGTCCGGTCGGCGAGAAGTCCCATCGGATCACCTTCCTGCTCGCCGCTGATCGTGTGCCCTGCCGGCGATCGTATGTGATGGGCTCACGGCGATCAGGGCCCGTGGAAACCGTCGCCGCCGCGCTTCTTGGCGTGATACATGGCTTCATCGGCGCGTTCCAGCGCGCCGTCGAAACGGCCGGGGCCGACCATGCTGATACCGATGGAAACCGTTCCAACGGAGTTCATCCGGACCCGCTCCACCAGAGTACGGGCCAGCTTCTGGGCCTGTTCGGCCGACGTGTGCGGAAGCAGTACGGCGAATTCGTCACCACCGATACGGGCAAATACGTCTGAGAGGCGAAGCCGCCGCCCGATCGTCTCGGCCACGGTCTTGAGATAGTCGTCCCCGGCAATGTGGCCGTGCTTGTCATTGACACGCTTGAGGCCGTCGATGTCGACCATGAACAGAGCCGCGTCGTCCTGGTACCCGTGACGGTCTGCCAAGGCCCGGTAGCGGTCCAGTTCCTCCTCGAATCGGGCGCGGTTGAACACTCCGGTCAACGGATCTCGGGTGGCCTGCCGCACGAGCAGTTGCTCATCGCGCTTGCGGGCGGAGATGTCCTCGATGTGGGCGATGAAGTTCAACGGCTGACCATCCGCGTCGCGGACAATCGACCCGGAGAGTCGGACCCAGATGATGTGCCCCGCCTTGGCGTAGTAGCGCTTGTCGATCTGGTAGCTGGCGATTTCACCGCGCAGCAGCCGGGCGGCCTCGGTGAGGTCCTTGTCGAGGTCATCCGGGTAGGTCAGATCCTGAAAGGTCAATTCGGTGAGTTCGGCGGCCGGGTATCCGGTGATCCGGCACAGTTCCCGGTTCACCTTCTGGAACGTGCCGTCGAGACTGAGTACCGCGATTCCGATCGGCGCGTTTTCGAATACGGCCTGGAAGGTCGCCTCGGCACCGTGTTGAGCGGCCCGCTCCGCGGTGAGTTCGGTCATGTCGCGTATGAAGGCGTGGAAGGTCAGCTCCGATCCGGCGCCGACGGGATTGACGCTCACTTCGACGGGAAGTTCAGTGCCGTTCTTCCGGCATGCCATCTGCGACGTGACCTGTCCAATCACCGGGGACTGTCCAGTTTCCACATAGCGGCGCATGTCCTGCAGCACCCATTCACGCCGATCGGCGGTGACGAACAACTCCGTCAGTAGCCGCCCTAGCCCGGATTTTTCGTGCCGGT
>JAGQTS010000060.1 GCA_020438895.1 Mycobacterium sp.
CGCCCGATTCGGACGACTCGACGTGCTGGTCAACAACGCCGGTCTGGGTGGGCAGATGGCGGTGGTGGATATGACTGACGAGGAATGGGACCGTGTTCTCAACGTGACGCTCACCTCCGCGATGCGGGCCACCCGTGCCGCACTGAGGTATTTCCGCGGCGCCGGCCACGGCGGGTCGATCGTCAACAACGCCAGTGTCCTGGGTTGGCGCGCACAGCATTCCCAATCGCACTACGCTGCCGCGAAAGCCGGTGTGATGGCGTTGACCCGTTGTAGCGCAATGGAAGCCGTCGAGTACGGAGTGAGGATCAACGCCGTTTCGCCGAGCATCGCCCGGCACACGTTCCTGGAGAAGACCAGCCCCGCGGATCTGCTCGATCGCCTCGCCGGGCAGGAGGCCTTCGGGCGCGCAGCCGAGCCATGGGAGGTGGCCGCCACCATCGCATTTCTTGCCAGTGACTATGCCGGCTATCTCACCGGTGAGGTGATTTCGGTGTCGAGTCAACACCCATGACCAGCCCGGTGAGGAATCCGGCGACCCGCCGCGCCGAACTGCTCGCACTCGCCGCGGCGATGTTCGCCCAACGCGGGCTGCGGGCCACCACTGTCCGTGATATCGCCGACGCTGCCGGCATTCTCTCCGGGAGCCTCTACCACCACTTCTCGTCGAAAGAGGAAATGGTGGACGAGGTGCTGCGCGGCTTTTTGGACTGGTTGTTCGCGCGCTATCAGCACATCATCGACACCGAACCACACCCGTTGGCGCGGTTCGAAGGACTGTTCATGGCGTCCTTCGACGCCATCGAACACCATCATGCAGAGGTTGTGATCTACCAGGACGAAGCCAAGCGACTCTCCGCGTACTCACGGTTCTCCTATATCGAGGAGCTCAACGTCCGCCAGCGCACGATGTGGGTGGACGTTCTCAACCAGGGCGTCGCGGAAGGCTATTTCCGGCCCGACATCGACGTGGACGTCGTCTACCGCTTCATCCGCGACACCACCTGGGTGTCCGTGCGCTGGTACCAACCTGGTGGGACGCTGACCGCCGAACACGTCGGTCGGCAGTATCTGAACGTCGTCCTCGGCGGCATCGCCGGACCGACAGAAAGGAATACCGCTCATGCCTGAGGCGTACGTCATCGACGCCGTGCGCACGGCCGTCGGCAAGCGCAACGGATCATTGGCCGGCGTCCACCCGATAGATCTCGGGGGATACGCATTCCGGGGAATCTTCGACCGCAACGACGTCGACCCGGCCGCCGTCGAGGATGCGATTGTCGGATGCGTCGACGCCGTCGGTGGGCAGGCTGGAAACATCGGTCGGCTGGCCTGGCTTGCGGCGGGCTACCCCGAGGAAGTTCCCGGGGTTACCGTCGATCGACAGTGTGGATCGAGCCAGCAGGCGATTTCCTTCGGTGCCCAGGCGATCATGGCGGGAACGGCTGACCTGATCCTGGCCGGCGGCATCCAGAACATGAGCCAGATCCCGATCTCGGCGGCCATGCTCGTGGGCCGGGAGTTCGGATTCTCAACTCCCACAGCCGAATCAGTCGGATGGCTGCAGCGCTACGGCGACCAGGAGATCTCGCAGTTCCGTGGCGCGGAGATGATCGCCGAGCGCTGGGCGATTTCCCGCGAGGACATGGAGCATTTCGCCCTGGCCAGTCATGAGCGCGCGTTCGCCGCGATCCGCGCCGGGCACTTCAATCGAGAGATCGTCCCTGTCGGGAGCTTTGCTGTCGATGAAACTCCGCGGCAGACCTCACTGGAGAAGATGGCCGCTCTGCCCGCCCTCAGCGAGGGAGGCCGGATGACTGCGGCGGTGGCCAGCCAGATCTCCGACGGTGCCAGCGCGGTTCTGCTGGCTTCAGCACAGGCGGTGCGCGACCACGGCCTGACGCCGCGGGCCCGGATTCATCACATCAGTTGCCGCGGTGCGGACCCGGTGCTCATGTTGACCGGGCCCATCCCAGCCACCCGCTACGCCCTGGACAAGACCGGCCTGTCGATCGAGGACATCGACGTCATCGAGATCAACGAGGCGTTCGCACCGGTCGTCTTGGCCTGGATGAAAGAGACCGGTGCCGATGCGGCAAGAGTCAATCCCAACGGTGGCGCCATCGCACTGGGGCACCCCTTGGGTGCGACGGGCGCGAAGTTGTTCGCCACGATGCTCTGCGAACTCGAGCGCAACGGCGGCCGCTACGGTCTGCAGACGATGTGCGAGGGCGGCGGTACGGCGAACGTCACGATCATCGAACGGTTGTAGCTCGGCACGGGGCTTCACCGGCGGCCGACGCCCCGACGCCGAGGCTTACTCGATGAGCGAAGCCGCCGACTGAAGGTGTGTGACAGCGTCACTGACGATGCTCTGGATCAGCTCCGCGCAGGAGGGCAGATCGTCGATGATCCCGGCGACCTGCCCAGAGGCGAGGACCCCCGCACTGACGTCGCCATCGACCAGGCCGGCTTTGAGCAGCACCGGGGTGTTGGCTGCCATCAAGACCTGGGACCAGGTCAGGTCCTTGCCGTGCCGCATCGCCAGGCCGTCGCGGATCATGGTCGACCAGGTCAGACCGGACATCTTCTTGAACTTCGCGGCGTTGCGGACAGCTGCGCCGAAACCTGTTATCCGAGAGGCGCTTTCGAGCTGTTCTACGAGTCTGGTTCGCAGCACCCGGTGCGGAATGCCATCGACCCGGGTGGAGACGACGGTCCCGTCGAGGCCCGCTTCCAGATATCGTCGTTTCACCGCGTCCGGGACGGCGGAGTCCGATGTCAGCAAGAACCGGGTTCCCATCGCCACCCCGGCCGCCCCGTAGGACAACGCGGCGGCCAGGCCCCGGCCATCGAAGAAGCCACCGGCCGCAACGACCGGGATGTCCGTTCCGGCCAGCACGTCGAGTACTGACGGCAGCAACAGTGTGGTGGCGACGGGCCCGGTGTGGCCCCCGCCCTCCCCTCCCTGGACGATCACCGCGTCGGCCCCCCAGGCCGCCACCTTGCGGGCGTGTTTGGCGGCGCCCACTGACGGCATCACCAGGGTTCCGGCCTCCTTGAGCCGGGCGATGAGTTCGGGTTTGGGTGCCAGTGCGAACGACGCGACTGCGACTCCCTCGCGGATCATCAACTCGACCCGATCACCCGCGTCCGCGGCGTCTGCCCGGATGTTCACCCCGAAGGGCCGGTCGGTCGCCGCCTTGACCTTGGTGATGGCCGCGGCCAGCTCATCGAGGCTCATGGTCGCCGAAGCCAGGATTCCCAGCCCGCCGGCGTTGGCCGTCGCCGATACCAGTCTCGCGCCGGCCACCCAGCCCATACCGGTCTGTACCACCGGGTGCTCGATGCCGACCAACCGCGTCAGCGGGGTTCGGATTAAACGATTTCCCGTGGTCACGGCTTGATTTCTCTGTCTCGCAACGATTTCGGATCGATCCGTCGGATCAGCTCGAGTTCGGCACCGGTCGGCAGTCGGGTAGCGGGAGCATCGTCGAGTTCGTGAATCTCAAAGGAGGTGCTCTCCCGGACATCCCGCCCTGTGACGCCCGGGTGCAGGGTCACGGCCCGCATGGTTCGGTCCGGCCCGCCGAAGTCGAAGACGCCGAGGTTGCTCACGACTCGGTAGATGTTGGCGAACCGGAAGGCGGGGTTGTCCGGATCGAACTTGTCCCAACCGATGCCGGAGACAACGTCGACGCTGTGGCAGAAGACTCGGGGCGAGTGGTTGCCCACCCAGTAGCTCGTTGTGTGGTTGATGGTATTGCCGGGAGCGCCCCGCACTCCGAACATCTGCCTGGTCGGGTGTTGTAACGGCCCGAAGGCGGAGAGGTTCTGGTTGCCGTACCTGTCGATCTGGTTGGCGCCCATGACCACATGACGACGTCCCCACGCCAGGGTCTCGAAAACCCTGCCGAACGGCATCCATCCCTCCACTGCGCCGGTTGTACCGATGGCGGGGGTGTCGGCCAGCAGTTGCGCCTCCCCGTCGGTCAGCAGGATCTCGGGGGCGAATGTCAGCCGTGCCAGCCGCGCACCGATGGACGCCATGGTGCTCATCGGGCTGACCATGATCTCCCCGGCGCCGCGGAACAGTTCGGCGCAAGCGACGGCACACACCTCGGCGCGGGTCACCTGGATCATCTTCCGGCCTCCTGTGCTGCAGCGAATCGGCGCACCGCGGCCTGATAGACCTCCTCGCTGCCGGCCAGATAGGTCGCGACGAATTCCGCCCAGCTCGCTTCGTCGGTCGCGGCATGCGCATAGTGGCGCTGAAACTTCTCGTCTCGGCCGTAATCGGGAGCGGCGGTGCTGAAGTGGGCACCGCCGGGCGCCTCGACCACATGATCGACCATCATCCGATTCGCCAGCAGCGCTTGCGGTGGAACGGTCGTCACCAGGTCTTCGGTGGTAACCACGCGCTCCACCGACAGGTACCGCCGGTCGGCGGCCATCAGGAACAGGTCGTCGAAGTAGGGGTCGATGCCGGTGTAGGCGGCGTTCCCGTGCCGGTCGCCCAGGTTCAGGTGGACGAACGCGGCGTCGAGACGCAACGCCGGCATGGCGATCAGTTCCTCGTAGCCTCCGCTGTTCCCGGGGGTGGCCGTCGCGTACGGCGATCGAACGGTGGTCAACTCGCCGTCCCAGAATTCCGGTACCGAACTGCCGAGGCCGGCCCGCGTGGGCAGGAACGGAAGCCGTTGTGCCGCAGCCTGTAAGCCGCAGCGCAGCATGCCCTCATCCATCTCCCGCGCGATGATGGAACCCTCGGTGCGGGACTTGGCGAACCAGGGATCGTAAAAGGGCGGGGAGTCCAGCGAGACGAATCCGTAGTAGACCTTGCTGACCTTGCCTGCAGAGCAGAGCAGGCCGAGGTCCGGGCCCCCGTAGGTCACCACGGTGAGGTCGGTGACCGAGGTGCGAAGCAGCGCGCGGACGAACGCCATCGGTTTGCGTCGGGATCCCCAGCCGCCGAGGCCGACCGTCATTCCACTCTCGATCCCGGCCACCGCCGCGTCGAGGGTGGTCCGTTTATCCCTCATGGGATGTCGACTTCGCGGTGCCGGCGAAGTCGTCGCGCAATTCATCGGAGACGCCCGAGAGGTTCAGTTCGAAGGTGAAGCCTTGCTCCATCCGGTAGCTGGCGTTGACGTGCTGGGTATCGATCAAATTCAGCGCCTCCTTGGCCGCCCGGATCACCCGGGTGTCCTTCCTGGCGATATCGCGGGCTATCCGGAGCGCGGCGTCGTCGAGATCGGCCCGCGCTACCACCTCGTGCACCGACCCGAAGTGGTGCAGGGTCGCGGCGTCGACGGTGGCGGCGGTGAAGAACATCCGGCGCATCACATGCTGCGGCACCAGCCGCGACAGGTGGGTGGCCGCACCCAGGGCCCCGCGTTCCACCTCAGGCAGGCCGAAGGTCGCGTCCTCGGAGGCGACGATCACATCGGCGTTGCCCACCAGGCCGATCCCGCCGCCGACGCAGAAGCCGTTCACGGCGGCGATCACCGGGACCGCGCATTCGTATACGGCTTTGAAGGCAGCGAAGCAGCCGCGGTTGGCGTCGATCAGCGCTGTGAACCCCGGTGTTCGCTGCATCTCCTTGATGTCGACCCCGGCGTTGAAACCCCGGCCCTCGGCACGCAGGATCACCACATGGGTGGAGGCATCTCGCCCGGCATCGGTGAGGGCACCGGCCAGGTCGAACCAACCGCGTGACGGGATCGCGTTCACCGGTGGATAGTCGACGGTCACCGCGACGATGCCGGATTCGACCACCCGGGACGTGATTGTCATGGCACTCCTGGAACGGGTCACCTCAACCTGAGCAAGCACTTGCTTGGTACGCTAACACAATGCCTGGCCCGATCAGTCTTGGTCTGGACGGTCGGGTTGTGCTGGTCACCGGGGGCGTCCGCGGTGTCGGGGCGGGGATCAGCGAGGTGTTTGCCGGGCAAGGTGCTCTGGTCGTCACCTGCGCGCGCCGACCGGTGGAGGGCCTGCCCTACGAGTTCCATCCGTGCGATGTCCGCGATCCCGCCGCGGTGGCCGCCCTGGTCTCGGCGATCGTTGACCGTCACGGCCGCCTCGATGTCGTGGTCAACAATGCCGGCGGCGCACCGTACGCACTGGCCGCCGATGCCTCACCCCGATTCCACCAGAAGGTCATCGAACTCAATCTGCTGGGCATGCTGCACGTATCGCAGGCTGCCAACGCCGTCATGCAGAACCAGTACGGCGGTGGGGCAATCGTGTCGATCTCCAGTGTCAGCGGCCTCCGCCCGTCGCCGGGCACGGCGGCCTATGGCGCGGCCAAGGCCGGTGTGGACAGCCTGACCGCGTCGTTGGCAGTGGAATGGGCGCCAAAGGTGCGGGTGAACTCAGTCGTGGCCGGAATGGTGCATACCGAGCAGGTCGAGATGTTCTATGGTGACCAGCGCTCCCAGGCCGCGGTGGCGGCCACCATCCCGATGGGCCGACTGGCAATGCCCGCCGATATCGGTTGGGCGGCAGCGTTTCTCGCCTCCGATGCCGCCTCCTATGTCAGCGGGGCCACTCTGGCCGTGCACGGCGGTGGAGAGCCGCCGCCGTATCTCAGCGTCTCCAGCGCGAACCGGCAGTAGCTCCAAACGGCAGTAAGGAGATCTCATGGGAATCGTCGACGACAAGGTCGTCATCGTCACCGGGGCCGGCGGGGGTATCGGCCGGGCCCACGCACTGGCCTTCGCCGCAGAGGGCGCCCGGGTTGTGGTCAACGACATCGGGGTGGGCCTGGATGGATCTCCCGCCGGAGGCGGCAGTGCCGCCCAGGCAGTCGTGGACGAGATTCGTTCGGCCGGAGGCGAAGCGGTGCCCAACGGCGCCGACATCTCGGACTGGGAGCAGGCCGCTGCACTGATCCAGAGCGCCGTTGCGGAGTTCGGTCGCCTCGACGTGGTGGTGAACAACGCGGGGATCGTCCGGGATCGGATGATTGCCAACACCAGTGAGCAGGAGTTCGACTCCGTCATCGCAGTACATCTCAAGGGACACTTCGCCACCATGCGGCACGCGGGCGCCTACTGGCGTGGACTCGTCAAAGATGGCGCAGTGTCTGCTGGGGAGTTGCATGCCCGCATCATCAACACCAGTTCGGGGGCGGGCCTCCAGGGCAGCGTCGGGCAAGGCAATTACAGCGCCGCAAAGGCGGGTATCGCCGCACTGACTCTGGTGGCAGCAGCGGAGATGGGCCGCTACGGGGTGACGGTCAACGCCATCGCTCCCGCGGCGCGAACCCGGATGACCGAAAACGTCTTCTCCGAGATGATGGCCAAACCGGAGTCCGGATTCGACGCCATGGCTCCGGAGAACGTCTCACCACTGGTGGTGTGGCTGAGCAGCGTCGAGGCCGACGATGTAACCGGCCGGGTCTTCGAGGTTGAGGGTGGCCTCGTGCGGGTGGCGGAAGGCTGGCAGCGCGGACCGGAGATCGACAAGGGTGTCCGCTGGGACCCGGCCGAACTGGGTCCCATCGTGCGCGGCCTGCTGGCTCAGGGCAGGCCACCGGTACCCGTGTACGGGTCCTGATCCCGGTCGTCCTGAACCTTAAGAGCTACGGGTCGCAGATCACCACCGGGATCACCCGGTCGGTCCAGGATTGGTAGTCATCAAAACTGGAGTACATCTCGACCAGTTTGGGCCAGTAGTGCCGTCGTTCGTCCTCCGTGGCATCCCGGGCGGTCAACTCGAGCACGTCGTTCCTGATCTGAACGGATACCTGCGGATTCGCCTTGAGATTCAGATACCACATCGGATTGTGGGTTGTCCCGGCCTTGGACGCGGCCAGCACGACGCGATCCCCTTCTCGCAGATAGAGCAACGGAGTCACACGGGGTTGGCCCGTCTTGCGGCCCGTGGTGGTCAACAACGCCACCGGCGCGCCCTGCAGGAACGTTCCGCCGAGTTTGCCCCCGGTCCTCTTGTACAGCCAGGTCTGAGCCCGCGACATCCACTTGATGATGGTGTCTGTTCGTGGTGAGTTCAGGCCTCGGGGTGGGGGTTTGGGCGACCCGGCTGAATCGGACACGGCGATTCTCCTCTCGATGCGCGGGTGGAATCTCACCCGGATGTGGTGGATCAATCCATCGGAAGCGGGGATCACGAACGTCTCATCGACATCTGCGGCGACGCGGCGGCCGGCTACACCAACTCTGGTCAGGACGGTGAACCGGGCTCGGACCTGATCACCGTCGATCTGGAATTGCGGCGTCGTGATGCCGCCGATGAGTCGGTACTGCAATCCGCGGTTCAGGCTGCGGCGTAAGTGGTCTCCGGAGAATCCGGTCTTGATGCCCTGCTCGATCCGGGTGCAACCCGGGGTGAATGGGATCGCGTGGCTGTCGTGGCTGACCAGTGCGTCGATGTAGGCCTGTGCGGCAGCCATCCGCACTGCGTCGCTGGTCAGTTCAGATCCGTTCGATGATGGTCGCGGTGGACAGCGCGCCGCCCGCGCACATGGTGATCAGGGCGGTGCTGCGACCGGTGCGCTCAAGTTCGTGCAGTGCGGTGGTGATCAGCCGGCTGCCCGTGCTGCCCACCGGATGTCCCAGGGCGATCGCGCCGCCATTGACGTTCACCCGGTCCATGTCAGCGTGATGAACCTGACCCCAGGACAGCACCACCGAGGCGAACGCCTCATTGATCTCCACCAGGTCGATATCGGCCATCGTCATGCCGGCCTTGTCCAACACCCGCTCGGTGGATTGAACCGGCCCGTCGAGGTGGTAGTACGGCTCGGCGCCGACGAGGGCCTGTGCGACGATCCGGGCCCGTGGGGTAAGCCCCAGGGCCCTGGCCTTGGCCTCGTCCATCCACAGCACCGCCGCGGCGCCGTCGGAGATCTGCGACGAGGTGCCGGCCGTGTGCATCCCGCCCTCGATCACCGGCTTCAGTGCGGCCAGGCCCTCGGCGGTGGTGTCCCGTAGACCTTGATCGCGAACGACGGAATGGCTCGTGCCGGTCGGCTGGTGGCTTTCGTCGAGGACCGGAGCGTCGAGCGGGGAAATCTCCCGGTCAAACCGATGCTCCGCCCAGGCCTGCTGGGCTTTCTGCTGGGATAGCAACCCCCAGTGGTCGAGGTCGGCGCGGGTGATGCCGCGCCGCCCGGCGATCCGTTCGGCGGCGGTGAACTGATCGGGCATGTCGATGTCCCATGACGCCGCACGGATCTTCGATCGGTCCGGTCCGGCGTTGGCGCCCAAGCCCACCCGACTCATCGCCTCGACGCCGCAGGCGATCCCGATGTCGATGGCGCCGGCGGCGATCAGGCCGGCGATCAGGTGGTTGGCTTGCTGCGCGCTTCCGCACTGACAGTCGACGGTGGTGGCGCCCACCTGCTCGGGTAGTCCCGCGGTCAGCCAAGCCACCCGGGTGACATTGTTGGATTGCTCGCCGTATTGCGTCACGCAGCCGCCGATCACCTGCTCGACGGCGGTGGCGTCGACCCCTGCCCGGTTCACGACGGCCGTCTGCACCGCGCCCAGCAGTTCGGTGGCGTGTAACCCGGACAACCAGCCGTTGCGCTTACCGATCGGGCTGCGGGTGGCTTCGACGATGACGGGATTACCCATGGCGGTCAGGCTAGAACACGTTTCAGTACGCTGACAAGCGAGGATGTTCGGGTGCCTTTTGTCCTCGTTAGAGCCGTGTTTTACTGAGACTAGATCACGTCGTATTGAGGAGTTCGTCACAGATGTCCGTTTCCGGCGCCGGCCCGCACCTGCCACCAGGGTTCGACTTCCTGGATCCTGACCGAAACGTCGTCCGGTTGCCTGTCGACGAGTTGGCAGAGTTGCGCCGGATCGCGCCGGTGTGGTGGTGCGAGCAGCAGATCGGCAAGGGCGGCTTCAACGACGGTGGCTACTGGGTCGTCACCAAGCACAAAGATGTCAAAGAGGTGTCCCGCCGCAACGACGTTTTCCAATCCGGTCCGAACACCGCGCTACCGCAGTTCGCCGACGAGATGGTCCGGGAAGACATCGATATGCAGCGGGTGATCCTGCTGAACATGGACGGTGAGCACCACGATCGGCTTCGTCGGATCATCTCCCGCGGTTTCACGCCCCGAGCCATCGAACGCCTGCGCGACGAACTCACCCAGCGGGCCCTGTCCATCGTCAAAGCCGCAGCCGGAGAGGGTTCCGGCGATTTCGTCGAGCAGATTGCCTGCGAGTTGCCGCTGCAGGTCATCGCCGGCCTGCTTGGCGTACCCCAGGAGGACCGGGCCAAGCTCTTCCGCTGGACCAATGAGATGACCGGGAATGAGGATCCCGAATTCGCCCACATCGACGCGAGAGCTTCCTCGATAGAGGTTCTGGCCTACGCGATGCGGATGGCTGCCATCAAGGCCGCGGATCCCGGTGACGACATCGTCACCGCTCTGATCAACGCCGACGTCAACGGCGAGAAGCTGACCGACGACGAATTCGGCTTCTTCGTTCTGATGTTGGCTGTGGCCGGCAGCGAGACGACCCGGAATTCGATCACCCACGGCATGATGGCCTTCATGGACAACCCCGAGCAGTGGGACCTGTACAAGCGGGAGCGTCCGTCGACCGCCGCCGATGAGATCGTCCGGTGGGCCACACCGGTAACCGCCTTCCAGCGCACCGCTGTCCGGGACACCGAACTGGCGGGCGTTTCGATCACGGCGGGGCAGCGGGTTGTGATGTTCTACCGGTCGGCGAATTTCGACGAGGAGGTTTTTGACACACCGCACACGTTCAACATCTTGCGCGACCCCAATCCGCACGTCGGATTCGGCGGTACCGGTGTGCACTACTGCATCGGGGCCAATCTGGCCCGCATGACGATTGACCTCATGTTCAACGCCATCGCCGACAACATGCCCGACCTTTCCTCGCTGGGCGACCCGGAACGGCTGCGTTCCGGGTGGCTCAACGGCATCAAGCACTGGCAGGTGGACTACACGGGTTCAGCTCCGTCCCCGTCGACTTCCTGATTCGTTACCCGGAAGCGCAAGGAGGATTGCGGGTGGACTTCACTCCCGAACCGTCGCAACAGGCTGTCGCTGACGTCGTCAATGCTGTTCTGGATCGTGAGAACACCTGGGAGGCTTTGGTTTCCGGGGGAGTGACCGCCCTGGGTGTTCCGGAGCGGTTCGGCGGTGACGGGCTCGGGCTGGCCGAGATCGGTACGGCGCTGACTGAGATCGGCCGGCACGCCACATGTGCGCCGGCGCTGGCCACACTCGGTCTGGGATTGCTCCCGCTGCTGGATCTGGCCTCCGAGGGGCAACAACAGCGCTATCTCGGCCGGGTTGGCCAGGGGGCGATCCTGACCGCCGCCCTCAACGAGCCCGGCGCCAGCTTTCCCGACCGACCCGCGGTGACCCTGGAGGCCGGGCGCCTCAATGGGGTGAAGTTGGCTGTGCCCTATGCGCGGCAATCGGTCTGGATGGTGGTGAGTACCGATGGGGGTGTCGTGGTGGTGTCCCCGGGCGCCGACGGGGTGCGCTTGAGTGCTACCCCGACATCCACCGGTGCCGAGGAATTCGCCCTCGAGTTCTGTGATGTGGCAGTCGACGACGATGCGGTGCTGGAGGGGGCGACGGCACGCCGGGTCAACCAGCTGGCTGTCGCGGCGATCGGCGCCTATGCGTCCGGGCTGATGGCCGGGGCGGTTCGACTGACCGCCGACTATGTCACCCAGCGCCATCAGTTCGGCCGCCCGCTGGCGACATTTCAGACCGTGGCTGCTCAGCTCGCCGAGGTGTATATCGCCTCGCGCACCATGGGTTTGGCGTCATCGTCGGCAATCTGGCGGCTCTGCGAGGGCCTCGATGCGGACGAGGATCTCGATGTCCTCTGCTACTGGCTCACCTCGCAGGCGCCGCCGGCCATGCAGACCTGTCACCATCTGCACGGTGGGATGGGTATGGACATCAGCTATCCCATGCACCGCTACTACTCGTCGATCAAGGATCTCACCCGGGTGCTCGGCGGTCCCGCCCATCGCCTTGATCTCCTGGGCCGCCGACATGACAGACGTGGGGCGCAATGTTCATCGAACTGACCTCCGAGCAGCGGCAGTTGCAGGACGAGCTCAAGCGGTACTTTTCGACGCTGATCTCCGCCGAGGAAGCCAGGGAGATGGAGGTCGACCGGCACGGCAAGGCCTACCGCGCGGTGATCAAGCGGATGGGTTCTGACGGAAAGCTCGGCGTGGGCTGGCCGAAAGAGTACGGCGGACTCGGCTTCGGGCCGATCGAGCAGCAGATCTTCGTCAACGAGGCCGCACGGGCCGACGTCCCGCTTCCGGCGGTCACCCTACAGACCGTGGGTCCCACTCTGATGGTGTACGGCAACGAGGCCCAGAAACGGACGTTCCTGCCCGCCATACTGGCAGGGGAGGTGCACTTCGCGATCGGCTATTCCGAGCCTGAGGCGGGCACGGACCTGGCTTCGCTTCGCACCTCAGCGGTGCGTACGGGGGACGATGTCACCGGGTACTACACGGTCAACGGGCAGAAGATCTGGACCACTGGCGGGCATGACGCGGACTATGTGTGGCTGGCCTGCCGAACCGATCCGGAAGCGCCGAAACACCGCGGTATCTCGATCCTCATCGTCGATACCACCGACCCGGGTTACTCGTGGACGCCGATCATCCTGTCCGATGGTGCTCACCACACCAACGCCACCTACTACCACAACGTTCGGGTGCCGGCCGAGATGCGGGTCGGCGAGGAGAACGCCGGTTGGCGGCTCATCACCACCCAGCTCAATCATGAGCGGGTGATGCTCGGGCCAGCCGGAAGGATCGCCGGACTCTACGACCGCGTGCATGCCTGGGCCTCGAAACCGGGTGGCGACGGGGTGACGCCGATCGACCGGGACGACGTACGTCGGGCGCTCGGTGAGATCCGCGCGATCTGGCGGATCAACGAGTTGCTCAACTGGCAGGTTGCGGCGGCCGGCGAAACCGTCGACATCGCCGACGCCGCGGCCACCAAGGTGTTCTCCACCGAGCGGATCCAGCGGATCGGCCGACTCGCGGAGGAAATCGTGGGCAGGTACGGCAATCCGGCCGAGGAGCCCACTGCCGAACTGCTTCGCTGGTTGGACTCGCACACCAAGCGGAACCTGGTCATCACTTTCGGTGGCGGCGTCAACGAGATCATGCGCGAACAGGTCGCCGCGGCGGGACTGAATGTGCCCAGGGTTCCGCGATGAGCGCCAGGGGGGACTCATGAACGCGATCGAAGAGATCAAGCAGGCTGCCGAACGGATCAAGGCATCCGGAAAGAGCAAGCCGCGCAATGCCCGCCATCCGGTGAACCAGCCGATGATTGACCACTGGCTCGACGCGATCGGGGATCGCAACCCGATCTACGTCGACGATGCCGCCGCCCGGGCCGCCGGACATCCCGGGGCGGTCGCCCCGCCGGCGATGATTCAGGTCTGGACCATGGTGGGGCTGGGCGGCACCCGGCCCGATGACGATCCGCTGGGCAAGATCCTGGAGCTTTTCGACGTCGCCGGGTACATCGGGGTGGTGGCTACCAACTGCGAGCAGACCTATCACCGCTATCTACGGGCCGGCGAGCAGGTGAGCGTGACTGCCGAACTGACCGACGTTGTCGGCCCGAAGAACACTGCACTGGGAGAGGGCTTCTTCATCACCCAGAAGATCCTCTGGTCGGTAGGCGTCGAGGTCGTCGCCGAAATGATATGGCGGATATTGAAATTCGTACCCCGCGATGCTGTGGCGCCCGGTTCGGAGGTTCCGGCCGACCTCGATCTCGATCAGTTGATGCGCCCTGCGGTATCGCGCGACAGCCAGTTTTTCTGGGACGGAGTCAACGCCCACGAGCTCCGTATCCAGCGGCGGCCGGACGGTCGGCTGCAGCATCCGCCGGTTCCCGCAGTCTGGCAGGCCGCCGATGTCCCCAGCGACTATGTGATCTCCAGCGGCAGGGGATCGGTCTTCAGCTTCGTCGTCCACCACGCACCGAAAGTCCCGGGCCGTACCCTGCCGTTCGTGATCGCCCTGGTCGAACTTGAGGAGGGGGTGCGGATGCTTGGTGAGCTCCGTACCGTCGACCCGGCGGCGGTGACCATCGGGATGCCCGTCCGTGCGACGTTCATCGACTTCCCCGACCGGGACGGTGGACCGGGGTGGACTCTCTACGCTTGGGAGCCGGACCGATGAGCGCTCCCATGGTTGAGGTCGGAACCGTACTACCGGAACTTGCGCTCTACGGTGATCCGACCTTCATCGTCTCGACGGCGATCGCCACCCGCGATTACCAGGACGTCCACCACGATCGGGACAAGGCTCAGGCCAAAGGTTCCAAGGACATCTTCGTCAACATTCTCACCGACACCGGCCTGGTGCAGCGGTTCGTCACCGACTGGGCCGGGCCGACCGCGGTGATCAAATCGATCGCGTTGCGTCTCGGGGTGCCGTGGTACGCCTATGACACCGTCACCTTCCGCGGCGAGGTGACCGCCGTCGAGGAGGGGGTGGTCACGGTGAAGGTTGTCGGCGCCAACAGCCTCGGTGACCACGTCATCGCGACGGTCACGTTCGTTTTCGGAGGTTGCTGATGTCCGGAGCGCTATCCGGTAAGGCTGCGATCGTGGGGATCGGTGCCACCGACTTCTCCAAGGATTCCGGCCGCAGTGAGTTGCGACTTGCTGCCGAGGCCGTCAACGACGCCCTCGATGACGCCGGGCTCACACCCGCCGATGTCGACGGCATGGTGACCTTCACGATGGACTCCAATACCGAAGTGGCCGTTGCCCGCGCGACGGGTATCGGTGAGCTCACATTCTTCTCCAAGATTCATCACGGCGGCGGTGCCGCCTGCGCGACGGTTCAGCAGGCGGCGATGGCGGTGGCTACCGGTGTTGCGGAATGCGTTGTGGCGTATCGGGCCTTCAACGAACGCTCGGGCATGCGTTTCGGTCAGGTGCAGTTGCGGCTGATGCAGGGTGCGGACTCCACCAGCGTCGACAACTCGTTCTGTTACCCGCACGGGCTGTCCACCCCTGCTGCCCAGGTCGCCATGATCGCCCGTCGTTACATGCATGTGTCCGGAGCGTCGAGCCGCGATTTCGGGGCGGTCTCTGTCGCCGACCGCCGTCATGCCGCGAACAATCCCAAGGCGTACTTCTACGGCAAGCCGATCACCATTGAGGACCATCAGAATTCACGGTGGATCGCCGAGCCGCTGCGCCTGCTCGACTGCTGCCAGGAAACCGATGGCGGGGTGGCGATCGTGGTGACTTCCGCCGACCGGGCGCGCGACCTCAAGCACCGGCCGGTGACCATCGAGGCCGCCGCCCAAGGCTCCAGCCCGGACCAGTATTCGATGACCAGCTACTACCGGCCGGAACTCGGCCTTCCGGAGATGGGACTGGTCGGCCGGCAACTCTGGTCGCAGTCCGGTCTGGACCCCGCCGACATCCAGACGGCGGTTCTCTATGACCACTTCACCCCGTTCACCCTCATCCAACTTGAGGAGCTCGGATTTTGTGGGCGCGGTGAGGCTAAGGACTTCGTCGCCGACGGTGCGATCGAAATCGGCGGTCGGCTACCCATCAACACCCACGGCGGCCAACTCGGCGAGGCATATATCCACGGGATGAACGGCATCGCCGAGGGCGTCCGTCAGCTTCGCGGACGTTCGGTGAATCAAGTCGACGGCGTCGAACATGTCTTGGTGACGGCGGGCACCGGCGTGCCCACGTCGGGTTTGATCCTCGGCTGACGCGGATGGTCGATATCGAAGCGCTGGAAGCGGCCGGAATCGCGAACGCACGTCAGCGCGTGGGACTGCTCACCTACCTGGACGGCCTCGGCTTCAGTGTGGCCGAGATGGTGGAAGCCGACCGGTCCGGCCGGCTTTTCGGACTCGCAGGTGACGTCCTTCAATGGAGCGGACCGCCGCTCTACTCCATCCGGACCGCAGCAGCATCACTCGGCGTGCCGGCAGACGACGTCGCCCGCGCCTGGGCCCTGCTCGGCCTGGACGCGGGCGGTCCGGATGACGTCTCGCTGAGCCAGGCTGATGTGGATGTGCTGACAACCTGGATTGATATGAAGAAGTGGTTCGGCGACACCGAGGCGTACTCATTTCTGCGGGTGCTGGGCTCGGTGATGGCTCGGCTGGCCGAGGCGGAATCGGCGGCCACCCGAGCGCGCGTTCCGGACATCCAGATTCACCACACCGGTGATGAACTCGCCACCGCGAAGGCATACCGGGCGGCCGCCGCATTCATCCCCCGAATCGGTGCACTCATCGACGTCGTGCACCGCCACCACGTCATCAGCGCTCGGAACCACTTCGAACAGGTCATCCGGGATTCGTCGGCCAGTGTGGTGTGCGGTGTCGGGTTCGCCGACCTATCCGGGTTCACCGCGCTCACCCAGAGGCTCACCCCGACGGAGCTGTCCGCATTGCTCAACGAATTCAGTGCCACTGTCAGCGATGTGCTGCACGCTGACGGGGGCCGCATCGTGAAGTTCATCGGCGATGAGGTGATGTGGGTCAGCGCCACGCCGCATGCCCTCGCTGAGGCGGCAACCGATCTCGTCAACCACCCCAAAGCTTTCGAGGTCGGCTTGCGGGTCCGGGCCGGTCTCGGTTGGGGTGACGCGCTGGCCATCAACGGCGATTACTTCGGGATCATGGTGAACCTGGCAGCCCGGCTGGTCGGCGCGGCACGTCCAGGTCAGATTCTTGCTGCGGAAGCGGTCCACGACGAGCTGCCGGACTGGCCCGCCGCCGAGTGTAAACCGCTGATGCTCAAAGGGTTCGATGCTCCGGTCACCGCCTACGAACTGCACCGTGCCGGGTGAGCCTTGCATCCGAAATGCCGAAATGATCGGTGGTGGCTACCGGACGGGCGCATGATTGTTGCTCATGCGCGCTGACATCCTTGCTGTCCTTGAGGTCGCCAACGGTGTCGGCGAGAGTCCGGTCTGGGACGAGGGCGTTCTCCGCTGGGTCGACATCACGGGCCGTGCCGTCCATGCCTTGTCCGCCGATGGCGTCGTTTCGAGTCATGTCATGCCCGATTTCCCCTGCTTCTTGGCGTTGCGCCGCGGCGGCGGCGCCGTCGTCGGGTTACCCAACCGGTTGTCCTACCTTGACCTGGTGACCGGCGAGTTGTCCGCCTTCCTCGAGGTGGAGCCGGACCGGCCGGACAACCGATGTAATGAAGGTGGAGCCGACCCATCGGGTCGACTCTGGTTCGGAACCATGACGAACAACCTGACCTCTGACGGCGAGGCGAAGCCGATCACCGCTGCGACCGGCGGACTGTACCGAGTCGATCCCGGCGGTGCCTGCACCCGAATGCTCGACGGCATCGGCCTGTCGAACACCCTCGCCTGGTCGCCGGACTGCATGACGATGTACTTCGGTGACACCTTGGACAACCAGATCCGCCGCTACCGACTCGGGCCCGGCGGTGATATCGAATCGGGTACGGACTTCCACGGCGCACCGCCGAACGGCCGCTGCGACGGATCCGCCCTCGACTCCGAGGGCTACCTCTGGAACGCCCGTTTCGGCGCGGGCTGTCTCGTCCGCTTCGCCCCGGACGGGACCGTGGACGCGCGCGTCGAACTACCGGTGAGCAACCCCACGTCGTGCTGCTTCGGTGGCCCGGACCTGACGACGCTCTACGTGACATCCGCGCGTTTCGGCCTCACGCAGGCCGAGCTCGCGGCGAACCCTCACGAAGGGTCACTGGTCGTCCTGTCAACCGATGCCTCGGGGGTGCCGACATATCGGTTTGCCGGCTGATCCCGGAATCAGCTGCCGGCGCTCGGATCGATGACGGCGACAGCGGCCTGTGCCCATGCCAGGACGACGATGAGGCTGGCCGTGGTGATCAGTCCGACGTCGGCTGCGATCGGCAGGCCGATGGCATTGACGAGACCACCGATCAGGTCGCCGCCGAGGATCTGCTGGACGCCTTCGAGGAACAGGTCGATGTTGTAGGCCGGCAGCATCGTCACGAGGGCGTTGACGATGTCGGCTGTCGGCAGCAGTGCGGCGTAGATCGCGGCTGCGGAATAAGAAATCCGTTCTGCGATCCCCAACACCGCGTCTTGCACGGCGCTGATGATGCTGTCCGGGGTAGGCAACGAGAACGATGGGCTGGGCAACGTGATCGACGCCAATTCCTGGGCGATCGATCCGTTGGGGCCGAAGTCGGCGATGAAATCGTTGATGCCCTGTCCTACCCCGGCCACCAGTTTCTCCAGGACTTCAAAGGGGTTGACGTCGGGGAACACCCCGAACGGCTGCAGCACGTTGGCGTCGGGCTGGGTGGCCGAGGTGAAACCGTGCGCCGGATCGGCGTAGCCCAGGTCGACGATCACCTTCAGCACTGGCTGGATCAGATCGGCGATCGGATTGCCGATGAGCGGGATCGCCCGCAGCGGTTCGAGCAGCGGCAGGTTCTCGGTCGGCATGAAGTAGTACTGCTGGGTGGGCGAGGTGGTGGGCAGCGGGATGGCCTCTTCAACCTGCTCCTTGGTCAGGCAGAAGCTGCCGGTGCAGTCGACCGCGGGGACATATTGGGTGTGGACCAACACGATTCCCAGGCCGGCATTGAGGACCGAGAGGAAGTTCATAGGGTAGCGGGGGAAGTCGGCGAAGCCGTCGTACTCCCGTGCGTAGCTCACGGTGGGGTAGGCGTCTTCGGGTATCGCTCCATAGAACGGGATACCCAGGCTCGGTAGATTGAGGTCCGGGAATCGGGACAGGAAACCGCCGTCGGGATTCATCTCGTTGGCGACGAGAACGAAGTTGATCGAGTCCGCCAGGTCATCGGGGATCGTCGGCAACGGGAAATCCGGCGGGACGTAGGGCGAGCCCGGCGGAACGTATCCGGCCTGCAGCAGCGACGAGATGATCGAGCTTTGGGAGTATCCGAACACGGTGGTCGTCGTGCCATCGGGCAGCGCATCCAGGGTTTCCGACAGAATCGTCAATCCCTGATCCACCGACGTGTTCAACGGCAGGCTCTTGACACCGGTGATGGGGTAGAGGCCTTCGGGAGTGAAGACCACCTGCGGTGCGTCAGCTCCCTCCGGGCTGTTGGGCAGGATGTAAAAGTCCATGACGGTGTCGACGTAATGCGTCGACGGGATCGGCACCCCGCTGGGCCCCATGATCACGGGCTGGGTGGCGGCCGCCGGCTGGACCGCGAGTGCTCCCACCCGGGCACTGGCAACCTCCCGCCGTGTGTAGGCCAGCGCCGTCCATCCCAGTGCCGAACCGACAGGGACGGCCGGATCGCCGTCAGCCACCAATTCGGTTACCGGGTTCGTCAGTGCGACAATCGAACCCAACTCCGGTGCCGTCTCGGGTGCGGGAAGTGCTGCAGCAACACCTGACGGCACTGTCACCGCCGACGCGGAGCGCGGACTCAGGCTGGCTGCCGGACTGGCAGCGCGGTGTGCTGTCGACGGTGCGGTCGCGGCCCGCGGCGGCGTCGCCGTGCTCAACGGCAGGGCGGACCGGTCGGTGGCCGACCCGGATCCGATGCCACCCGTCCTTCGAGGCACTGCCCCGGACTGAGCCCGGCGGTTCTTCGTCGACGATGCCGTCGCGGAATCAGAGGACGCCGATGAGGCGCCGGGTGCCGATGACGGACTCTCGGCCGATGCCACGGCTGCATATTGGAATGCAGCAGCACCCACTCCGAGTGCGATGGCAAGGCCACCGACGCGACCAACGAATGTCCAGGCGGGCATGGCAACTCCGAATCGAAGGATAAGAAAAACCTGACAGAAACCTTAACGTGGAATGTAGACCACAACCGCCTAAGCCGGTACCAGTTCCACGCCAGACAGCACCGGGGCGTCTTCTCGGCCCGGTGCGGTCACGACGGAAATGTACCGACCGTCGTCCATCCAGATCGCTGCCCGCAACGTCTCCCCCGGAAATACCACGCCGGCGAACCGGCCACCGAACGATTCCACCCGGGCAGCGTCACCGTCGAGGACGGAATCGACCAGGGCCTTGCAGGTCATTCCGTAGGTGCACAGTCCGTGCAGGATCGGGCGGGGAAAGCCGGCCGCCGCGGCGAACGCGGGATCGGAGTGCAGCGGATTGCGGTCGCCGCACATGCGGTACAGCAATGCCTGGCGAGGCAGGGTAGCGATGTCGACCTCCAGATCAGGGGAACGTCCGGGCGGACCGGCGGACGCCGAGGGGCCGCGCTCCCCCCCGAAACCGCCTTCGCCGCGGGCGAAGATCGACCGCCGCGTGATCCACAAGGGTGTGCCATCGGCCGAGGTCACCGTCGTCTCGTTGTCGATCACGGCGGCCTTACCCTTGTCCCAAACACCGGTGATGCGGGTGACTGCCCTGGCCGATCCGCTCGGCGGCAGTGGCGCCGCCACCGTTACCGACTCGCTGGCGTGCAAGACCCGGCTCAGTTCGATCTCGATGCCGGGGAAGCGGACGGTGGGGGGTTCGGTCATGTGGAAGCTCGCCGCCACGCTGGAGAAGGTCGGAAGGACCGGGGGGTCGACGTCGGCGAGGTACCGCAGTTCCCGGGGGTCCAGCGGGTCCGCCCCGGCGCCCAAGGCCAGGTGGTAGAGCTGCACATCGCTGCTCTGCCAGGAGAATTCGATGGGATCCAACTCCGCGGACAACGCTATCTGGGGATTGATCGTCATCAGCGCTGCCCGGCCTCCGATGTCGCGGGCCGCTCGGCGCCGGCCAGATGCAGCGCTGCCAGATAGCCGAATGTCATCGCCGGGCCGATGGTGCCGCCCGGACCGGGGTAGGTGTGACCCATCACCGGCGCGCTGGCGTTCCCGGCGGCATACAACCCCTCGATCACCGACCCGTCGGCACGCAGGGCCCGGCCGTGGACGTCGGTTCGGATACCGCCCTTGGTTCCCAGGTCGCCGGGCACCAAGCTGGCGGCGTAGTAGGGGGGATGGGCGATCGGACCCAGGTTGGGGTTCGGTTTGTTGGTCGGGTCACCGTAGTAGCGGTCATAGGCGCTGCGGCCGCGGTGGAAGTCTTCGTCCACACCGCTCGCGGCGAATCCGTTGAATCGTTTCACCGTCGAGCGAAACTGATCGGAGGGGAGGCCGGTGGCGGCAGCGAGTTCTTCGAGGGTCTCTGCCTTGACGATGACACCCGAGTCCAGCCACTTCTGCGGAATACGTTGTCCGGGCTGCAATCCGGCGAAAATGTAGCGGTTCCGGTACTGCTGGTCGAAGATCAGCCAGGCGGGGATGTGCTGTCCCGGTCCGGGACCTTGGCCGTGCTCGCCGCCGTACATCCGGTGGCAGGCCTCTACGTAGGGCATCGACTCGTTCATGAACCGCTGCCCCGAGGTGTTGACGATCATCGAACCCGGGGAGTTGCGTTCCGATAGGGCGAACCAGGGTGCGCCCTCCAGCGGAACCGTTGGTCCCCACCAGGCGTCCTCCATGAGATCCAAAGCAGCGCCGAGCCTTTCCGCGGCGACGATTCCATCACCGGTATTGGCGGCGGCCCCCACCGTCCATTCGGTTCCGATCGGCTCGCGCTGATACTTCCGTCGCATCGCCTCGTTGTGTTCGAAGCCACCGCTGCCCAGGATCACACCGCGTCTGGCTCGGATCAGCAACGGCTCATCCGATGTTGTGGTATCGGCTTCCTGAACATAAATACCGCGTACGACACCGTCTTCGACGTACAGGTCGGTCAGTGCGGTGTTCAGCAGGACCGGAACCCCCGCCTGGCGCAACCCGATTCGCAGTGGCGCTATCAGGGCACGTCCCATGCCGACCAGGTTCTTACCCCGCAGGCCCGCCCAGGCCGTTCGAGCGCCCACCTTCAGGCTGCGGACGACCCCGCGCGGGTGGCGTTTCATCTGATTCAGCCGCACATAGTCCTGCTGCATCACCACAACGTTCAGTGGCACCTTGCCGTAGGGCGGTTCCAGGCCCGGCAGATCGGGTCCGAGCAGTGCGGCGTCGAAGGGTTCCGGCTCGATCGAGCGTCCCCCGGCCCGGCCGCCTGGTTCCTCCGGGTAGTAGTCGGAGTAGCCGGGCACCCAACACATCTTCAACGGTGAGTGCTTCAGGACGAAGGACAGCATCTCCGGGCCGCGTTGGAGGTAGGTGTCGATCTTCTCCGGCGGGACCACGTCACCGACGATCGCGTGCAGGTAGGCGCGGGCCGCCTCGGGAGTGTCGGTGACGCCGTCGCGCTTGAGGATCTCGTTGTTGGGGATCCATACCCCGCCTCCGGACCGCGCCGTTGAACCCCCGAAGTGGGCCGCCTTTTCCACGACGACAGCCGACAGACCCTGATGGGCGGCCGTCAGCGCGGCGACCATGCCGGCGGCGCCGCTCCCGACGACGACGACGTCGAACTCGGAGGCTGTCATACTAGAACACGTTATAGAATTGCCGGGTTCGGGCGCTACTGGCCGGCTCTAGAATTGCGGTCATACCGACGATGGGATCCGCGCCATGCTGAGCGTTGCCACGCGAGAGGAACTGGCCGCCGAACTGGCCAGGGCCGAGCAGAGTAGGACGGCACTCGATCCGCTGACGGCCGGTCACCCGGAGATCGACGTGGTCGACGCCTATGAAATCCAGTTGATCAACATCCGGCGCCGGGTCGACGCCGGAGCCCGGGTGGTCGGCCACAAGGTGGGCCTGTCCTCCGAGGCGATGCAGCGGATGATGGGTGTCGACGAACCCGACTACGGCCACCTGCTCGCCGAGATGCAGGTCTTCGAGGGCGTCGCGGTGCCCGCCAGCGATTACCTCTACCCGCGGGTGGAGGTAGAGGTCGGGTTCATCCTGGCTGACGACCTGCCGGGCTCCGGTTGCACCGAAGACGACGTTCTGGCCGCCACTGCCGCCTTCGTCCCGGCGATCGAGCTGATCGACAGCCGAATCACGGATTGGAAGATCGCGCTGTGCGACACCATCGCCGACAACGCATCATCAGCGGGTTTTGTTCTGGGGGCGCAACGGGTATCACCGAAGGACGTCGATATCTGTGCCATCGACGCGGTGCTGACCCGCAACGGCGAGGTGGTCGCCGAGGGGCGCAGTGACGCGGTGCTGGGGAATCCGGTCACCGCGGTGGCATGGCTGGCGCGCAAGGTCGACGGCTTCGGGGTTCGGTTGAAGGCCGGTGACATCGTGCTGCCGGGGTCGTGCACACGGGCCATCGACGTCCGGCCCGGCGATCAGTTCGTCGCCGAATTCGCCGGTCTCGGGTCGGTCCGGCTGTCGTTCGAGTAGTGAGGGAGACCCTGTAGTGGCAGGCACGAAGACGGCTCAGAAGAAGTCCGTGGCGATCGTAGGTTCGGGCAATATCAGTACTGACCTGCTGTACAAGCTGCTGCGCTCGGAGTGGCTCGAGCCGCGCTGGATGATCGGGATCGACCCAGCCAGCGAAGGACTGGCGCGGGCCCGCAAACTCGGCCTGGAAACCAGCCATCAGGGCGTCGACTGGCTGCTGGACCGGCCAGAACTCCCCGACATGGTGTTCGAGGCGACGTCGGCCTACGTCCACAAGGCCGCCGCGCCGCGCTACGCCGAGGCCGGGATTACCGCGATCGACCTCACCCCGGCCGCGGTGGGACCCGGGGTGGTACCGCCGGCGAATCTCGACGAGCACCTTTACGCGCCGAACGTCAACATGGTCACCTGCGGCGGGCAGGCCACCATCCCCATCGTGTACGCGGTCTCCCGTGCGCTGGTCGAAAAAGGGGGAGTTCCCTACGCGGAGATCGTGGCCTCGGTGGCCTCGGTCTCGGCCGGACCGGGAACCCGGGCCAACATCGACGAGTTCACCCTGACGACCAGCGCGGGCGTGGAGACCATCGGCCGGGCGCGCCGGGGCAAAGCGATCATCATTCTCAACCCGGCTGAGCCGCCGATGATCATGCGCGACACGATCTTCTGCGCAATTCCCCCCGATACCGATCGATCCGCCGTGATCCAGTCCATTCATGACGTCGTCGCCGCCGTGCAGACCTACGTGCCGGGCTATCGGTTGCTCAACGAACCACAGTTCGACGAGCCGTCGGTGGTCAACGGCGGCCAGCATGTGGTGACCACGTTCGTCGAAGTCGAGGGGGCCGGCGACTACCTCCCGCCGTACGCCGGGAACCTCGACATCATGACCGCCGCGGCGACGAAAGTCGGCGAGGAGATCGCCAAACGCGCCGTCAGCGCCGACAGTGCCGGCGGAGAGCAGGTCGACATGGCAGGAGGAACCCGATGAGCGACGCCATCTGGGATGTCCGGATCACCGACACCTCGCTGCGGGACGGTTCACATCACAAACGGCACCAGTTCACCATCGAGGAGGTTCGCGCGATCGTCGCCGCCCTGGACGCCGCGGGCGTGCCGGTGATCGAGGTGACCCACGGCGACGGACTGGGCGGGTCGAGTTTCAACTACGGCTTCTCCCGAACGCCCGAGCAGGACTTGATCAGGATCGCCGCGGAAACGGCTGTGGAAGCGCGAATCGCGTTCCTGATGTTGCCCGGTGTCGGTACCAAGGAGGACATCCGTCAGGCCCAAGACAATGGTGGGTCGATCTGCCGGATCGCCACCCACTGCACCGAGGCCGATGTGTCCATCCAGCACTTCGGCCTGGCCCGTGAACTCGGGCTGGAAACTGTGGGCTTCCTGATGATGAGTCACACCCTGGCTCCCGAGAAACTGGCGGCCCAGGCCCGGATCATGGCCGACGCGGGTTGCCAGTGCGTGTACGTCGTCGACTCCGCCGGTGCTCTGGTGCTCGACGAGGTGGCCGACCGGGTGGGTGCGCTGGTCGCCGAATTGGGGTCGGATGCCGAAGTCGGCTTTCATGGCCACGAGAACCTCGGCCTGGGGGTTGCCAATTCGGTCGAGGCGGTGCGCGCCGGGGCCAAGCAGATCGACGGCAGCGTGCGCCGATTCGGGGCCGGGGCGGGCAATGCGCCGGTAGAGGCGCTGATCGGGGTGTTCGACAAGATCGGGGTCAAGACCGGGATCGACTTCTTCGGTATCGCCGACGCCGCCGAAGATGTGGTCGCCCCGGCGATGCCGGCCGAATGTCTGCTGGACCGTAACGCGCTGATCATGGGCTACTCGGGGGTTTACTCCAGCTTTCTCAAACATGCTGTGCGGCAAGGGGAACGCTACGGCGTGCCGGCTCATCAGCTGCTGCACCGGGCGGGCCAGCGCAAGCTGATCGGCGGCCAGGAGGACCAGCTCATCGACATCGCCCTGGAGATCAAGCGCGAACAGGAACGCGGCTGACCCCGGTGGCGGCCGCGAGCCCAGCCGACACTCGCGCCCGCGCGCAGGAGATCCTCGAGCAACTGGCCGGTCCCGACGCGTTGCTCCGCGACGACCAGTGGACGGCGATCGAGGCGCTGGTGGTGGCCCGCCGCCGCGCACTGGTCGTGCAACGAACCGGGTGGGGCAAATCGGCGGTGTACTTCATCGCAGCAAAGCTGCTGCGGGAACAGGGTTGTGGTCCGACGGTGATCGTCTCTCCGCTCCTGGCGTTGATGCGCAACCAGGTTGCTGCCGCTGAGCGGGCCGGCGTGCACGCCGCCACCATCAACTCCGGCAACGTCACCGAATGGGATGACATCCACCGACGGGTCGCCGAGCGGGCCCTGGATGTGCTGCTGGTCAGCCCGGAGCGGTTGAACAATCCGGAGTTCCGTGACGCGGTGCTGCCGGCCCTGGCCGCGGACGCGGGCCTGGTGGTGGTCGACGAAGCCCATTGCGTGTCGGACTGGGGTCACGACTTCCGTCCCGACTACCGCAGGATTCGCACCCTGATCGGGGAGTTGGGAACGGGCACACCCGTGCTGGCGACGACGGCGACCGCCAATGACCGGGTCGTCGACGACGTCGCTGCGCAACTCGGCGTCGGTGGCCGCGACACGGTGGTGCTGCGTGGCGGTCTGGACCGTGAGTCGCTGCATCTGTCGGTGGTGCAGATTCCCGAATCCGCCCAGCGCGCGGCGTGGATCGGCGCGCAGTTGGCGGTGCTGCCCGGCTCCGGCATCATCTACACGTTGACCGTGGCCGGCGCCCGCGACCTTGCCACGCTACTGCGGGATCTGGGTCACGACGTTGCCGCATACACCGGGAGTACCGATCCGGCGGAACGTCAGCAACTCGAGGCGGATCTGCTGGCCAACCGGGTCAAGGCACTGGTGGCAACCTCGGCGCTGGGGATGGGGTTCGACAAGCCCGATCTCGGTTTCGTCATCCACCTGGGCGCACCACCGTCACCGATCTCCTACTACCAGCAGGTCGGTCGCGCGGGACGTGCGACCGCCAGCGCGCAGGTGATCCTGCTGCCCAGCCCCCAAGACCGCGAAATCTGGAGCTACTTCGGATCACTGGCCTTCCCCGCCGAAGCAACGGTGCGCCGGGTACTGGACGCTCTCGAGCCCGACAGGGCGCAGTCGACCGCGGCACTGGAACCACTGGTGGACCTGGGCAGGTCCCGGTTGGACATGGTGCTCAAGGTTCTCGACGTCGACGGCGCCGTCCGCCGAGTGAAAGGCGGCTGGATCAGCACCGGAGAGCCCTGGTTCTACGACGAGTCGCGGTACCGCAAGCTCGAAGAAGCCAGGCGCCGCGAGCAGCAGGCGATGCTCGACTACCAGGACACCACGGGATGCCGGATGGAGTTCCTGCGCGCGCAATTGGACGACCCGGACCTGGTCGCGGGCGAACGATGCGGCCGTTGCGACACCTGCACCGGAAGCAGCCCTACCGTGCAGGTGGACTCCGGTGCTGTCGCCGTGGCGCAGGATGTGCTGGCACGCCCCGGGGTTGAGATGAGCCCCCGCAGGCAATGGCCCACCGGTATGGCCAAGCTGGGACTGGGTGCGCTGAGCGGCCGTATCACCGATGGTCCGGCGCCGGGCCGGGCTATCGGACGCCTGACCGATCTTGGCTGGGGGGTGCGGTTGCGGCGGTTGCTGGACGAACCCGACGGACCCGTACCGCCTGATGTCCTGGCCGCCGCTGTCGCCGTGCTGGCCGCGTGGTCCTGGGATACCCGGCCGGTTGCGGTGATGGGCCTCGACTCGGTCACCCACCCCCTTCTGATCAGCTCGATGGTGACGGGCCTGGCCGACCTCGGAAGGCTGACCAACCTGGGCGTGCTGAGGTGTCGGGACGATCACCGGCCGGTGACGGCGGCGAACTCCGCGTTCCGGGTGGCCGCGTTGCACGACTCCTGGGTCCGGCCCGACCTCGGGCGGCTGGCCGGCCAACCGGGCGGCCCGGTTCTCCTGATCGATGATGTGGCCGACACCGGGTGGACCCTGACGATGGCAGCAAGGGTACTGCGACAGGCGGGGGTGAGCGAGGTGCTGCCGTTCACCCTCGCCTGCGTCACCTGACCCCGGCGGCGGCGACCGCGGTTGACTCCGTACTAGAACACGTTCTAGGTTTGCTACCGGGACGGCGACAGATGCGGTCCGCTATTCCACACGGGAAGGCCCGTTGTCGATGTACGCACAGCCCCTGCTCGACGCCATCGCCGAGGCGGAGAGACTGGTCCGCGAGGCGCCGCACGCCGAGACCGAGGCCGACGTGCTGGAAGGCCTGCAATACCTGGCCGGTGGCATCGCGGCCTGCACGCACCTGGCGTTCGACTACGACCGCGATCATCCCTTCCTGCAGTCCGGAACGGGCCCGTTCACCAAGATGGGCCTGGACAACCCCGACACGCTCTACTTCGGCACCCGTGTCACCGCCGGACACGAGTACGTGGTGACCGGGACTCGCGGCGACACGACCGACCTCAGCTTCCAACTACTGGGCGGTGAGTACACCGACCAGAACGTCCCCGACAGCGAGACGGCCTTCGACGACCGCGAACTCGATATCGCCTCGGACGGTAGCTTCGAATGGCGGTTCACCCCCAAGGGCACAGCGCAACTGGTGATACGGGAGGTGTACAACGACTGGTCGGCGCGACGCGGAACCGTGGCGATCGCCCGGACCGACACCGCCGGGACCGCGCCACCGGCGCTGACCAAGGAACTGATCGAAAAGCGCTGGGTCACAGCGGGTAAGCAACTCGTGCAGCGGGTCAGGACCTGGCTGCAATTCCCGCAATGGTTCTATACGAACATCCCGGCCAACACCATGGTGGCGCCGCGACTCACCCCCGGCGGTCTGGCCACCCAATACTCATCCGCCGGGCATTTTGCCCTTGCGCCCGACGAGGCACTGGTGATCACGCTTCCGGTGCCCGACGCGCCCTACCTGGGCTTCCAATTGGGCAGTCTCTGGTACATCTCGCTGGACTACATCAACCACCAGACCTCGCTGAACGGAACTCAGGCGCAGCAGGATCCCGACGGGAAGATCCGGATCGTGGTCTCAGATTGCGATCCGGGCATCGTCAACTGGGTTGAGACGGTCGGTCACCGGAAGGGCTTTTTGCAGTTCCGCTGGCAACGCGTATCGCGCGAACTGACCAAGGCTGACGGGCCGTCGGTGGACCTCGTCCATGTGGAGGCGGTGCCTGAGCACTTGCCCTACTACGGACACAACCTCATCGCTCCCGAGCAGTGGAGGGAGCGAATAGCTCTGCGCCAACAGCAGATCCAGAACAGAATGGTGGGTTGACCGATGGCGGGTTTGCTGGAGGGGAAGGTCGTCGTCATCAGTGGCGTCGGCCCTGCGTTGGGCACGACTCTGGCTCGCCGATGCGCAGCGGCCGGCGCGGATCTGGTGTTGGCCGCCCGGACCGTTGAGCGGCTCAATGAGGTGGCCGCAGAGATCACTGCCATGGGAGGCCGGGCTCTGGCGGTGGGTACCGACATCACCGACGATGCTCAGGTTGACAGCCTCGTCGCCCGATCGTTGTTCGCCTACGGCACGGTTGATGTGCTGATCAACAACGCCTTCCGGGTTCCGTCGATGAAACCACTGGCCGACACCACGTTTCAGCACATCCGGGACGCCATCGAGTTGACCGTGCTCGGTGCGTTGCGGCTGACCCAGGCCTTCACTCCCGCACTGGCCGACAGCCGGGGTTCGGTGGTCAACGTCAATTCCATGGTCATTCGTCATTCCCAGCCGAAGTACGGCGCCTACAAGATGGCCAAGTCCGCTCTGCTGGCGATGTCCCAGTCGCTGGCAACCGAGCTCGGATCCCAAGGAATCCGGGTCAATTCCGTTGCACCCGGATATATCTGGGGTGAGACGCTGAAGAGCTACTTTGCCCACCAGGCTGGGAAGTACAGCACCACCGTGGAGAAGATCTACGAGATGACCGCGGCCCAGTCCGACCTCAACCGCCTGCCGACAGAGGACGAGGTTGCTTCGGCGATCCTGTTCATGGCCAGCGATCTCTCCAGCGGGATCACCGGCGCGACGCTGGATGTGAACTGCGGCGAGTACAAGTCGTGATGGCGAGTCGACGATGCGGCACGAGGCACGAGTGCTGAGGAGGAGCGAGCGATTGAGTACGCCCCGTACCGACGTCGGGACCGTCGATGACCTCAAAGCTTCAGCGGTCAAGGCCGTCGGTCTCGATGACTTCGGTGCCGACGACGACAATTACGTCGAGGCTCTGTCGGTGCTGCTCGAGTCCTACCGCCGCGACGCCGGCCTCACCGAGATCGGCAGCAAGATGTCCCGCTTTTTCCTGCGCAACGCTCTGGTGGCCCGGCTGATCAGCGAAGCGTCCTGGAAGCAATACCCCGGGTATGCCGGCGTGCCGATCATGGCGCCGATCTTTGTGACCGGACTGCCCCGTACCGGCACCACGGCGTTGCACCGCCTGCTGTGCGGGGACCCGCGGCATCAGGGGCTGGAACTGTGGCTCGCGGAGTTCCCCCAGCCCCGACCGCCCCGTGATACCTGGCCGCAGAACCCCGTTTTCGTTGAGTTGGATGCCCGGTTCAAGAAGGCCCACGAAGAGAATCCGGACTACACCGGACTGCATTTCATGACCGCCGACGAGGTCGAGGAATGCTGGCAATTGCTGCGCCAGTCAGTACATTCGGTGTCCTACGAGACGTTGGCCCATGTTCCGACGTATGCACGATGGCTCGCCGACCAGAGCTGGGACAGGCCGTATCAACGGCACCGCCGCAACCTGCAACTGATCGGCCTCAACGACATCGAGAAACGCTGGGTGCTCAAGAACCCCAGCCACTTGTTCGCCCTGGACGCATTACTGAACACCTACCCCGACGCGCTGGTGATCCAATGCCACCGCCGGCCGGAGACCATCATGGCGTCGATGTGTTCGCTGGCCCAGCACACCACCCAGGGGTGGTCGACGACCTTCGTCGGCGCGACCATCGGTGCGGACTCGATGGAGACCTGGTCGCGGGGATTGGAACGGTTCAACGCGGTGCGGGCGGGCGCCAATCCCGCCCAGTTCTTCGACGTGGACTACCACGACCTCATCGGCGACCCGATCGGAACGGTGGCAAGCATCTACGCGCACTTCGGGCTCGAGATGACCGATTCCGCCCATGCCGCGATCGGGCGCACCGAGGAGGGCAGCAGGCAGGGGCGGCGCGCCCCCAAACACACCTACTCCCTGGCCGACTACGGGCTCACCGATGATCAGGTCAGGGAGCGCTTCTCGGGTCTGTGATCCGTCAGCCGTCGCCTGGGGCCGGCGCGCTGGAGTGCTCCTCCAGGCAGCCCTCCGCGACGGCATGCCGGATGCTGTCGGTCAGTCGCGGGCAGGACGGTTCACGGGCACTGCTGCCTCCCTCTGCCCGGATTTCGGCGAAGTACGCGCATCGCTGGGATGCCGCGGTGGTCCACTGCACAGCCGTGAAGGGTGCCCCGAGTTTCTTCACCCGCACCGCGGCGTGACAAAAACGGCAGTCGATCTCCGCGAGGCCGGCGGTGAGGTAACGCTCGCGGTCCCGGCGGGTGGCATCACGGATGGCCGCCGCTCGCGCGGGGTCGTTGGCGAAGTCGGGAGCCTTGGCCCACCCCGGGGCGTCGTCGTCGTTGGCCGGGCGGTGCTCGTCGGTGTGAATCCCGTGTAACTGCAGCATCGATCGGGCTACATCGTCGATGTCCGGCATGGATTCCCCGGTCACACTCCGCTGGCCTTCTCGGCGGCCCGCCGGCGCAGGTTCTCCTCGACTTCGGCCTGCCACTTCTCGTTGGCCTTTGTGGTGTCGACCTCCATCTCGAATCGGTCGGTCATGTCAGCGGTGATGTCGGCGACGTCAACGTAGAACTGCTGGTACCAGCGACGCATCTGGTAGACCGCGCCGTCCTCCTCGACCAGCAGCGGGTTCTCGATCCGGGTCTTGTGCTTCCAGATCTCGACGTCCTGCAGGAAGCCCTTGCTGACTCCCTCGGTGAACGCCGTCGCCAGACGTTCGGTCATCGCGTCGTCGAGACCCGTCGGCTTCTCCACGATCACACCCCACTGCAGGACGAACGAGTCCGCAGTGACCGGGTAATGACAGTTGATCAGAATCGACTCAGCCTTGAAGTCGCCGTATGTGTTGTGCAGCCAGTTGATCATGAACGAAGGGCCGAAATAGCTGGCCTCGGAATCGAGATGGGAATCGCCGTAGGCGGTCCCCAAACCACCGATGTCGGGACGCCCGACGTTGTGCAGGTACTGGGAGGCGATGTGCCCCTCGAAAACGTTCTTGAAGTACGTCGGCAATCCGAAGTGGATGTAGTAGAAGTGCGCCATGTCGGTGACGTTGTCGATGATCTCGCGGCAGTTGGAGCCCTCGATCAGCAGCGAGTTCCACTTCCAGTCGGTCCAGGTTTCGCTGGCCCATTGGGGGATCTCCGGGATGCGGACTTCGGGCTGCGGTGGATTGCCCTCATGGTCGTGCCAGACGAACAACAGACCGCCACGCACATCGGTGTGCCAGGACCGGGTCCTGGCCAATTTCGGGGTCCGCTTGGCGTACGGCACCAGCTTGCAGCGGCCGTCACCGCCCCACCGCCAGTCATGGAACGGGCAGGCCACCTCGTCCCCCTTGATCGCGCCCTGCGACAAGTCTCCCCCCATGTGGCGGCAGTAGGCGTCGAGCACGTGAAGGTCTCCGGCGGAGTCGGCGAAGACGACCAGCTTCGTTCCGAAGGCATGGATCGGATGCGGCTGGCCGTCCCGGAAGTTCTGTACCGGACCCAGACAGTGCCAACCGCGGGCGTACCGGTCCGGCAGCGTGCCGGTGTCGATCTCGCGAATGTCGGTGGTCATCATGTGCCTCCGCTGTCCATGCCCTAATTAGAACACGTTACAGTTTTTCGGTCGGCGGGCGCAACGAATGCCGATCACCGGGCGGCCGGCTTGTCCGAGCCGACCACCCACATCGAGTAGTACTGAGATCCGCCACCGTAGGCGTGGCCGAGCGCCTTGCGCGCCCCAGCCACCTGGTGATCGCCCGCCTTACCCATCACCTGGATCGCGGCCTCGGCGAACCGGATCAGTCCCGACGCTCCAATCGGATTGGACGACAACACCCCGCCGGACGGGTTGACCGGCATCCGGCCGCCGATCGCGGTGTCACCGGCTTCGGTGAGCTTCCATCCCGCACCCTCGGCGGCGAACCCGAGGTTCTCCAGCCACATCGGCTCGAACCAGGAGAACGGAACGTAGATCTCGGCGACGTCGATCTCGTCGATGGGGCTGGTGATCCCGGCGGCCTTCCACAGCGCTGCGGCCGCGTCCCGGCCCGCCTGCGGGTTGACCTGGTCTCGTCCGGAGAACGCGATCGGTTCGGTTCGCAGCGCGGTGGCGTGAACCCAGGCCACGGGGTTCCCCTCGGCGATCCGACGGTCGGCCGCCTCCTCGTCACCGATCACCATCGCCGCCGCGCCGTCCGAGGATGGACAGGTCTCGTCGAACCGGATCGGATCCCACAGCATCGGTGAGGCCACCACCTTCTCCAGGGTGATATCCGGCTGGTGCAGGTGGGCCAGGGGGTTCTTCGCGCCGTTGAGGCGGTCCTTCACCGCGACCATCGCCCCGATGTGCGCAGGGGCGCCGGAGCGGCGGATGTAAGCGCGGATGTGCGGGGCGAAGTAGCCCCCGGCGCCGGCGCCGACCGGTTTGGTGAACGGCACCGGAATGGACAACGCCCACATGGCATTCGACTCGGATTGTTTCTCCCACGCGACGGCGAGCACCCGGCGATAGCGGCCGGACTGGACCAAGCTGGCGGCCACCACCGCGGTCGACCCACCGACCGATCCGGCGGTGTGCACGCGGATGAGCGGCTTGCCGGTGGCGCCCATGGCGTCGGCCATGAACAGTTCCGGCATCATCACGCCCTCGAAAAAGTCGGGGGCCTTGCCGACGACGACTGCGTCGATGTCGGCGAACTCCGCCCCACTGTCGGCCACAGCACGGTCGATGGCCTCCCGAACCAGGCCGCTCATCGAGACGTCGGTGCGTTTGGCGACGTACTTGGTCTGTCCGGTTCCCAGCACTGCGGCCAGATGTCGTGTCGTTGCGGCTGCCATCACTCACCTTCCAGCACGGCGACCAGATTCTGTTGCAGCACAGGCCCGCTGGTGGCATGGGCCAGCACCCGCCGGGCGGAGCCGTCGAAGATGTGCCGCGCGGCGAAGCCGATGCGTTCCAGTCCTGCGGAGAACATCGGGTTCGCTGCCAGGGGTCCACCGGAGGGGTTGATGGTCGTCGAGCCCGGCAGCCCGATCGCCTCGACCAGGATCAGGTGCTGGTGGGTGAACGCTGCGTAGATCTCCGCCACATCGATTGAACCCAGGTCTCCGCCGGTAGCCGCCCGCGCGGAGGCCGCCGTCGACGGCGAGGTGGTCAGATCCCGGGCACCGAGGACCGGTGTCTCTATCCGGTGTTCGAACCCTGTTATCCAGGCAGGCCTTTCGCGTAACTCCCGCGCGCGGTCGCCGGCCGCGATGACGATCGCGGAAGCGCCGTCCGTGATGGGTGCGATGTCGTGGCGTCGCAGGGGGTCGGCGAAGAACGGCCGGCCCAGTAACTCGTCCACCGAGCCGGCCGCTTCGACCGCGTCGGTTCTGGGCGCTGCTGTCATGCTCGCCAGGGCCACCTCGGCCATCGCCGCCGGCGTCCATGTGCCTGAATCCAGTCCGAGACGGGCCTGAAGGCCGGCCATCGACACCGCGTCGGGCATCAACGGGGCAACGGTGTACGGGTCGGTCTGCAGTGCCAGCACGCGCCGCAACGTCCCGGCACTGGACTTGCCGAAGCCGTACACCAGAGCGGTATCCACCTGACCGGTCAGTACCTTGATGTAGGCCTCATACAACGCCCACGCTGCGTCCATCTCCACGTGGGACTCGTTGATCGGTGGAACCGCGCCGATCGCGTCGATCGCGTTGAGAAACGAAAATGCCCTTCCTGCAAGGTAATCCGACGACCCGGAACACCAGAAGCCGATGTCGCGCTGGGTGATGCCCAACTCCTCGTAGAGGGCGGAAAAACAGGGCATCAGCATCTCGACGCCGTTGGTCGTTCCGGCGGCGCGGCGGACGTGCGGTGCATGCGCGAAGCCGACGACGGCGACGTCTCTGCTCATGGCGTGCTCAGTTCCCCTTCGCGCAAGCGGTCATCGAATTCCGACGATCACAGGTGGTGCTTGTAGCTGTCATAGTCCGCATCGGGCTCGCCGGAGGGCGCGAAGTGCTCGATATTGTCGATGCCCAAGTCCCACTCCTCGCGCGGTTTCCACACCGCTTTGACCCGCATGCCCATGCGAACCTCGGATGCGTCGATCTCGGTGACCAGATGGAGGAAGGGGATATCGGCACCGTCGAGCAGAATGTACGCGGCCACGTAGGGCGGCTTGATCTTCTGGCCGGCGAAAGGGATGTTGATGATGGCGAATGTCGTCACCGTCCCGGTATCGGGCAACTCGACGAATTGGTCGAGTTCCTGACCCGTGGAGGGATCGGCCTCCCTGGGCGGAAAGTAGACCTTCCCGGTGTCGCCGCGGCGCGCGCCCAGAAGCATTCCCTGCGCCAGGGCGCGCAGGTACATGCTTTCCGGGGCGGATGCGCTGTGCTGCACGCTCAGGTTCTCCGGTGTCACGATCATCGTGACCGGGTCACCGTCGTCGACCCGGATACCGGCCGGGTGATCCGGCGGTCCTTCGGGCGTATCGCCGGGGACGAAGCAGGCGATGTCGGTGATCGCACCGACGGGGGCGTCGACCCAGGTCGCATGCACCCGGATGCCCGTCGTCACCGCGTCCGGAACCCCGCCGGTGTCCACGGCGTGCAGGAGGGCGGTGTCGGCGCCGTCGAGTTTGATCAGCGCCCAGGCGAACGGCCGGTCCAACGGCTGCCCGGCCAGCGGATGCGCCTGCCACGTCCACGACACGACGGTTCCCGAACTGCCGACCGGGACGATCTCGGTCAGCGGCTGCGCATCGACCGGGTCGTATTCCACGACCGGAACATGCACCCGACCGTCCGATCCGCGGACGCCCACGATGTGCCGACCCCGTAATGCCGTGAAGAACGCGCCCAGCGTCGGACCGACCGAACGGGTGTAGTCGAAAGACAGGGTCAGCGGCGCCGAAAGCGGAGCTTCGTGGGAGTCTGTCAAGGCCATGATGGCCGGCGTGCTCTGGCTGACGCTCACGCCATCGAGTAGAACAGGTTCTAAGAATCGTGGCAAGGAACGTGCACGGATCGTTGAGGGGAACAGAAAGGCGGCACCGGATGAAACTCGGCCTGCAACTCGGTTACTGGGGTGCCCAGCCGCCCGACAACCACGCCGAACTGGTGGCGGCCGCCGAGGAAGCCGACTTCGACACGGTGTTCACCGCTGAGGCCTGGGGCTCGGATGCCTTTACTCCGCTGGCCTGGTGGGGTCGTCAGACGGTGAAATTGCGTCTGGGCACTTCGGTGGTCCAACTGTCGGCGCGGACGCCCACCGCGTGCGCGATGGCATCGCTGACGCTGGACCACCTCTCCGGCGGCCGGCATGTTCTCGGCCTCGGGGTGTCGGGGCCGCAGGTCGTCGAGGGCTGGTATGGCCAGCGCTTCCCCAAGCCGCTGGCACGCACCCGTGAATACATCGACATCGTGCGGCAGGTATGGGCCCGGGAGGCGCCGGTGACCAGCACCGGCCCGCACTATCGGCTGCCACTGACCGGAGAGGGCACTACCGGTTTGGGCAAATCCCTCAAGCCGATCGTCCATCCGCTTCGGGCGGACATTCCCATCATGCTGGGGGCCGAAGGCCCGAAGAACATCGCACTGGCCGCGGAGATCTGTGATGGCTGGTTGCCGATCTTCTATTCGCCCCGCCTGGCCGATATGTACAACGAATGGCTCGATGAGGGGTTCGCCCGACCCGGTGCGAGGCGAACCCGCGAGGACTTCGAGATCTGCGCCACGGCCCAGGTCGTGATCACCGACGACCGCGCCGCCACATTCGAGATGATCAAACCGTTCCTCGCGCTGTACATGGGCGGGATGGGTTCGGAGGACACCAATTTCCACGCCGAGGTCTACCGGCGGATGGGTTACGCCGAGGTCGTCGAGGATGTCACGAAGTTGTTCAGGTCCGGCCGGAAAGAAGAGGCCGCCACGGTCATTCCCGACGAACTGGTCGATGACGCGGCGATCGTCGGTGATGTCGATCATGTCCGCAGGCAGATCGCGGTGTGGGAGTCCGCCGGGGTGACGATGATGGTGATCGGGGCGCGAAGCCCGGATCAGGTGAGGGAACTCGCCGCGCTGCTATGACGCTGCTATGACGCGGCGGGGATGTCAGCCGACAACGTGTCCGTCGCCGAACGTCATTGCCAGATGACCCACCGCCCCGGACATCATCGGCCGCCTGGGCAGCCCCAAAGCGGCGAGTTCGGCGGCGTAGGGATGGTCGCCCAGTCGCAGGGTCGCCCCGCCGGGTCGCACTCGCACGTGCCGATTGGTCATCTCCCAGGGCACTTCGCGAGTGTTGCCGTCACCGCAGGAGTAGGTCTTCAGGATATGCGGGCGCTTCCGCAGCGAGGGTACCGGGATACCCCGGTGGAACTGCATGGCCGCGATCAACGATCCACCCTCGGAAACCTCGAAGCCGAAGCTGGCCGAGTCTCGGATCGTGAAGTCCGCCATGATCTTCGGGAATCCCCAGATGCTTCGACCGGCCTCCAGGGTGAACGCCTGGTCGACCGGCAGGTGGTGAATGAACGCTGCGGCCCGGCTGAGACCGAGAAGGCCCGCACCCGTCGATCCGGGGGGGTTGACCATCACGCAGGTGCCGAACTCGTGGTACCTGCCCAGATCGCCGTCGAGGTAGCGAGCGAGCATCAGCGTCACGATCGCCCGGCCGGGTCGGTACCGAAAGACCTTCAGCCCGCTGTAGTCGATCAGGTGCTGGGCGGCGTCGGCGGGCACCGGGAACATCGCGGTGTGAACGTCGGCTTTGCGGATCCGCACCGGCATGGTCAGCACGGTGCCGGCGACGGTGTGCTGGGACACGGACATAGGCTCACTGTAAACCGGACAGCGAACAGATGGGAGAAGCGGCAATGACCGATACCGTGGCGCGTCCGGACATCGACCTGACTGATGGCAACTTCTACGCCGACGGCGGCGCACGGTCCGTCTACCGCTGGATGCGGACCCATGAGCCGGTTTTTCGCGACCGCAACGGGCTGGCCGCGGCCGCGACCTATCAGGCCGTGATCGGCGCTGAACGCAACCCCGAACTGTTCTCATCCACGGGCGGCATCCGGCCCGACCAGCCCGCCATGCCGTACATGATCGACATGGACGACCCGGCGCACCTGCTACGACGCAAACTCGTCAACGCCGGCTTCACCCGCAAACGCGTGATGGACCAGGCAGCCGGGATAGCGAACTTGTGCGATAGCCTGATCGACGCAGTGTGCGAACGGGGCGAGTGCGACTTCGTCCGCGATATCGCCGCCCCGTTGCCGATGGCGGTGATCGGCGACATGCTCGGCGTGCTTCCCGCCGACCGGGCGACCCTGTTGACGTGGTCCGACGACCTCGTCTGCGGGCTGAGTTCAGCCGCGGATGAGGCCGCCGTGCAGGCACTGATGACCGCGTTCGCGGCATACTCCGCGTTCGCCATGGAGACGACGGCCAAACGCCGGGCCGAGCCCACCGGCGACCTGTTCTCCGTCCTGGTCAACTCCGAGGTCGACGGCCAGCGGATGTCCGACGACGAGATCGTCTTCGAGACCCTGCTGATCCTGATCGGTGGCGACGAGACCACCCGGCACACGCTGTCCGGCGGCACCGAACAGTTGCTGCGCCACCGCGACCAGTGGGACCAATTGGTCCTCGACGACACGCAGACTCCGGCGGCCGTTGAGGAGATGCTGCGCTGGACTTCGCCGGTGAAGAACATGGCCCGGACACTGACCGCTGACGCTGAGTTCCACGGCGCGCGGTTGCGCGCCGGCGAGAAGATGGTGCTGCTCTTCGAGTCCGCGAACTTCGACGAGGACGTGTTCGGCGACCCGGAGAACTTCAGGATTGACCGAAACCCCAACAGTCACCTGGCTTTCGGGTTCGGCACGCACTTCTGTCTCGGCAACCAGTTGGCCCGACTGGAGCTGACGACGATGCTGCGCAAACTGGTGACCCGGCTGCCTGACCTGCGGTTGGCTGACGACTCGGCACTACCGCTGCGGCCGGCGAACTTCGTCAGCGGTCTGGAGTCGATGCCGGTGGTATTCACCCCGACCGCCCCGCTGCTCGGCTGACGCCGTTGCCGAGTGTGAATCCACTGCGGAAAGTCGACAGTAATCTCGCAGTGGGCTCACGTTCGACGCGCGAAGGCATCACGGACACGGCGAAGGATCGAGCCTTCGGTGTCCTGGACGGTGACCCGGATGTGAATCCACCCCAGTTCGGTCACGTCCTCAGCCCGCCGGATGTCGTTGTAGAAGGTCCGGCGGCTGGTCCGATGATGGTCTCCGTCGTACTCCGCGGCGATCTTGCGGTCTTCCCAACCCATGTCGAGGACGGCGACGACCACGCCGAACTCGTTGTGGACCGGTATCTGAGTCTTGGGTCGCGGGAAGCCGGCCCGGATCAGTAACAACCGCAGCCAGGTTTCGCGGGGCGATTCGGCTCCCGCGTCGACCAGTTGCAGGATGCTGCGCGCCGTTCGGATACCGCGGCGGCCTCGATAGCGGCGCGCGATGTCGTCGACGTCGCTGAGTCGCAGCCGGGTTGCGCGGGCCAGGGCGTCGATCGCTGCCACCCCCGGGCCGAGTCGGCTACGGCAGGCGATATCGAGTGCCGTGCGTACCGGGTTGGTGACCGTCATTCCGTCGATCACGGCCAGTTCGTCGTCGCGGTAGGCATCCGACCACGTCTCGATGGCGGCCGGGGCATGCCTGTTATCCCAGAGGAGCTGGGCGGGCAGACGATGGTCGACCCATCTACTCGCGTGCAGCGCTGCGGCCGAACGCCCGGCAACCACACCGCGTCTGCCGGACCACAGCCAGGCCGCGTGCGCCCGCGCCGCCGCGGTCACCTCGGTGCCCTCCGGGAGATAGACATTCGGGTAGAGCGGCGTAAAACGGCTGCGCAACGCGTAGGGAGTGAGGGAATGCGCGGCGAGCGCCTCGCTGCCGATGAAGGGCTTGGCCATGCCGGCAGTGTCCCGACCCGCACTGACACCCTCCCGAACGTGAAACCACTGCGAACATCGGGCCGGCTTTTGGCAGTGGCTTCACATTCGCCGAAGGGAGCGTTGCCGAGCGGTGCGGTCCTCAGCGCATCGTGAACCGGGGCGGACGCTTCTCCTTGAAGGCGCGCGGGCCCTCCTTGGCATCCTCGGACAGGAACACATCGATACCGATGCGGGTGTCGATCGTGAAGGCGTCGTTTTCGGGCATACCCTCGGTCTCGCGAATCGACCGGAGGATCGCCTGTACCGCCAACGGCCCGTTGTTCGCGATCACGTCGGCGATGTCCAGGGCGCGCTCCAGTGCCATGCCGTCGGACACCACATGTCCGATCAGGCCGATCTCCTTGGCCTCCGCGGCGGTGATGTGGCGGCCGGTGAGCAGCAGATCGCAGGCGATGGTGTAGGGAATCTGGCGCACCAGGCGCACCGCCGAGCCGCCCATCGGGTAGAGGCTCCACCGCGCTTCGGAGATGCCGAACGTCGCGCTCTCGCCGGCCACCCGGATGTCGGTGCCCTGCAGGATCTCGGTGCCGCCGGCGATCGCCGGCCCCTCGACGGCGGCGATCAGCGGCTTGGTCAGCCGCCGGCCCTTGAGCAGACCATCGATGCGGGACGGGTCGTAACTGCCGTCCTTGAAGGAGTCACCCGGCGGCTTGGCGGTTGCCGCCTTGAGGTCCATGCCCGCACAGAAGTAGCCGCCGGCACCGGTGAGGATGCAGACCCGGATGTCGGGGTCGTTGTCGACGCGGTCCCAGGCCTCGACCATGATCGAGAGCATCTCGCCGGAAAGCGCATTGCGGGTCTCCGGACGGTTCATGGTGACGATGAGGACGTGTCCGCGCTGCTCGATGAGAGCGTCCGCCATGGCTGCCGCCTTCCGGTCCGTGCTTGAGAAAAAATGTAACACGTTCTAATTTGGGCACGTGGCCCTGAACATCGCCGACCTTGCCGAGCACGCCATCGACGCGGTGCCCGACCGCGTCGCCCTGATCTGCGGCGACGACGAGATCACCTATGCCGAACTTGAGGAGAAGGCGAACCGGTTCGCTCACTACCTGATCGACCACGGTGTCGGAAAGGGTGACAAGGTCGGCCTGTACTGCCGCAACCGCATCGAGATCGTCATCGCGATGCTGGGCATCGTCAAGGCCGGGGCCATTCTGGTCAACGTCAACTATCGCTACGTCGAGGGCGAACTGCGGTACCTGTTCGACAACTCCGACATGGTGGCATTGGTGCATGAACGCCAGTACGCCGATCGGGTCGCCAATGTGTTACCGGAGACGCCGAACGTCACGACCGTTCTCGTCGTGGAGGACGGGACCGACGACGACTACCGGCGCTACGGGGGAGTGGAGTTCTCCGAAGCGATCGCGCAGGGTTCGCCTCTTCGCGACTTCGGCGAGCGCAGCCCCGATGACATCTACCTGCTCTACACCGGCGGCACCACCGGATTTCCCAAAGGCGTGATGTGGCGGCACGAGGACATCTACCGGGTGTTGCTCGGCGGAACCGACTTCGCCACCGGGCAATTCGTGGAAGACGAGTACGACCACGCCAAGCAGGCGGTCGCGGCCCCGCCGATGGTCCGCTTCCCGATCCCGCCGATGATCCACGGCGCCACCCAGTCGGCGACCTGGATGGCACTGTTCGCCGGTCAAACCGTCGTGCTGGCACCGGAATTCGACGCCGAGCAGGTATGGGATGCCATCGAGAGGCACAAGGTCAACTTGCTGTTCTTCACCGGCGACGCGATGGGGCGGCCACTGCTCGACGTTTTGGAGGGCACCGTCGGGGAGCGTGACCTCTCCTCGTTGTTCCTGCTCGCCAGCACCGCCGCGCTGTTTTCCCCGAGCCTGAAGGAACGGTTCCTGGAGCTACTGCCCAACCGGGTGATCACCGATTCCATCGGGTCCTCGGAAACCGGGTTCGGGGGTACCAGCATCGCAGCGAAGGGGCAGGTCCAGGCCGGCGGTCCTCGGGTCGCCATCGACAGGAACACCGTAGTGCTCGACGAGGACGGTAACGAGGTGCTGCCCGGATCCGGTGTGCGCGGAATCCTTGCCAAGCGCGGCAATATCCCGATCGGCTACTACAAGGACGAGAAGAAGACGGCTGAGACCTTCCGCACCATCAACGGTGTGCGCTACGCCATCCCGGGGGACTACGCCATGGTCGAAGAGGATGGCAGCGTCACCATGCTCGGCCGTGGTTCGGTCTCGATCAACACCGGTGGGGAGAAGGTGTACCCCGAGGAGGTGGAGGCCGCGCTCAAGGGCCATCCCGAGGTTTTCGACGCCCTGGTGGTCGGTGTTCCCGACGACCGCTACGGTCAGCACGTGGCCGCCGTGGTGGCACCGCGCGCAGGCCTCCGTCCGACGCTCGGCGATCTGGATGCCTTCGTGCGCAACCACATTGCCGGCTACAAGGTGCCGCGAAGCCTGTGGCTCGTCGACGAGGTCAAGCGTTCGCCGGCCGGCAAACCGGACTACACCTGGGCTAAGAAGCAGACCGAACAGCGGCCCGCCGACGAGGTCCACAGCAAGCGCGCCCCAGTGGATCAACGGGAAGGCGATTGATGCGTACCGAGCTCTGCGACCGCTTCGACATCGACCACCCGATCTTCGTCTTCACGCCTTCGGAGAAGGTGGCCGCCGCGGTTACCCGGGCCGGTGGCATGGGTGTGCTCGGCTGTGTGCGGTTCAACGACGCTGAGGACCTCGAGTCGGTGCTGAACTGGATGGATACCAACACCGACGGGAAGCCGTACGGGGTGGATGTGGTGATGCCGGCCACGGTCCCCACCGAAGGCACCACGCTCGACATCGCCACGCTCATTCCGCAGACACACCGCGACTTCGTCACCAAGACGCTGGCCGAGCTGGGGGTGCCGCCGCTATCCGAGGACGGCGGTGGCAACGACGGAGTCCTCGGTTGGCTGCATTCGGTGGCCCGCTCTCATGTCGAGGTCGCCCTCGGCCACCGAATCAGCCTGATCGCCAATGCCCTCGGCTCCCCACCGACCGATGTGATCGAGCAGGCGCACGCGGTCGGGGTCCCACTGGCCGCATTGGCCGGCACCGCCGCGCACGCCCGGCGGCATGTCGACAATGGCGTGGACATCGTCGTGGCACAGGGCTACGAGGCCGGCGGGCACACCGGCGAGATCGCGTCGATGGTGTTGGTCCCGGAAGTCGTCGACGCGGTGGGAACCACCCCGGTGCTGGCTGCGGGTGGCATCGGAACCGGCCGCCAGGTCGCGGCCGCACTGGCCCTCGGTGCGTCCGGGGTGTGGATGGGTTCGGCATTCCTGACCGCCGCCGAATACGACCTCGGTGCCCGCGACGGGGACGGCCCGTCGGTGATCCAGCAGGCATTGCTGGGCGCGACGTCCAGTGACACCGTCCGCCGCCGGATCTACTCCGGTAAGCCCGCCAGACTGCTCAAGAGTCGCTGGACCGACGCCTGGGACGCCGAGGGCGCGCCGGACCCGCTGCCGATGCCCTTGCAGAACGTTCTGGTGGCACAGGCGCATCAGCGGATGAACCAATCGAACGATCCGACCGCGGTGGCCATGCCGGTCGGGCAGATCGTCGGCCGCATGGACACGATCCGGCCCGCCGCCGAGATCATCGCCGACTTGGTCTCCGGCTTCGACGGCGCGACCCGGCGACTGGACGATATCCGCGGCTGAGCGGCGCTACAGTCGACCCGATGAGGATCGACGCCTGGATGCAACACCCGACGCGTCGGTTCATGTCCCATGGCATGTTCGCCTCGCTGCTGAGGTGGACCGGCGGACAGGTGCCGGATGAGGACCCGCCGATCGAGACGACGATTGCTTCGATGGATGCCGCGGGTGTGGACATGGGGTTGTTGACCGCCTGGTGGGGGCCGCACGGCCAGGATCTGATCTCCAACGACCAGGTTGCCGAATGGGTCCGGCGCTACCCCGGTCGGTTCGCCGCGGTGGCCGCCGTGGATCTCAGCCGCCCCATGGAGGCGGTTCGTGAACTGCGGCGGCGGGTGGTTGACGAGGGCTTTGTCGGCCTACGCATGCTGCCCTGGCTGTGGGAGTCCGCGCCCACCGATCGCCGTTACTACCCGCTGTACGCCGAATGCATTGAACGGGCAGTCCCGTTCTGCACCCAGGTCGGCCACACCGGCCCCCTCATGCCTTCCGAGACCGGACGGCCGATCCCGTACATCGACCAAGTCGCCATCGACTTCCCGGAACTGACGATCGTCTGCGGGCACGTCGGTTATCCCTGGACCGAGGAGATGATCGCCGTCGCACGTAAGCATCGCAATGTCTATATCGACACCTCTGCCTACACCACCCGTCGGCTACCCGCGGAGTTGGTCGCGTTCATGAAGACCGAGATGGGATCACGAAAGGTCCTTTACGGCAGCAACTTTCCGATGATTGGGCATTCGCACTCGTTGGAAGGGCTTGACGAACTCGATCTCGCCGATGGCACGCGACACAACTTTCTCGGCGGCAACGCCGACCGCGTCTTCTCGATGCTGAGGGGGCGGTGTTCGTGAACGGCGCACAGGCACTGCTTTCCACGCTGGTCGGCAACGGCGTTCGGGTGTGCTTCGCCAACCCCGGAACCTCGGAGATGCATTTCGTCGCCGCACTGGACACGGTGCCCGAGATGCGCGGTGTCCTCACCCTTTTCGAAGGGGTCGCCACAGGCGCCGCGGACGGCTACGCCCGGATGTCCGGTGACCCGGCGGCGGTGCTGCTTCACCTGGGTCCGGGCTTGGGCAACGGGTTGGCCAACCTGCACAACGCGCGTCGTGCCCATGTCCCCGTTCTGGTGGTCGTCGGTGACCACGCGACCTATCACAAGCACTTCGACGCGCCCCTGGAGTCTGACATCGACGCCGTGGCCGGGACCGTGTCCGGTTGGGTACGCCGCACGATGAGAACAGCCGATGTCGGTGCCGACGCGGTGGCCGCCGTCGCCTTCGCCCGCGTCGAGCACCGCATCGCCACGCTGATCCTGCCCGCAGATGTCTCCTGGTCCGACGGTGCGGGAGTGGCCGAAGCGGCCTCCGCCGAAGCAGACACCCACGAGTACGATTTCGCCGCAGCAGAGGAGGCGCTGCGCGCCGAGGAACCCGCCGTCATCCTGGTCGGTGGTGACGCCACCCGGGCCGACGGTCTCCGGGCCGCGGCACGGTTGGCGTTGCGTTTCGGGGCCCGGCTGTTCTGCGAGACGTTCCCGGCTCGGCTGGAGCGTGGCGCCGGGATTCCGGCTGTCGAACGGATCGCCTATTTCGGTGAGGCGGCGGTCGAACAGTTGCGGGGTACACGGCGGCTGATCCTGGCCGGGGCGGCGTCGCCGGTAACGTTCTTCGGCTACCCGGGCAAGCCCAGTGACCTGGTTCCGGAGGGATGCGAGGTGTATCGGCTGTCCGGCCCGGTGGGTGCGGCCGCGGCGCTCACCGCCCTGGCTGACGCCTTGGCCGGGGCCGTCGTCGCGCCGACTGCGGTTGCGGCGCGCCCCGAGATGCCAACCGGACCGCTGACCGTGCAGAACTCGGCCGAGGTGATCGGTGCGATGCTGCCCGAGCGGGTGATCGTGGTCGACGAGGCCAATACATCCGGGATTCTGCTACCGCAGTCCACCGCGGGAGCCCCGGCGCATGATTGGTTGACGCTGACCGGAGGTTCGATCGGCTATGCGCTGCCGGTGGCCCTCGGTGCCGCGGTGGCCGCCCCGGACAGACCGGTGCTGTGCCTGGAGTCCGACGGGTCGGCGATGTACACCATCTCGGCGCTATGGAGTCACTCCCGGGAGAATCTCGACATCACCACGGTGGTGTACGCCAACCGGGCCTACGACATCCTGCGCATCGAACTTCTGCGGGTCGGGGCGCAGAGTGGGGCCGGCCCGCAGGCCGAGTCGCTGCTTGACCTGACCCCGCCGATCCTGGATTTCGTCCGGATCGCCGAGGGGATGGGTGTCCCGGCGCGACGGGTGAGCACCGCCGAAGAACTCGCCGAAGCGCTGCGATGGTCGTTCGGCGAACCCGGACCGCACCTGATCGAGGCGGTCATCCCCTCGCTGGCGGGCTGACGGGCGCAGCCGGCCGGGGAGTGGGTTATGCCGGCTCGCCGAGTCGGCCGGCAGCGAAATCGGCTGCCTGACTCGCCATTCCGTTCACCCCGTAGAGCAGGTGCGGCACGATGCTCGTGCTCTGATTGGGCGAACAGATCGGATCGCCGTCGACACACAGGTCGATGGTCTTGGCTGCGAACAGTGGACTGATGGTGATGGGCGGCATGTTCTCCACATTCAGGGTTGCCGCCGATGGCCTGCCGAACAGCGCCACCGCCGCCACATGCTCACCCACGTCGGGCGGCAGCGGGGCCGGAAGGCCGGGGAGAGCGGCGGAGCCGACGGCGGTGCCGTCCGAGGTCAGCAGGGCGATGACCCCGGCGCCCTGCGAGTAGCCACCGAGCACCAGTTGGGTGGCGGAGCACCGGGCAACAATGTCGCGGATATGGTTGTTCGCATCCACCACACCCTCCACGGCGGTCGGGTAGTCCCTGCTCGCCGGGTAGTTGACCGGATAGACGTCCACCGTCGCGGCATCGCCGATATCGGACCTGAGGGCATCGATGAATGCCTGCCCGATCACGCCGACGCCGGTCGGCTCCCCGGTGCCCCGGGCGAACACCACATCCACGTCCGGGCAGGGGGGAGCGGCCGCCGCGGCGGGCGCACCGATCAGTGTCGCCAGCGACGCGACGACAGCAGCGGCTGCGGAGAACCTCACGGACTGCAGATACTATCGGCCCGAGCCGACACCCGGACCGCGATGATCCGATGTCCCGAGCCGCATCAGGCCGGAATTTCGGCCAGGTCCCGCCCGATGAGCCGCAACTGAGCGGTAGCCCCACCGAGGGCGAACTCGGTTTGCTTCGCCGTGATGAAGTAGCGGTGCACCGGATGGTCCATGTCGATCCCCACCCCGCCGTGCACGTGGACAGCGGTATGCGCCACCCGGTGTCCGGCATCGGCTGCCCAGAATGCCGCGGTGGCCACCTCGGAAGTGGCGGGCAGGTCTTCGGACAATCGCCACGCGGCCTGGTCGAGTGTCAATCGCACACCCTTGACGTCGATGTAGCCGTCTGCGAGCCGCTGGGCGACCGCCTGGAAGCTGCCGATCG
>JAGQTS010000061.1 GCA_020438895.1 Mycobacterium sp.
AGGCGGCCCCCGCACTGCTGACCGAACTGTCCGCCCGCGGTGTCGGTGTACGGCTGATCACCGGCGACCACCCGGTGACGGCGGCGGTCATCGCCGGCGAACTCGGACTGGATCTGCCGCCGGAAGGGGTCATCACCGGCACCGAGTGGGAGTCCATGTCGGCCGATGAACGCGCCGAGGCGGTGCGCACCCAGGTCGTCTTCGCCCGGATGTCCCCGGAACACAAGATCGAGGTCATCCAAACCCTGGAAGGCATCGGCATGGTCACCGCGATGGTCGGTGACGGCGCCAATGACGCCGCCGCGATCCGGGCCGCCAGTGTGGGGATCGGGGTGGCCGCACCAGGCAGCGACCCCGCCCGCACCGCCGCGGACATGCTGCTCCTCGACGGCCACATCGAGGCGTTGATCGGGGCTCTCGACGAAGCTCAGCAGCTGTGGCGCCGGGTGCACTCGTCAGTGTCGGTGTTGCTCGGCGGCAACGCCGGCGAGGTGGCGTTCGCCCTGCTCAGCACCGTGATCACCGGCCGGTCGGTGCTCAGCGCCCGGCAGATGCTCCTGGTCAACATGCTGACCGACGCCCTGCCCGCGGCCGCCCTCGCCGTCAGTAGCCAGGACGGAAACGGCGCGGCCGACCGTGACGAGGCGGCCTTGTGGCGGGCGGTCGCGGTCCGCGGCGCGGCGACCACAGCCGGCGCAACCCTCGCCTGGGCGATGGGACGGATGACCGGCACGCAGCGCCGGGCGGCCACTGTCGCCCTGGTGGGGCTGGTGTGCACGCAGCTGACGCAGACCGTGGCCGACTCACAGGCTCCGCTGGTCGTGGCCACTGCGGCCGGATCGCTGCTGACCTTGGCGGCGGTGATCAACACTCCGGGCTTGAGCCAATTGTTCGGATGCACACCGCTCGACCCGCTCGGGTGGGGTCAGGCATTTCTGGCTACGGGGGTGGCATCCGTGCTCGGCATGTATGCCCCGGCCGTGCTGGACCGCCTCACCCCACTGCTGGGTGATCCGGACGAGTCAGTCCTCGACGACGAGAATTCCGGCGTTCACCAGGAGGGCGTAGATTTCCCGGACAGCGGGCGTCAGCAACCGCGCGCCCGTGTCGAGGAGGACGTCCGGTCCGGCGAGACGTAAGGCTTCGGCCATGGATTCAAGCCAAGCCCGCGTCTGTGACCTCGACGGATCTACCACATGAACAGGACACGAACATGTTCTTGACAGACAAACTCCTCGCCGCCCAGCGCCAAGCCTCCGAGCGGGTGAAACAGGGCAAGTCCTATTCGATCGCACTGCCGATCGTCGGCAGGGTTCCCGTGCCCTCCCCCGAGCAGCTCGCCATCTACGCCGCGCTGGGCGGCCTGACGGTGCTCGAACTCATCGACTGGCCGGTCGCCCTCGCGATGGGCGTCGGTTCGACGGTGGTGTCCCGTCGGCTGTCCGACCTCAAGGCGCGGGAGGAGGAACTCGCCGAGGCCATCGATCCGAAGGCCGGTCGCGTGCGGGCTGCCAATCTCACGGCTGCCGGAGGCGCCCCGACGCCGAAGAAGCCGGCGGCGAAGACACCGGCGGCGAGGGCCGCAGCCAAGAAGACCCCTGCCCGAAAGACAGCCGCCAAGAAGACCTCGGTGAAGAAAGCACCCGGCAGGACGACCCCGCGGAAGGCCGCGACCGACGGCTGATCCGGACGGGCTGATCCGGGCGGCACCGGTCAACAGAGCAGTATGGCCGCGCCCAGCGGCGCGGCCATACCGACGATCCGTTTGCCTAGCGCCGAGCGCCCGGGGCACCCAACCACGGGAGTACCGGCTGGTTCGCGGGGGGTGCGACCGTTCCCGGGCGGGCCTTGATCGAGACACTGCCGTTGGTCTGGCAGATGCTCTTGAAGTCGGTCTGCTGGCACGTGGGCCGGGCCTGCGCGGCAGGCGCCGCCATCACCGTGACCACTCCGAGGCCGGCGATCATCAGCGCGGCCTTGCCCTTTACGTTCATGTTCAGCCTTTCAAGCCGTGGTCCCAGTATTCGGGTTGGTGCGGGTCAGGGGCAGGCCGAGATGACGATGGCGGCGCTGGCATCCAATGGGGCTCCATTGGCAGCCGCACGGGCAAGGGCGTCAGCCTTGGCGGCCTCGACCGTCGGCCCGGCACCACCGGCAACGACATCGGAGACGTCGTCGGCAACGGACACGATGCACAGGTTGTCGTTGGTGTACTCGTCCACGGTGCACTCCATGCCGCCAGCAGCCATGCACTGCGCCAGCACCGCCTCGGAGACCTCTTCCGCCGAGTCACCGGTAGCCCGGAAACCGACCAGACTATTCGCAAACGCACCGGTGCCGACAGCCTCGTAGATATCCTCTGGATCGTCCACGACCCCGCCGGGGCCACCCGCCCACGCCGCGCCTGTCGAGATCCCCGCGGCGACAACGCCAGCGGCGGCGAGCGACGAAAGCAAACGGAAATTGGCCATGCCGGTCCTTTCATTCACGAAATTCCGGATAAATGTAGCACCGAACCGAACCGCTGCAACGCGAGCGTCTACCGACGACGCCGAGCGACATCACACGGCGCGGGTCGAAAGGGCCACGGCCTCGGCCGAAAGGCCACTGTCGGGCAAGCCACGGCCTTTATCCTCGGCAGATGAGTTCGATCTTCGACCGCACCCGCACTCCGGAGCAACGCCGTCGAGCGGTGTCCAACCTGTTCGACTTCCTCGTCAGGGGCGGGATTGCCGACACCACCCGCATGCCGTCGGATGTCATCGGCGAGGGGCATAAGTCCACCGTCCACCGTTACCGACCGGTCGATACGCCCCTGAGCGGAGACCCGGTGCTGTTCGTGCCCCCTCTGGGGTCCCAGGCGGCGTGCTTCGATCTGCGCCGCGGGTGTTCGCTGGCCGAGCATCTGCTGACCAGTGGGCACCGCACCTACCTGGTGGACTACGGCGCGATGCGGCTGGCCGACCGTGATCTCGGTATCGAGTTCTGGGTGACCGACGTCGTGCCCAACGCCATCCGAAAGGTCTCCGCAGATGCCGGCGGCGCGCCGGTGAACCTGGTCGGGTGGTGCCTGGGCGGGCTGCTCGCGCTGCTGACCACCGCCGCATACCCGGACCTGCCGGTGAAGTCGGTGGCCATGGTCGCCAGTCCCTTCGACCTCAGCAAGCATCGACTGGTCGCCCCGATTCGCCGCGCCGGGCGGTACACCGGTGGCCGCGTCATCGGCAGCGTCCTGAAGGTGCTGGGCGGCCTGCCCGCGCAGATCGTCGGCCCCGCGTTCAAGGCCACCTCACTGACGACCTACCTCAAGAAGCCGGTCACGCTGGTCAAGCATCGCGACGATCGGGATTTCCTGGCCCAGGTCGAAGCCGTCGACGGGCTGATGAACAGCATGCTGGCCTATCCGGGTCGCGCGACGCTGCAGGTGTACCAGCGATTGGTGCAGCGCAATGAACTGGCCGAAGGCAGGATTCACGGCACGACGCGGGTGATCGACCTGGCCGATGTGCGGGTGCCGGTGATGAACATCGCCGGCACCAGGGATGTGCTGGTGCCGGTCGACGTGGCCCACCATGTCGGTGATCTCCTGCCGAATTCTCCGGAGGTCCGGCTGGAGACCGCTCCGGGCGGACATCTCGGGGTGCTCACCGGCCGGTCGGCACCCCGCACGACCTGGGCGATGATCGACGAATTCCTTGCTGAGCACCCGGCCTGACGGGCGTCGGGCACCGACAATAAAGGGGCTCTGGCAAGAATTCTTAGCGATGCACTACCTCTGCGGGGCCGTCCCCTTAATGTTCAGTCGTAGGTTGGTCACTATGTTGCTCGATGTGCGTTGGCTGAAGTACCTGCTGAAGCGGTCTGGCCGCCGGTAGCGGCCGATTCCTCGCGTTCGCGCCAGTTTCCGGAGCGGTAGATCTGCGCTACCGTGAGGCGCTGAATCTTCCCACTGGTGGTCCGGGGGATCCCGGACTTGGGAATCACCACGATGTCATCGAGCGAGAATCCGAACACCTCCCGCACCCGGCTGGCTGCATCCTCACGTATCCGGCGCTTCACCGCGGCGTCGGTCGCACCGCTGGCTACCACGGCGACGACGCGCTCTCGGCCGCTCGCCTCATCGGGGGTCGAGAAAACAACGGCCTGTCCGGGCCCTACCGCCGGTATGTCGCCGATCGTGCGTTCCACGTCATACGGCGGCATGTTGCGGCCGCGGATGATCAGCATTTCCTTGCTGCGACCCACCACGAACAGCTCGCCGTCACGCAAGAATCCGCGATCGCCGGTGTCGTGCCACCCGTTCGGCGGTCGGCTCACCGTGCCGTCGCGCTCCCGGTAACCGGCCATCAAGGACGGTCCGCTGACGTGGATGTCTCCGACCTCGCCCGGCTGGACTTGGGTCCCGCTGGGATCGACCACTGAGATCTGCATCCCGTCGACCGGAGATCCGCATGACACCGACGCGGCGATGCTGTCCTCGTACCCGACGGTACGGACCCGGCCGAAGTTCCCCGGCGCCTCCGGTGCCGGTTGCAGGGCCAGCGTGACGGCGAGCACCGATTCGGCCATCCCGTAGCAGGGAACCAGGGCACTCGGCTGCAGACCCATCGGCGCGAAACTCTCGGTGAAGCGCTTCAAGGTCGCGGCGACGACAGGCTCCGCCCCGACGAAGGCGTGCCGTAACGCGGAGAGATCGATCCGGCCCGATGCCCCCAGTGGGCGTGTGGATCGTTCCAGAGCATCGGTCACCGCCCTATAGGCGAAAGTCGGTCCGGCGGTGACCGTGGAGCGGTGTGCGCTCATGTGGCGTACCCACGAGAGCGGATCACGCAGAAATCCCAGGGGACTCATCAACCCGATCGGCGCCCCGTAGACGAGCCCTCCGAGAACCTGAACAAGTCCCATGTCGTGATACATCGGCAGCCAACTGAACATCCGGTCATGTCGCACGTCAGCCCGCACCGCGTGGGCGAGCACACCCAGGTTGTGGGCGACATTGGCGTGAGTCAACAGCACCGCCTTGGGTGCGGCGGTGGAACCCGAGGTCAGCTGGACATGGTGGAGATCACCCGGCCGGGGCGGGGGCCGATCCCAGGTCGGGACCGGGTGCCCCGTCGATGGCCCATCACCCGAGTCGAGTTCGGCGTAGCTGACCATGCCTGCCGAGGGCAGCGCGGCGGCCACCGGCGCGGGGCCGAGCACTATTTCCGGATCCAGCACCCCGATAGCGGCACGCAGGTGCTGAACCCCCGCGGAGTCCTCCCGGGACGGGGCCGGCGGCGGTGCGACCGCGCACGGCACCCCACCCAGCAGGAACACCGCCAGCAAGGTTGTGAGGTACTGCTCGTCGTTCGTCGCCACCATGACGATCCGGTCGCCGGGTCCGAGGTCGTGCTCAGCCAGGGCCCGAGCACGGTCGTAGACTTTGCCGGCCAACGCGGATCCCGGCAGGGTGGCCAGATGGTCGCGGCTGTCGAAGAAGTCGATCCACCCTTGATAATCCCTCAGCAGCCGGTCGTAGTCGACGACTCCGGCCGCCAATGCCGGCGCGTTGGACCGCACGTGTGCCAGTACGTCCGGGGAGAACAGATCGGTCACTCTCCGCTCAATCTCCTTGCCCGGTCGGCGATCCGGTTGCGGATGTAGTCCGACACATCCCCCACGGCGGCAAAGCCGAATGCCGCCTCTTCCTCGATGAAGACACTGAAGGTGTCTTCCAGCTCATTCATCAGGGCCATCAGCACCGCCGAGTCGATCGGCAGACCCAGCAACGGCGTCCGGGCGTCGATCGCGTCCAGGTCGACATGGGCCAGGTCCTCCGGCGGCAGCAGCTTGACCAGACCTGAGCGAATGGCCTCCACCACCTCAGCGGGTTCGGGAAGCGCTGGCACGGGCGGGTCTTCGAGCATGATTCGGGTCCCTTCTGCGGCAACGGATCAACGTCGGAACGCGAGCGCGGGGTCGATGCTGCCGACCTTGCGCAGCGGAAGCAGTGATCCGAGCGCCGCCATCACCGCGGTCGCGACGGCCATCCCACCCAGCATGGACGGTGTGACCGCGATGGTCACATCGCCGAGGCGGTCCCGGATCAGATACTGGGCGGCATAGGCAAGGCCGGCGCCGACGAGGTAACCCAGCGTCGCGATGATCGTCGCCTGGCCGAGAACCGTGCGGCGCAGCTGAGCCGGTCGCACTCCGACGGCGCGAAGCATGCCGAAGTCGCCCATCTGCTCATTGGTCGTCGTCAGCACAGTCAGGCCGATCAGCGCCACGCCGACCAGGGTGGCGATGGCGATCATCGCCTTCATCGGGCGGCCGACCATGGAGACGATGATGTCGCGGCTGTTCCGGGCGAACTCGGCAGATGTCAGGGCGTCGGCACCGGGCAGCCTCTCACCGATCACCGTGGCCGCCTGCGCCGGGCTGTAGCCCGGCGCCGGCTGGACCAGGACATAAGACACCCGGTCGCCGGCGCGAAACAACCGGGCGGCGTCGGGCAGCCCGACAAAAGCGTAGAAGTTGCCCAGCGCGGCGGTCTGATCAGACAATCCGACGACGGTGAAGTTGCCGTCGATGATCCGAACCGAGTCGCCGAGGTGTATCCCGTTCTTGCTGGCCAGAACCCGGTCCAGGACGACCTCCCCCGGCGCATCGACGTCGCGTCCCTGCGCCAGTTTCCACGGGCCCCCGACCCCGGTGTCGGTGTCGTAACCCACCACGAAGTACGCGGTCTGCTCGCCGTCGTGGACGAAATCGGAGGGCTGACCGAGTATCGGGTCAGCCGAGGCCACCTCGGGCAGAGCCATCAGTTGCCGTTCGGTTCCGCCGGGAAGCCACGACACAGCCCGAAACATCTGCGAAACCCCGGGCTGGACAACCCAAACAGCGTTTCGTGAGTGGTCGATGTAGGTTGTGACCTGACTCGTCGTCCCCACGAAAATGCCGGCCATCACCAGGATCAGCAGCACGGCAAACCCGACCCCGACCACCGACAGGATGAGCCGGGTACGTTCCACAACAAGATTCTTGACGGCGACGATCATCGCTACCAGATCTCCTGAAATTTGTTGTTCCACAACATCTTAAGGACGGTTTCGTCGCGCCACGCAGCACCTGCCGTCAGATCGTCGGTAGGATCCGCGGAATGGATGATCGCCACCTCCGGGCCACCGCACTGCTGGACTTCGACGATCGGCGACTGCGGGAACTCGGCCTCTCCAAAGGCTGGCCGAAGCTTTCGGCAGAGTCCAGGATCGGCGCGATCTACGGCTTCGTTCGCGACGAGATTGCGTTCGGATACAACACTTCCGACGACATTCCGGCGTCGGTGGTGCTGACCGACGGCTACGGCCAGTGCAACACCAAGACCACCTTGCTGATGGCCCTGCTGCGCGCCAATGGCATCGGCTGCCGTTTCCACGGCGCAACCATCGACAAGCGACTCCAGCACGGGGTGATGGTGGCACCGCTGTACTGGTTTGCGCCGCGGAACGTCCTGCACAGTTGGGCCGAGGTGTACGCCGGGGACCGCTGGGTCGGCCTGGAGGGAGTGATCCTCGACCGCGAGTACCTGACGGGTCTGCGGGCCCGGACCGGTCAGCACGGCGGCCCATTTCTCGGGTACGGCGTGGGTACCGAGGACCTCGCGAACCCGCCTGTCGACTGGGCCGGGACGGATACCCGCATCCAGGCCACCGGGGTCAACCAGGACTTCGGGGTGTTCGACGACCCCGACACCTTCTACCGGGAGCACGGCGTGAATGTTCGCGGGGTCAAGGGGTGGCTGTATCGCAACGTCATGCGTAAGTCGATGAACTCCCGGGTCAGGAGAGTTCGAGCGGCAGCGACGGCGGTCATGGGCTAGGCACATAGCGGAGGTACGGAAGGGGAGCCTGCCATCCGCCGGGGTGCATCGCGCGGGCCTGCTCGTCGGAGATCCATGGAGCAATGATGACGTCCTCCCCCTGATTCCACTGAGCCGGTGTGGCAAGGCCCTTTTCCAGGAGTTGCAACGAATCGATAACCCTGAGAACTTCGTCGAAGTTACGGCCGGTCGTCATCGGGTACACCATGACGCACATGATCATCTTGCTGGGCGCGATGACGAACACGTTCCGCAACGTCGCGTTCTCGGCAGCGCTGCGCTCGGTCGGATCTCCGGTGGTGTTACCCGGCAACATCCCGTACGCCTTCGACACCGCGTAGTCGGTGTCGGCAATCATCGGGAAATTGAGCTGGACGCCACTGGTACAAGCGATGTCCTGCGACCACCTCTGGTGATTGTCGACCGGATCAACGGAAAGCCCGACGAGCTTGGTCTTCCGGCGGTCGAACTCCGACTTGATCGTGGCCAGGTGGCCCAGTTCAGTGGTACAGACCGGAGTGAAATCCCTGGGGTGCGAGAACAACACGGCCCAGCTGTCACCGACCCATGTGTGGAAGCTGATCGGCCCCTCCGTTGTCATCGCGTCGAAATCCGGGGCGATATTGCCGATCGTCAATGTCATCGGATCCTCCAGTTCTCCGGTTGAACCATCTGGTTGCCTTCAGGGCCAGGGGGTTGGGTCACGTGGCCGCCTCCGTGACTCGACCGTCCTCGAGTCTGATCACGCGATCGGCGATTCCGTCCAGACGCGAGTCGTGCGTCACGATCACCACCGCGGCATCGTGGGCTCTGGCGGCTGCGGCGAGTTGTTCGCTGACCTTGCGGCCGGTCACCGAGTCCAGGTTGGCGGTGGGCTCGTCGGCCAAGATCACGTCCGGCCGGTTCGCCAACGCACGCGCAGCCGCAACTCGTTGCTTCTCCCCACCGGAGAGCTGCATTGGCCGGTGCCCCGCGCGGTGGGCGACCCCGAGGGAATCCAGGAGTTCGGTTGCGCGAGCCAATGCCGCCGCCTTGCGAACCCCCGCATAGCGCAGTGGCACCGCGACGTTTTCGGCGCTGGTGAGCGAGTTGAGCAGGTTGTAGTCCTGGAAGAGAAATCCCAGTCGCATCAGTCGCAACCCTGCTCGCTCACGTTCAGACAGAGTGCCCACGTCCTGGCCGCCAATACGCACGGCGCCGGAATCCGGGGTCAGCAACAATCCCATCACCAACAGCGCAGTGGTCTTGCCGCCCCCGGAGGGCCCCACCACCAGCACCACCTCGCCGCGGTCGACCGCGATGCTGATGCCACGCAGCGCCTGGACCGCAGCATCACCGGACCCGTAGTGGTGGGTGACATCGGATACCTCCAGCACCGGGCAGACCATGGGCATTCCTCTCAGCGCCGAAACGCGATGGCGGGGTCGATTCGGGCGACGCGGCGGGCGGGCAACACGGACCCAACGACGGCCATGGCAGCGGTTCCGAGGGCCACCGCCGCCAGCAGGATCGGGGGTATCGCGATGGCCACGTCGCCCATGCGATCTCCGAGCAATAGTTGGGACGTATAGGCGATGGCCACGCCGACCCCGTACCCCACGGCACCGACGATGGCCGCCTGGCACAGCACCGTCCGCCACAACTGTCCTGGGCGCACACCGAGGGCTCGCAGGACACCGAAGTCAGCTATCTGCTCAGCGGTCAGCGCCCACATTGTCAGACCGACCAAAACGATCCCCACCAGTGTCGCGATGGCGATCATCGCCTTCAGCGGTCGGCCGATCATCGTCACAATGATGTCGCGGCTGTTCTCGGCGAAGGTGGCCGAGGTGAGGGCGTCGACTCCGGGTACGCCGGTCCGGATGGCTTGAGCCACCTGATCATGGTCGTACCCGGATCTGGGCTGGACCAGGAAGTACGACACCCGGTCGCCGGCGCGCAGCACGCGGGCGGCGTCCGGCAACGAGATGAACGCGTAGTAGTTCGTCGCCGCGGCGGTCTGGTTGGACAGCCCGACGACCGTGAAATCCCCGTCGACGATCTGGACCGTGTCTCCTACCCGAATTCCGTTCTTCCACGCCAGAATTCGATCCAGGACGATCTCGCCGGAGCGGTCGACATCCCGGCCCTCCGCCAGCGACCACGGTCCCCCGACACCGGTGGCGGTGTCGTAACCGACAAGGAAGTACGCGGTATGAGTACCGTTGTGTACGAAGTCCGACGGCAGCCCGAGGATGGGGTCGGCCGACTCGACTTCGGGCAGCGCCCGAAGATCCGCGCGGTCGTCTGCCGGCAACCACGACACCGCCTTGAACATCTGCGACACCCCAGGTTGCATGACCCACACAGCGTTTCGGGAGTGATCGATGTAGGTGGTGACCTGCCGCGTCGTTCCAACGAAGAGGCCCGTCATCACCAGCATGAGGAGAACGGCGAAAGCCACCCCGAGGATCGACAGGACCAGTCGGGTCTTCTCCGCCAGGAGGTTCTTGACGGCGATCACCCAGGTGCCCCCACCGCGCCGGCCATGCGTCGGAGTCGCTCGACGGCCTCGACGGCGACGGACACGACATGGTCGATGTCATCGCTGGACACTTCGGGTCCCAGGGAGAATCGCACCGAGGATCGCGCGGCATCCTCGCTCAGTCCCTGAGCGGTGAGCACGTGCGACACGGTGTCCTGCCCGGCATGGCATGCCGACCCAGTGGAGACGTAGATGCCGTGCAGAT
>JAGQTS010000062.1 GCA_020438895.1 Mycobacterium sp.
TGCTCGTGGTCGGCGTGCAGGATCAACAGCATGTCCAGCGCCCGCACGATTTCCGGATCCGGCTCGTAGGGCTCGGCCGGCAGCCCGAAGGTCATCCGGAGGAAGTTCTCCACCAGGCTCAGGGAGTTGTCCGGGTAGAGGAATGGCTGGCCGACCGATTTCTTGTAGGAGTACGCGGCGATGGTGGGGAGTTTGGCCAGCAGTCGGATGGTCGACAGTTCGACTTGCGCATGGTCCAACGGGTCCAGTGAGTCCTGGTAGTAGGCGGACAGCGCGTTGACGACGCTGGAGAGCACCGGCATGGGGTGGGCGTCGCGCGGGAACCCGTCGAAGAACCGTTTGAGGTCCTCGTGCAACATCGTGTGCCGCTGAATCTGGGTGGTGAACTCGGCCAACTGCTCCGCGGTCGGCAACTCACCGTAAATCAGCAGGTAGCTGACCTCGATGAAGGTCGACTTCTCGGCCAACTGCTCGATCGGATAACCGCGGTAACGCAAGATCCCGGCGTCACCGTCGATGTAGGTGATCGCGCTCTTGGTTGCCGCCGTGTTGACGAAGCCCTGGTCGAAGGTGGTGTGTCCGGTCTTGGCCAGCAACGGCCCCAATGCGATGCCGTCGGACCCTTCGGTGGCGTGGACGATCGACAAGTCGATCTCCCCACCGGGATACCTCAGGGTGGCGGTGTCGTCGGTCTCGGCCACATCAACCCCTTCTCGCGCGTTCGACGGCGCCATGGCAGTCCGTTGTCACGGTCACGCTACTGTGCGTCCCTCGTGAACGTAGTCGCTATGGCCCGGGGCCGCCCGCCCGGGTGGGGGTCAGGGCTGCAGACGCTCGATGCGATCACCGGTGACCCGAATCCGGTTGTGGATCCGGTTCTCCCGGCCCTGCCAGAACTCGACGACCTCCGGGGCCATCCGATAGCCGCCCCAATGCGGCGGCACCGGCACCTCGTCGATCCCGGCGAACCGTTCGGTCACGGCCGTGAGTTGGTCGAGCAGTTCTGCCCGCGAGCCGATCGGGCGGGACTGAGCCGATGCCCACGCGCCCAGTTGCGAACCGCGGGGCCGCCGCGACCAGTATGCGGCGGTCTCGGCGGCACTGACCTTGGTCACCACGCCCCGGACATGGACCTGACGACCCAGCGCGTACCACGGGAAGGTCGCCGAGGCGTACGGCGTCGCGGCCAGTTCGCCACCCTTGGCCGAGTCGTAGTTGGTGTAGAAGGTCACCCCGGCCTCATCGACGCTCTTGCACAGCACCGTTCGGGTGACCGGTCGGCCGGCATCGACCGTCGCCAGAACCATCGCATTGGGTTCGGCGATACCCGCTTGATCGGCTTCCCGGATCCACTTGTGCAGCAGTGCCAGCCAGCCATCGGACAGCCAGTCGACGTCGAGATCGCTGCTGCCGTCCTTCTCCACCGAGCCGTACTCCACCCGCATCCCGGCCAGATGTTCGGCATGCGGCCGTTCCTCACGTCCAACCACGGCCTCACCGTACGCCCGGGCCGGGCGGGTGGGAGAATCCGACCATGACTGTCGTACCGGACGACTTCGTGGCAGGCCTGGAAGGTGTTGTCGCCTTCACCACCGAGATCGCCGAACCGGACAAGAACGGCGGGTCGCTGCGGTATCGCGGGGTTGACATCGAAGACCTGGTCGACCACCGGGTGACCTTCGGCGACGTATGGGCCCTGCTGGTCGACGGCCATTTCGGTGACGGACTGGTGCCGGCCGAGCCGTTCCCGCTGCCGATCCACACCGGTGACGTGCGGGTCGACGTCCAGGCCGGGCTGGCGATGCTGGCCCCGATCTGGGGCTACCGGCCCCTGCTGGACATCGACGACGAGACTGCGCGGGCCCAGTTGGCCCGCGCCTCGGTGATGGCGCTGTCCTATGTGGCCCAGTCCGCGCGCGGCCTCGGCCGGCCGGCGGTGCCGCAGCGGGTGATCGACGAATGCGCAACGGTCACCGAGCGGTTCATGACCCGGTGGCACGGCGAGCCCGACCCGAGATACGTCGATGCCATCGACGCCTACTGGGTGTCGGCCGCCGAGCACGGGATGAACGCCTCGACGTTCACCGCGCGGGTCATCGCCTCGACCGGTGCCGACGTCGCCGCCGCACTGTCCGGCGCGGTGGGCGCGATGAGTGGGCCACTGCACGGTGGGGCACCCGCGCGGGTGATCCCGATGATCGCCGAAAGCGAGCGCACCGGGGATCCGCGCGCGGTGGTACGCGGCATCCTCGACCGGGGCGAGAAGCTCATGGGTTTCGGCCACCGGGTGTACCGGGCCGAAGATCCCCGCGCGCGCGTGCTGCGGGCCACTGCCCGACGACTCGAGGCGCCACGTTACGAAGTGGCCGCGGCCCTGGAGCAGGCGGCACTGACGGAATTACGCGAGCGCCGGCCGGACCGGGCCATCGAAACCAACGTCGAGTTCTGGGCGGCGGTGATCCTGGACTTCGCCGAGGTGCCGCCATCGATGATGCCGGCGATGTTCACCTGCGGACGCACGGCCGGATGGTGCGCACACATCCTCGAGCAGAAGCGTCTCGGGCGGCTGGTCCGCCCCGCCGCGGTCTACGTCGGGCCGCCGCCACGGCCGGCTGAGTCGGTCGCGGGCTGGGATCGGATCGCCCACACCCACAACGTCCACACCGAAGCCTGAGGAGTCCGTCATGGCCGCCGCTGTTGAGCCCTCCCTTGCCCCCCACCTGGTCGTCGACGACGCCGCGGCCGCGATCGACTTCTACGTCTCGGCGTTCGGAGCCGTTGAGCTGGGCCGGGTGCCTTCTCCGGATGGACGGCTCGTTCATGCCGCGATCCAGATCAACGGTGCCACGGTCATGCTCAACGACGATTTCCCCGAGATGTGCGACGGGCAGTCGTCGACCCCGGCGGCGCTCGGCGGAACCCCGGTGACGATCCACCTGACCGTCACCGACGTGGAGGACAAGTTCCAGCGGGCCGTCGATGCCGGCGCAACGGTGGTCATGCCGTTGGCTGACCAGTTCTGGGGCGACCGATACGGCGTCCTGAGAGACCCCTTCGGGCATCAGTGGTCGCTGGGCCAGCCACTCCGCGAGGTCAGCTACGAGGAGATCCAGGAGGCGATGCGGTCGATGTGACCGCGCCCCCGGTGGGCCGACCGACTGGCCCTGGCTTCGGTCAGCAGATCGGGCACGGTGGTGAGCTTCGTCCGGGGCCGGCCATCCGCCACGCCCCGTGACCGCTCCGCCGCGTCGATCGCCCGCCACCCGGCGGCGTCGACCACGTCGGGTTGACGGGTCCGAATCAACCTGTCCAGCATCGCCGGTCGCCGGATCGGGTCGACAAGTCGGCCATCATTGAAATCATCGACCAGCGCCGCGACGGTCTGCATGGCACAGGTCTTGTTGGTTCCGATGAAGCCGGTGGGGCCGCGCTTGATCCAGCCGGTCACGTAGGTGCCGGTGACGGGGCGGCCGGTGGCCGGATCGACGACTCGTCCGTCGACGTTGGGCACCACCGCTGCCGCCTCGTGAAACGGCAGTCCGGCGACTGGACGGCCACGGTGACCGATCGCGGTGAGCACGAGTCCGGCGTCGAATGACACGAAGTCGTCGCCACCGGTTCGGGTGAACTCCACGCCCGATGCCCGGACACCACCGAGGACTCGGGACGGAGTGAGTCGATAGACCAGCCGGATCCGGCGCCGGGCCGGGTCGGCCGCGGCGTCGGGCAACGCCGCGAGCACCTCCAGTTTCGCCCGGGACACCGGATCGGCGGTGGTGCCGAGATCGCGATTCACCAGAGCCCGGTCCGCCGCGCCCAGCACCACGTGTGAGCTGGTCGTCAGCCCGATGAGTTCGGGCAGGGTGAACGCCGATTCGGCCGGTCCGCGCCTGGCCACCACGACCACCTCGCGTATCGCCGAGCCGCGCAGCACGGCCAGAGCCGCCTCGGAGATGTCTGTTGCGGCAAGCTGCTCCGGGTCGGCGGTGAGGATGCGCGCGACGTCCAGGGCGACGTTGCCGTTACCGATCACCACGGCGGCCGGATGGTCGAGGTCCACAGGCGGTCCGGCGAGTCGGGGATGCCCGTTGATCCAGGCGATGAATTCGGTGGCACTGCCCGCACCGGGCAGGTGCATGCCTTCCACGTCGAGTCGACGCTCGTGGGCAGCGCCAACCGCATAGACCACGGCATGGTGATGATCGAGCAACTCGCTGTGCGAAATATGCTGTCCCACATCGACATTGAGGTAGAAGCGAAATCCCTTTCGCCGGCTCATCCGATCGAAGAGCAGGGTGATCGCCTTGGTCTGTGGATGGTCGGGAGCCACGCCGGAACGAACCAATCCGTACGGGGTGGGCAAGGCGTCGAAAACGTTGACCCGCACCCGCGCCTGGGTCAGCAGTTCGTCGGCGGCGTACATCCCGGCCGGACCGGAGCCCACCACCGCCACCGTCAGTCCCCCACGGTCGGGTCGGGGGGCCGGCAGCACCGGCGCCAGTCGTGTGGTGGGCGGGACCTTCACACCGGAGGGCCGGGCCGGGTAATAGGCGGCGTTGATGTCGACGAACGGCCGTTGGGCGGGGGTCAGCCGGGTGTCGGCGGAGATGGCGCCGACCGGGCAGGCGGTGACACAGGCACCGCAGTCCACACACGCCACCGGGTCGATGTGCAACATCTCGGCGGTGCCGAATCCCGGTTCGTCCGGGCTGGGGTGGATACAGTTCACCGGACAGGCATAGACGCATGACCCGTCGCTGCAGCACGACTGAGTGATGACATGCGGCATGGGAGCGCCGTCAGGCGGCAGGGGCGATGTGGCGGCGTTGCGGCTCGCTGCGGAACCGACTGGGCGGGCCGTCGATCTTGCAGATCCGCCACATCAGCTTTGCCAGCGGGTTCATCAGCCCGGTGTCGAAACACAGCATCCGCACGTCGGCGAACACGTCGCGGAGCAGTTGACGCGATTCCGGGGAGTCGAAGAACAGCTCCCGACGCACCTGCCGGGGAATACCGAACTGCCGGAAGAAACTGCGCGGCGGCACCAGAATCGCCTGGCACAGCACCCGCATGATGACCGGCACGTTCAGCGACAGCAGCAGTCGCTGCCCGCGCCGAAGGCGTGGCAACCGTTTGCGGAGGTACGCGTGGGCAAACGAAATGTGCCGGGCCTCCTCGGCCACGTGGATGGCCATCACCCGGGACATGATGGGGTGCAGGTCCCTACCCTCACGCAGCACTTCCTTCTGGGTGTGGTCGATGGGCTCTTCGCCGGCCAGCACCCCGAAGAAGAACGGGATCGGCAGCGGTCCGGGCACCAGAGGGATCAGCGGGGACAGCCAGCGCAACAGCCGCGGCATCCCCGGAACGTCGACTCCGATGCGATTGACCATCTCCTGAAACATCAAGGTGTGGTTGCACTCTTCCACCGCCTCATGCAGGCAGTAACGGTATTCCGGGGATCCGTTAGGCATCCAGAACGAATAGTTCATCAGCCCTCGGATGAGCATCGACTCGAACTGCAGACCGACCTTGGCGATGTTGGCCTGGCGCCACTGGCCGATCTCGATCTGCTTGTCGACCGGCTGCGCCCGATACCAGGGGTGCCGACCCAGCGGGTCGGTGTCGGGCAGTATCCAGCGTTCGTCTCCCGCCGTGACGGCAAACTCCGGCGCGTCCCAGTCGATATCGATGTACGGACTGAAGTTCCGCCGCACCGAACCTTCGGACAGCGTCGTCAGCATGTCGACATAGCCGACGTCGTCACGTACCTCCATATTTTTCCGCCAACGTCGGACCAGCCGGGACCTCGCCATGGCAACCCTCCCAGGGGTTTACATTCCGGTACGGATTGTCTAAATACGGTACCGCAGGTATCGCATACCTGTCCATACCCGGAAGGTAGTTAGCTGAGTCGAGCTTCTACCCTTGTCGCATGGCCGATCCCGCCCAGCTCACCATCCCCGCCGACCTCAAGCCCGCCGACGGTCGTTTCGGTTGCGGGCCGTCGAAGGTGCGGCCCGAGCAGCTGACCGCGCTGAGCACCACAGCCGCCGGACTGTTCGGCACCTCGCATCGGCAGGCACCGGTGAAGAACCTCGTCGGTCGAGTGCGCTCGGGTCTGCGCGAGTTGTTTCACGCGCCCGACGGCTACGAGGTCATCCTCGGCAACGGCGGGGCCACGGCTTTCTGGGACGCCGCCGCATTCGGTCTGATCGACAACCGCTCGCTACACCTCACCTACGGCGAGTTCAGCGCGAAATTCGCCTCGGCGGTCGCCGCCAACCCGTTCGTCGGCGACCCGATCGTCATCAAGGCCGACGCCGGGAGCGCGCCCGCACCGCAGTCCGACCCCTCTGTCGATGCCATCGCCTGGGCCCACAACGAGACCTCCACCGGGGTGGCGGTTCCGGTTACGCGCCCGGACGGTTCCGGTGACGCACTCGTGCTCATCGACGCCACCTCCGGCGCCGGTGGCCTCCCGGTAGACCTGGCCGACGTCGATGCGTACTACTTCGCCCCGCAGAAGAACTTCGCCGGCGACGGCGGACTGTGGCTGTCCGTGATGTCGCCCGCGGCGCTGGCCCGGATCGAGAAGATCGCCGCCGCGGGGCGCTGGGTGCCCGACTTCCTGTCGCTGCCGATCGCGGTCGACAACAGTCTCAAGAACCAGACCTACAACACCCCGGCGATCGGCACCCTGGTGCTGCTGGCCGAGCAGATCGACTGGATGCTGGACAACGGCGGGTTGGACTGGGCGGTCGGACGCACCGCCGATTCGTCGGCACGCCTGTACTCGTGGGCCGAAGCCTCGCAGTTCGCCCTGCCGTTCGTCGCCGACGCGGCGCTGCGCTCCCAGGTCGTCGGGACGATCGACTTCGTCGACGAGGTCGACGCCGCATCGGTGGCCAAGGTGCTGCGAGCGAACGGGATCGTCGACACCGAGCCGTACCGCAAGCTGGGCCGCAATCAGCTTCGGGTCGCGATGTTCCCGGCGATCGACCCCGAGGACATCAGCGCCCTGACCCGCTGCGTCGACTGGGTCGTCGATCGGCTCTGACACCCACGGGTCGAGCCATCCCCTCGACAATCCGGCCCCGTGATTCTGGCGTGTCCTGGCCGTGATGTCCCCGCAACCCGGCTAGGGTCAGCAGCGAAGGAGGTCGGCGTGCGGGAGTTGATTCTCATTGGTCTCGATGTCGACGGCAAGAACATCATCTGCGAGGGTGGCACCCCTGCCGACAAGTTCCTGATCCGAGTCGACGACAGGTTGCGCGCAGCGGTCCGCGGTGACCGCCCCCGACCAGGCCAGAACCCCCGAGATAACGAGGTGAGGGGCGTGCTGAGTCCCAAAGACATCCAGGCCCGCATCCGCGCCGGCGCATCCGTCGAGGAACTCGCGGAGACCTCCGGAATGGACATCACCAAAATCGACCGGTTCGCCCATCCGGTCCTGCTGGAACGCCAACGGGCCGCCGAACTGGCCACCGCAGCCCATCCCGTCCTCGCCGACGGCCCGACGGTGGAGACCTTGCTGGAAACCGTGACCACCGCACTCGCCTCCCGTGGCCTGAGCGCAGAAGCCACCAGTTGGGACGCCTGGCGAACCGAAGACGGGCGCTGGACGGTGCGGATGTCCTGGCAGGCCGGCCGGTCGGAGAACGTCGCACACTTCCGTTTCACCCCCGGTTCGCACGGCGGAACCGTCACCGCAATCGACGAAGCGGCCAGCGAACTGATCGACCCGGAGTTCGAGCGGCCGCTTCGCCCGGTGGCCGCGGTGGCGCAACTGGCGTTCGAGCAGCAGCCCACCGCCCCCGTCGCGACCGCGCAAACGACACCCGATGCGGCCGCGCCGTCCGCCGCACCGGTGGTCAACCAGGGTCCGGCGAACCCGCCCGGCAAGCGCAAGCGCAAGCCGGAGATTCCCGCCTGGGAAGACGTGCTGCTCGGGGTTCGGACCAGCGGCGAGCGCTGAGTTCTCCCAGCGCTATCTGAGGGTCAGGGCGAGCAGCACGATCCAGCCGATCGCCACGCCCGCTGCCACCCCCACCACCAGCCAGCGGCGAACCGGAACCTGCCGCCACCCCCACAGCGTGGGCGCCAGACCCCCCACCGCGACCACGTTGAGCCCGATGGAGATCAGCGGGTGGACTCGGACCATGCCCAGGCTCAGCACCACGATCGCCGCGGCGCTGACCGCCGCCGTGAACGCGGCCACCGTCAGCCCGGTTCCCCACGGTGTCGGTTCGTCGGCCGGATCGTCAGACACCGGATCAGGCTAGCTCCCCTCCGGGTGTGCTCGAGTCGTCTGGCCGCGTTCGTAGAACGCCAGCGCCGCAGCGGTCGCGACGTTGAGCGAATCGGTTCCGCGCGCCATCGGGATCCGCACCCGCGCATCGCTGCGGCGCAGTACGGTTTCGGTCAACCCCGGGCCCTCAGCGCCGACGAGTACCGCCACTTTCCGGCCGGCCAGGGCGCTCATCGTCTCGGCGAGAGTGTCGGCTCGCCGGTCGGGTGTCATCGCCACGAGGACGAACCCGTTGTCCTGCAACACTTTCAGATCGTCTGGCCACCTCACGGTCCGGGCGAACGGAACCAACAGCGCGTGGCCCATCGAGACCCGGACCGCACGTCGGTACAGCGGATCTGCGCATCCCGCGCCGAACACCACGGCGTCGATGCCGAGTCCGGCGGCGTTGCGAAAGATCGACCCGAGATTCTCATGGTCATTGACCCCCTCGAGCACCGCGACGGTACGCGCCTCGACGAGGAGTTCGGCGACGGCGAGTTCCGGCGCACGGCCGGCCGCGGCGAGCACTCCGCGGTTGAGATGAAAGCCCACCACCGCGGCCATGACCTCCGCCGATGTTCGGTAGAACGGTGCACCGGCACCGGCCAGGTCTGCCGCCAGCTCCGCCAGCCGGCGGTCAGTGCCCAGCAGCGCGTGCGGGGCGAACCGGGAGGCCAGCATGCGCTGCACGACGAGCACACCCTCGGCGATCACCAGTCCCTTACCGGACGGCAGATCGGGCCGGCGGTCGACGCTGTTGAGGTCGCGGAAGTCCGCGACCCGCGGGTCGTCCGGGTCGGTGATATCGATGACCTCGAGGTCGTGCACGGCACACCAAGTTACGCGGGATACGGTAATGATGATGTCCACCGAGTCCCCGGTCCCACTACCCCCGGACCTGCCGGCCGCCCTGACCGATCCGCGCCCGGTGATCGTCACGGGTGCGGGTTTGTGGGCGTTGGCGACCCTGCTGGCATTCGTCGTCCCGGCATTGCACGGTTGGCGTCCGGTCACCGTCGCGGGCCTCGGGGTCGGAGTCCTCGGGGTGTCGATCTTTCTCTGGCAGCGCTCGGCTGCCCGCCGGGGTGCGCGCGGCGCCCAGACCGGTCTCTGACCGAGCAAGCATCACTTCTCACCAACAGCTAAGGAGCACAAGATGGCAGCGCCGCTATTGCAGACCGAGATCGAGATCGAAGCACCGGTGAGCACGGTGTGGAACCTGGTTTCCGACCTCGGCAAGATGCCGCAGTGGAGCCCCCAATGCCGGATGATGAAGGCACTCGGACCGATCCGCCCGGGTACCCGCACCATCAACGTCAACCGGCACAACCTGCTGTTCTGGCCGACGACGTCGGTCATCACCGAGGTCATCCCGGAGAAGAAGCTGGCCTTCCGGGTCCCGATCAACCATTCGGTGTGGACATTTGAGCTGGAACCGACGGCGACAGGCACCCGCCTCGTGGAGTCCCGGCACGCCGAGAACGGTGTCACCGCGACATCGACGATCCTCACCAAAGCCGCCCTCGGTGGCGTCGAGTCATTCGAGAAAGAGCTGCTCGACGGAATGCACCAGTCGCTGGAGCGCATCAAGGCGGCCGCCGAGGGGCGCTAGTCGTCGGCGCATGCCTCCGGGTCGGAGGCTTCTGAAACGGCAACTGCTCCGAGCGGTTCGTCGGTGGTTACGGTCTCGGTGGATACCTCATCGCTATCGGGGGGTTCCACCCCGGATTCCGGGGCGGATTCACCGATGATTTCCGAGACCGATTCAGAGACCTCCGGTCGCGGCATCACCTCGACCACACCGTCGTCGAACGGATCATGCGCCGGCGATCCGGCGCCCGCCGGCGCCGGGGTATCGGAGTGCGCACCGCACCCGTAACAGAGGTCGACCACGTGACCGTCGGCGGCCATTTCGTTGCAGCACACCCCGAACATCGCTCCCAGCGCGCCGGCCAACGGCACCATGAACCCGCAATCGCGGCACATCCGCTTGGTGGATCGCGCCATCGGTGACGCCGGACCGAAGTCCCCGTCATGCCAACGCTGGGCAGTCTCGTCGCGCCCGACGGCGCTGAGCACCCGCCGTCGGCCCAACCCCAACTCGACGACGGTGTCATCCACCAAGGGGTCGCCGGTCGCGGCAAATCCGGGCGCCAAACGCGGATCGTCGGGCAGCGGGGCAAGCAGGTCACCGGGCCCCAGATCGCCGGGGCGCACCCGTTCCTCCCAGGGCAGCCACGGAGGGGCGAGCAGCGCTGTCGGCCCCGGGACCAGGACGACCTCGCTGATGGTGGCGTGATCGGCGCCCGGGTAGGCGGCCACGACGACCGCCCACTGCCAACCGTGGTAGCCGGGCAACGCAGCCAGGAAGCGGTGCGTTGCCGCGACGTCGTCGTCGAAACTGACGCCGAGGTAATCGCCCACGGTCTCCCCGCTGAACTCGATCACCGCGGCTCGGGCCTGCTCGACGGCGCCGGCCAGCAGGTCCACGACCTGACTCGAGCGTCCAGCCCAGCCGCCGTCGTCGGCCACCGAATCGGACCCGGCATCGCTGTCGGTCAGGGAATCCACCGGAACAATATTGCCTCACCGTCGAACTGGTGGGCCACACCGCCTCGGGTGCGCCGTTTCCCGACCCAGGATGGGGGAGAATCGTCACCGTGTCAGGCAGACGGGGTGTGCGCACCGGTTCGGTGCCCGGGGTCCCGCGGCGCCCACACTCCGGAATCGCCGGGGAGCATCCGGGCATGGCCAACCATCCCAGCGATCCGGTGGGGGGCGGGCCCAGACCCGATGCCGGTTACAGCGGAAATCGCTACCTGCCGCCCCTGGATGCCAACCGGCACCGGGTGTGGCGGCAGGAACCCGATCCACGCGACGAGGGCGACGGCGGCCGACGGGTCCGAGTCACCCGCTCAGCGGCGTTGCGTAGCCGCGAAATGGGTTCGCGGATGTACTCGATGGTCCATCGCGCAGCCACCGCCGATGGTGCCGACAAGTCCGGGCTCACCGCTCTCACCTGGCCTGTGGTGGCGAACTTCGCCGTCGACTCGGCGATGGCCGTCGCCTTGGCCAACACCTTGTTCTTCGCTGCCGCCACCGGTGAGAGCAAGGGTCGGGTGGCGCTGTACCTACTGATCACGATCGCACCGTTCGCGGTGATCGCGCCGTTGATCGGGCCGGCACTGGACCGAGTGCAGCACGGACGCCGGGCGGCGCTGTCGATGTCCTTCCTGCTGCGCACGATGCTCGCCGTGGTGCTCATCGCCAACTACGACAGCGCCACCGGCAGCTACCCGTCATGGGTGCTCTACCCCTGCGCACTGGGGATGATGGTGCTGTCGAAATCGTTCAGCGTGCTGCGCAGTGCGGTCACCCCCAGGGTCATGCCGCCCTCGATCGACCTGGTCAGGGTGAATTCGCGGCTGACCATGTTCGGCCTCATCGGCGGCACCATCGTCGGCGGTGGAATCGCCGCCGGCGTCGAGTACGTCTTCGGCAGGCTGCTGGATCTGCCCGGCGCACTGTTCGTCGTCGTGTTCGTCACGATCGCGGGTGCGTCGTTGACCATGCGGATCCCCCGCTGGGTGGAAGTAACCGAGGGCGAGGTCCCGGCCACGTTGACCTATCACGGGCCACGCCCCGGAGAATGGGACTGGCTCGACGCCGAATCGGCCGACGATCGACCGACCGCAGAACCGCAGCGACAACCGTTGGGTCGCAACACTATCGCCGCGCTGTGGGGCAATTGCACGATCAAGGTGATGGTCGGTTTCCTGTTCCTCTACCCGGCGTTCGTCGCGAAGGCCCATGACGCCAGCGGCTGGGTCCAGTTGGGGATTCTGGGGATGATCGGTGCTTCGGCGGGCATCGGCAACTTCGCGGGGAACTTCACCGCCGCCCGCTTGCAGTTGGGCCGACCTGCCGCCCTGGTGGTTCGTGCCGCGATCGCGGTGACGATCATGGCACTGGCCGCCGCGGTGACGGGCAGCCTGATCGTCGCGGCGGTGGCCACCTTCGTCACCTCCGGAGCCAGTGCGATCGCGAAGGCCTCTCTGGACGCGTCGCTGCAGGACGACCTGCCGGAGGAGTCCCGCGCTTCAGCCTTCGGCCGCTCGGAGTCGGTGCTGCAGTTGGCCTGGGTGCTCGGCGGCGCCATGGGCGTTCTCGTCTACACCGACCTCTGGGTGGGATTCACCGCGATCACCGCACTGCTGATCCCCGCCCTGGCACAGACCGTGGTGAGCTACCGCGGCTACTCGCTGGTTCCCGGCTTCGGCGGAAACCGGCCCGTCCTGGCCGCACCGGAAGGACGCCGACGGATGGGATCGCAACGATGAAACGCCTGACCGCCGGCCTGCTGGCCGTCCTGGTGTTGTTCGCCTCGGCCGCGGCCGGGGTGGGCGCCTGGCGGCTGGCCCGCACACCTGGTCCGCACCTTCCGCAGATCAGCGTCTACGCGTTGGGCCACACGATCCGGGTGAATCCGTTCCTGTACTGCAACGTGGTCGATCTGAACGATTGCGCGCGCACCGGCGGTCAGGGCGTCCTGATGGTCGACGAGAGCGTTCCCGTGCAGTTGTCGGTGCCCACCGACATCGGTCGCGCCCCATGGCGGCTGCTGAAGGTTTACGCCGACCCGCGGGACAGCACCGAGACCGTCTTCCGGCCGGGAGCCCGGTTGGCCGTGACGATCCCGACCGTGGATGAGTACCGGGGCCGCTTGATGGGTATCGTCGTCCAGCTGATGACCCTGGTGCGCGATCAGGACGGCGAGCTGTTCGACCTTCCGCACGCGGAATGGTCGGTTCGCCTGGATTGGGCCTGAGAGTCGGCGAAACCTTCCGCTCAGGCGCCGAGTTCGGCCGCGACCGCCCGGAGCACCTCGGCCACCCGGTGGGAGACTTTTCGGTCGGGGTAGCGTCCGCGCCGCAGTTCGGGCTGAACCGCGCTCTCGAGCAGCTTGATCATGTCCTCGACCATGCCGTGCAATTCGTCCGGGGTGTGCTTGCGCTCAGCCGCAGCCGCCTCCCGACGCGTGCGGGCCAGGCTCGGTGGTGGATCGATCAACGTGACGCTCAACGCCTGCGGCCCGCGCCGTCCCGTGGCCAGGCCGAATTCGACCCGCTGTCCCGCCTTGAGGCCCTCAATCCCCTCGGGCAACGCCGAGGAGCGCACATAGACGTCCTCACCGTCTTCCTGGGACAGGAAGCCAAAGCCCTTCTCGGCGTCGTACCACTTCACCTTGCCGGTTGGCACTGGTCTCACCCGCTTGCTCGTCGTCGAGTCATCGTCGTCCGACGTGACGACGGCGATCCTACTCAACGTAGTTCGGTAGTCTTGCCGTACCGCTGGAGGAAACATGCGTCTGATTCTGAACATCATCTGGCTGCTCTTCGGCGGTCTGTGGCTGGCATTGGGTTATCTCCTGGCCGCGCTGGTGTGCTTCGTCCTCATCGTGACCATCCCATTCGGGTTTGCCGCTGCGCGGATCGCGATGTTCGCGTTGTGGCCGTTCGGCCGGACCGTTGTCGACAAGCCCGGCCCGCGGCCAGGGGCGCTGATCGGCAACGTGCTGTGGGTGCTGCTGTGCGGGATCTGGCTGGCCATCGGGCACATCGCCAGCGCGCTGGCGATGGCGATCACCATCGTCGGCATTCCCCTGGCTCTGGCCAACCTGAAGATGGTCCCGATTTCCCTCATGCCGCTGGGCAAGGAGATCGTCCCCGTCGATACCGTGACACGGTCCTGATGGCGACCAGCCTCGGGCTTCCGGCGGTCCGCCGGTCCGGCAGCCGGGTGGGCCCGGTCCCTGATCAGGGCCCGTTGATTGACGGTTTCGGCCGGATCGCCACCGATCTGCGGGTGTCGCTGACTGATCGCTGCAACCTCCGCTGCCAGTACTGCATGCCCGCCGCGGGCCTGGACTGGCTGCCCGGTGAACAGGTACTGGCACAGCCTGAGTTGATTCGGCTGCTCCGGCTTGCGGTCACCCGTCTCGGGATCACCCACGTCCGGTTCACCGGCGGCGAGCCGTTGCTCTACCGCGACCTCGACGCGGTGGTCGCCGCTACCGCCGCGCTGGTCCCGCGACCGGATATCGCCCTGACCACCAATGGGGTCGGTCTGGCCCGGCGTGCCACCGCACTGGCCGCTGCGGGTCTGGACCGGGTCAACGTCTCACTCGACACCGTGGACCGCTACCGTTTCGCCGCCATCACCCGCCGCGACCGGTTACCCGATGTGCTCGAGGGCCTCGACGCCGCTGCCGCCGCCGGACTGCACCCGGTGAAGGTCAACGCAGTCCTGGATCCAGAGCACGGTGCGCACGACGCCGTCGACCTGCTGCGGCTATGCCTGCGGCACGGCTATCAACTCCGCATCATCGAGCAGATGCCACTGGATGCCGAACACCGGTGGGACCGAGACGCCGCATTGACGGCCGGCCAGATCCTCGCTGCACTTCGATCCCACTTCGATCTGACCCCGGATCCCGCGCCGCGGGGATCGGCGCCGGCCCAGCTGTGGCTGGTCGACGGCGGACCGGCCACCGTCGGAATCATCGCCTCGGTCTCCGAGGCGTTCTGCGCGGACTGCGACCGAACCCGACTGACCGCCGACGGACAGGTGCGCAACTGCTTGTTCGCCACGGAGGAGACCGACCTGCGTACCCTGCTGCGCCGTGGAGCCGACGACCGGGAGGTGGAGGCAGCCTGGCGTTCGGCGATGTGGCACAAGGCCGCCGGCCACGGCATCAATGACCCGGATTTCGTCCAACCCCACCGACCGATGAGCGCGATCGGCGGCTGACTATGACCAAGATCACCGCGGGGGCCGACACCGTCACCGTGACAGTACGGTTCTTCGCCGCTGCGCGGGACGCGGCTGGGGCCGACAGCACCGTCTTGGCACTGCCGCCCGGCGCCACCGTTACCGACGCGCTACGTGAACTATGCGGTCAGAGTGACAAGTTGACACTCGTGTTACCGAAGTGTTCATTTCTGTGCGATGGTGTCGCGGTGCGCGATCCGGGTCGGCCATTGCAGGCCAATCAGACGGTGGACGTCCTACCCCCGTTCGCGGGTGGATAACGTGATTTACCTCACATAACGTTGGGGTAGCTACTTGGCTACAGCTCGATAACGAACACCACCCCACCTGCGAGAACGTCGAACTGTTCTGGGGAATCGCCACGCCGGATTTCTTTGCCGCCTGGGAAAACGTCGATTTCCGGAAAAGGTGACGTCCATCTCCGGTGCCATTACCGTTCACGGTTGGCCGTCCCCAACGGGGCAGGTCCCCACCGCTTCGGCACGCTGAACTCCATCCACGCTGCGGTGGGAACCACGAATTTCTCTGGATGGAGGCGGGGGACCCAATCGGTCCCGTCGAGGACCAGGAGTACCGACTCCTTGGGGTGAAGCCTGCGGCGTCTCCGGACTCCGCGGGCCGGGCAGCCTCTCCAGCCCGAACCCGACAGCTGACCTCGCAGGCGCGGTTACACGAGAGGATCCGACTATGGGACGGCACAACAAGCCCTCCACCTCGTCCGCCGGCGTCGCCAAGATCGCGGTCACCGGCGCCATCATCGGCAGCGGCAGCGTAGCCCTGGCCGCCCAGGCCCAAGCCGCCCCTGATTCCGAGTGGGACGTCGTCGCTCGCTGCGAGTCGAGCGGCAACTGGGCCATCAACACCGGCAACGGCTACCACGGCGGGTTGCAGTTCTCCCCCAGCACCTGGCTGGGCTACGGCGGGGCGCAGTTCGCTCCAGCCGCGTACCTGGCCACCCGGGAAGAGCAGATCGCGATCGCCGAAAAAGTTCTCGCCGGCCAGGGCAAGGGCGCCTGGCCGACCTGTGGCCGCGGCCTCTCCGGACCCACGCCGCGCTACATCCTCACCGACGCCAAGGAATCTCCGGCCCCCGACGACGCGGAGCCAGAAGACGGTGCCATCCCGACCGATGCGGCGCCCACCGCGAACGAACCGGTCACCGACCCGGCAGCACCGGCCCCCGA
>JAGQTS010000063.1 GCA_020438895.1 Mycobacterium sp.
GCCTTCCACTCCGCTTTGAGCTTGCCGTCATCGCCGCTGGTCCAGCTCTGGCTCAAGCCTGATTTGGGGGCAGGCCGCTGCACTTCGGGCACCTTGATGACGCCCTTTTTGATCATGTCGGCCCCGGCCAGCAACTCGGAGACCAGCTGCGAGGTGCAGCTGCGCTCGATGTTGGTAATCATCTCTTTGAAGATCTCGAAGCCCCGCTCGATGTAGGCGTCTTCAGGCTTGCGCCCCGCGATGGCTTCCCACTGGATGCCGTCCTTTAGGGCTTCCATCATCTCGAGATGGTCGGTCCAGTTGGCGTCGAGGATGGTCAACATCCCGACCCGGGCGCCATCCTCGAGCTTGAGTCCGTGGTCTTCGAACACGCCCATGGCCGATTGAACTTTGCTTTCGACGTAGCTTGCCACCTGCTTCTCGAGCTCAGAGGTCTTGATTTTGTCGTAGACATTGAGTTCTTCGAGGGGGAAATTATATTTCTCACAGACCTCGGCCAGAGCTTTCTTGACGTCTTCGGGAGTCTGTTTGCGATGCTTGGGCAGATGCTCGAGCACCTCGTCGGTAATGGAGTTGACCGCATAATCCAGCATCAGTCCCTTGACGTCGGCCTGCTCGCCCTCTTGACCCGGAGCCGGACCCAGAATCGAGTCGCGGTAAGCGTAGAACGTATCGCGCTGCTTGTTGAGCACCTCGTCATACTTGGTGGTGTTGTCGCGCACTTCGAAGTGCATTCCCTCTACCCGCGACTGGGCTTGGGCCACCAGCTTGTCGGCCAGCTTCGACTGAACGCCCTTGGACGAGTCACCGAACAGGTCGAGCAGCGGCGACAGATTCTCGCCTCCGAAGACACGCAAGAGGTCGTCTTGCAGACTCAGGAAGAACTTGCTGCGCCCGGGCGTGCCCTGGCGCGCCGAACGACCGATCAGCTGGTCGTCGATGCGACGAGAGTTGGCCCGTTCGGTGCCGATGACATAAAGCCCGCCGGTGGGATAATCGTGATAGTCGAGCAGTGTGGTGCCGTCCGGGACGGGACCCTCGTGCCCGGCCCGAATCAAGACCTGACCGGGGCCGGGAAGCACATCCTGAGGTTGGTCGGCCACCGCGTAGGAAGCGCGGTTGTCGAGCCATTCGGCTAGCCGTTGAGCCTCCTTGGCGTCTTTCATGTGGATGACCACGGGCTTGTTCTGCCCGTTGGCGGCATCGATGGCGGCCATGGCCATCTTCTTGTAGTTGGTCAGGTCGGGCTTGATGTTGGCGCCGCGGCCGGCCATATTGGTGGCCACCGTGACCGCCCCGCGGCGTCCGGCCTCAGCCACGATGGCCGCTTCAAGCTCGTGGTTCTTGGCGTTGAGCACGTTGTGCGGAACCCGCAGCTTCTGCAGAATCCGGGACAGGTACTCCGATCGCTCCACGCTGGTGGTGCCGACGAGCACCGGCTGGCCCGCCTCGTTGCGTTCCTTGATGTCGTCGGCGACGGCCAGGAATTTCGCTTCCTGAGTCTTGTAGATCAGGTCGCTCTGGTCCGTGCGGACCATCGGCCGGTTGGTCGGGATCGAGACCACGCCAAGTTTGTAGATCTCGTGCAGCTCGGCGGCCTCAGTCTCGGCGGTACCGGTCATTCCCGCCAGCTTCTTGTACAGCCGGTAGTAGTTCTGCAGGGTGATCGAGGCCAGCGTCTGGCTCTCCGACTTGATCTCCACACCCTCCTTGGCCTCGATGGCCTCATGGATGCCGTCGTTGTAGCGGCGGCCGGTCAGCATGCGGCCGCTGAACTCGTCGACGATGACGACCTCGCCCTCACGGACCAGGTAGTCCTTGTCGCGTTTGTAGAGTTCCTTGGCCTTCAGTGCGTTGTTGAGATAGTTCACCAACGGGGTGTTGACGGCCTCGTAGAGGTTCTCGATACCCAGCTGATCCTCGACGAACTCCACGCCGAGTTCGTCGATACCGACGGTCCGCTTGCGCAGATCCACCTCGTAGTGGAGGTCCTTCTCCATCAGCGGTGCGAGTCTGGCGAACTCCTTGTGCCAGTGCGAGGCGTCGTCGGCAGGACCGGAGATGATCAGCGGGGTGCGGGCTTCGTCGATCAAGATCGAGTCGACCTCGTCGACGATGGCGAAATTGTGGCCGCGCTGCTGCACCAAGTCCGCCAGCGAGTGCGTCATGTTGTCGCGCAGGTAGTCGAAGCCGAGTTCCCAGTTGGTGCTGTAGGTGATGTCGGCGTTGTAGGCCGCCCGACGCTGCTCGGGGTTGAGCTCGTTGAGGATGACATCGACCTCCAAGCCCAGGAAGCGGTGCACGCGGCCCATCCACTCGGCGTCGCGTTTGGCCAGGTACTCGTTGACGGTCACCACGTGCACGCCCTTGCCGCCGAGCCCATTGAGATAGGCGGGCAACACACAGGTGAGGGTCTTGCCCTCACCGGTCTTCATCTCCGCCACATTGCCGAAGTGCAGGGCTGCCCCGCCCATCACCTGGACGTCGAAGTGCCGCTGCGAGAGCACCCGCCAGGCCGCCTCGCGGGCAACCGCGAAGGCCTCGGGAAGCAGGTCGTCGAGATCGGCGCCGTTGTCGATTCGGGTCTTGAACTCCGCGGTCTTGGCCCGAAGCTGCTCATCGGTCAGCTTCTCGGTCTCGTCGGACAGGGTATTGACATAGTCAGCCACTCCCTTGAGGCGCTTGACCATGCGACCTTCACCAAGGCGCAGCAACTTAGACAGCACAGATTCATCCCTTATGGATTGACGGCGTGATCGGCATCCATCCTAGGTGACGCGGCAAAACGAGCCGGTGAGGCGAGGCGAATCAGGCCACCGCCTCGCCGCTAGTCGAGGCGAATCAGGCCACCGCCTCGCGGTTACGCGAGGCGAATCAGGCCACCGCCTCGCCGCTAGGCGAGGCGAATCAGGCCATAGTCGTACGCGTGCCGCCGGTAGACCACCGAGGGACGATCGGTCTCCTTGTCGTGGAACAAGAAGAAGTCGTGACCGACCAATTCCATCTCGTAGAGCGCATCATCGACGGTCATCGGCGTTGCCGGATGGTCCTTGACGCGAACGATACGACCGGGCTCGTGGTCGTCCACGGCACCGGAAACGGCCTCGTGATGGGTCTCCGCCGGGGCTGGGGTGAACGCATCAGCGAGATCGAGACTCTCCGGGGCAGCCGCGGCCGCCGCTTCATGCAGCGACACCGGGGTCTTGTCGCCGTAGTGGACCTTCCGGCGATCCTTGCTGCGCCGCACCCTGCTCTCAAGCTTGTGCACGGCGGCTTCGAAGGCCCCGTAAAAGCTGTCTGCGCAACCCTCGCCGCGAACCACCGGACCACGCCCGTGCGCCGTGATCTCAACGTGCTGGCAGTTCTTTCGCTGCCGGCGGTTCTTCTCGTGTTCCAACTCCACGTCGAAGCGACGGATCGAACCATCGATCCGTTCGACGCGGGCCAACTTCTGCCCCACGTATACGCGGTAGTGGTCGGGAACCTCGACGTTGCGGCCGGTCACCAGGATCTGTGCACTGGCGGCCTGAGAGCTCTCCGCGGAGGACTGGCTGTCGAGTTCGGAATTCACGGATTGGGTTGACATACTTGGCAACTCATTTCTACTACGGGATCGCACACGGGTTCGTGTACGGGGCCTGAGAGAACTGCGCCGGCGGGCTGCCCCTGGGAATCAGATGCCTTGGCCCCACCGGCGGGAGAGGTCGATGACATCACCTCCTGTCCGGTCGGGCAAGCGCGGTCTGTAGAGCCGACGGTAGTCGTAGCGGCCGGGTGCCGCCACCTTATCGACACATGGTGTTTACCATGCGGCCTTCCGGGTTCGCCGCACCGTCACGCCCAGGCCAGTGCCAGGACGGCGGACACCCGTACGCCACCCTCTCGGAGGGTTCCGACCGCTTCCCGCGCGGTGGCCCCGGTCGTCACCACATCATCGACCACCAGCACATCGCCGGCCGGATGTGCCGTCAGCCGCACCCGCCCAGCGATGTTGCGCTGCCGGGCGGCGGTGCCCAGCCCCACCGAGTCTCGGACGAACGCGGTGGTGCGCAGGGCCGGCACCACCTGCAGGCCCGGTCCACGGGCGGTGGCCGCGGCAGCGATCCGGGTGACCGGATCCCCGCCGCGCCGACGGGCTGAAAGCCTGCGGGTGGGTGCCGGCACCACCACGAGTGCGGCCGGGACGATGCCCCACGTGATCAGCCGATCGATGCCCAATGCCAGCGCGCGCGCCAGCGGTGGGACCAGGTCGCGGCGGCCGTGCTCTTTGAGAGCGACAACGGCCCGGCGCCTGACCCCGGCATATCTCCCCAGCCCGAAGACCGGGACGCCCGGGTCCACCCGCGGCGTGACGACGTGTGGCGCATCGGCGGTGACCCGCAGTGTCGCCGCGCACCGGGGGCACCACCGCGTACCTGGCGCTCCGCACCCGCCGCACTCCAATGGAAGAACCATGTCGAACATCGCACCGTTCAGCACCGCCGCACCGAGCATGCGACCAGTCTGGACCGGAGGTCCGACAACCCCGCCGGGCGGACTCCACGCCCGGACAGCACCTGTTACCCCGGCAGCACCGGCACCGTGCCCGGGACCATCAACGGCCGCACCTCAGACCAGGCCTGGCCGTTCTCCCCGCTGGTCGCCAGAAGTTGCAGCACACCGCGAGCGTCGGCGACATAGACCGCTGACGGGTTCGCCGCCACGGCGGCGACGGGCATCACCAGATTGCTTGCCGGGCCGTCGGAGTTCACGCCGTCGAGGTTGACGTAGGACACCGGATGCACCGGGTCCCGGCGGGTGACCACCATGTCGTCGCCGGTCCGCCAGGACAGCGACACCACCGAGTCCCCCAAACCGAATCCGACCCGGCGCGGGTAGGTCAGCGCGAATTCGCCGCCGGCGGTCTGTTCCACCGCAGCCAGTACCACCCGGCCCTCGATCACCATCGCCGCCCGGGTGCCGTCCCGGGACAGCTGCAGTTCGGTGATGGTTCCGGGGTAAGCCGACGTCACCGCCGCGGCGTCCACGGGGATCCGGGCGGGCTGCCCGGTGGCCTCCTCGCGGATCACCCGCACCACACTGTTGCCGTCGACCACCACCCAGGCCGCATCGTCAAGTCCCCAGGAAGGGCGCGACAGCGTCCGGCCGTCGGTTGCCCGAACCGCGGAGCCGCCGTTGGGACCGATCCACAGCGCCGCCCCATCCTTCAGTCCGGTCGCGGTGACCGATGCGACGTCGCGGCCGGTTCTGGAGAACGCCGCGGCCCGCTGGTCTGTCATCGATCCGAACGCCCCCGGCACCTTGCTCGAACTCTGCCCGTCGAGCACGACCATCGACCCGCCCATCAACGCGTGGACCCCCGCGGTGGCGCCGTCGGCCGCTCCCGGGTCGGTGGCGGCGACATCGGTGGTCTTCCAGCCATCGACGAATCGGTCGTCCAGCGGAGCGCCGTCGGCGTTGATCAGGTAGGGCCCCTTGATATCCGCCCGGGCCAGCGTCCAGATCAGTTGCGCGGCCAGCAGCGTCCGGCTGGCCGGATCAGTGGTGGTCAAGTTCTCCAAATCGACTCTGGCGCCGCCATACCCACGCCCGACGCCGGTCTTGCCGCCGTCGGCCCGGGTTACCGGTCCCAGCATCTTCAGCGGTGGTCCGACCAGGTTGCGCACCGAATTGGCCAGCTCCGGTCGCGGGCCCGCGATGAGCTTGTTGACCAGTTCGGTGGCCAGCAGGTCCTGGTCGGAGACCGCGACGTAGCGCGGGTCGGGTACCACCGTCGTGCCGGTGGGATCAACGAAGTACAGCGTGTTGCGCTTGTAGGTGGACTGGAATTGTTGCCAGTCCAGGAACACCCCGTTGGGCAGCCGATCGATCCGCCAGCCCTGTGGTGTCTGCACGAGTTCGATCGGGCCCGGGTCGGGCAGTTCGCCCTCGCCGGTCTCGAACACCCCGATATCGGAGAGCGACCCGAGGATGTCGGCCTTCATCGTGACCGAAACCTTGTCCAACGAACGGGTCTGGGTGAACAGCACCTTGTCGATCAGCAGGGCGCTGCCCTGATCGTCCCAGGCGTCGGAGGCGGACTGGGTGAGGAACTGCCGGGCGGCGAGATGGCGGTTGGCCGGGTCGGAGGTGGCCTTGAGGAACTCCCGCAGCAACTGGTCGGGATCCATGCTGGGATTGGGCTCGGGCAGCTGTTTCGGGGCGGGACGCTCCACCGTCCCGATTGCCTGCGGCGCAGACGAATTCGGCACTCCCGCGCATCCGGGCAGCAAGCAGAGGGCAGCGACCAGAACAGCCATCGGAAGACGGAGTCTCACACCCGCTCCCCGGCGGCTTCCCGCTGTCGCAACGCGCGAAGCTGATCGGTCTGCGGATCTCGTCGCTCGGCAGCCACCGGCCGCAGTGGCAGCGGGCTGGTGGTCACCTTGTGTCCCCGCACCAGCGGCAGGGTCAACCGGAAGCAGGCACCCTTGCCCGGCTCCCCCCACGCCTCCAGCCGCCCCTGGTGCAGACGGGCGTCCTCGATACTGATGGCCAGGCCGAGCCCGGTTCCACCGGAGCGGCGCACCCGGGACGGGTCCGAACGCCAGAACCGGCTGAACACCAATTTCTCCTCACCGGGACGCAGGCCCACACCATAGTCGCGAACGGTGACCGCGACGGTGTCCTCGTCGGCACCCATCTTGATGCGTACCGGTTTGTGCTCGGCATGGTCGATGGCGTTCGCGATCAGGTTACGCAGGATGCGCTCCACCCGACGGGGGTCGACCTCGGCGATGACCTCACCGTCAGGCATGTCGACGAGCAGGTCGATTCCGGCATCGGTGGCCAGGTGGCCCACCTTCTTCAGCGCGTTGCCGACGATCGCGCGCAAGTCCACCGCCTCGACCGACAGTTCCGCCACCCCCGCATCGTGACGCGAGATTTCGAGCAGATCGTTGAGCAACGTCTCGAACCGGTCGAGCTCACTGACCAGCAGTTCGGTGGACCGGCGCAGTGCCGGATCCAGATCTTCACCGTGATCGTAAATCAGATCGGCCGCCATCCGGACGGTGGTCAGCGGTGTGCGCAGTTCATGGCTGACATCGGAGGTGAATCGGCGCTGCAGGTTGCCGAACTCCTCCAAATTGGTGATCTGACGCTGCAGGCTTTCGGCCATATCGTTGAACGAAACCGCCAGGCGTGCCATGTCGTCCTCACCGCGCACCGGCATCCGTTCGGAGAGATGACCTTCGGCGAACCGTTCGGCGATCCTCGACGCCGAGCGCACCGGCAGCACCACCTGCCGCGAGACCAGCATGGCGATACCGGCCAGCAGCACCAACAGCACCAAACCGCCGGTGACCATGGTGCCGCGCACCAGGGTGATGGTGTTCTCCTCGCTGGTGAGCGGAAAAATCAGGTACAACTCGAGGTTCGTGACCCGCGACGGCGCCGGGGTACCGACCAGCAGGGCCGGACCGGAGAACATCTCGGTGCGCACCGTCTCGTACTGATAGCTGACCTGGCCGGCTCGGACGAAATCCCGCAGGGAGCGCGGGATCTGGTCCACCGGGCCGGCTGAGGTCGCCTCCCGCGGGCCATCACCGGGCACCATCAGCACCGCGTCGAACGTTCCGGCCAGTCCGGCGCCGGAGTTCTGGCCGGTTTTGGAAATCAGGGTATTGCGGGCCAGCTGCAGGCTGGAGTCCAGTGACCGGGCCTCCTCACCGCTGACGATCCCGCTGACGACTGCCCGTGCCCGGGCGATCTCCTCAGTGGCCGCCCGCACCTTGACCTCGAGCACCCGATTGGTGATCTGGCTGGTGAGCACGAACCCGAGGGCCAGGATGACAAGGGCGGACAGCCCGAGGGTCAGGACGACGACCCGCAACTGCAGCGATCGCCGCCACATGTGCGCAGTCGCGCGACTGATCGCACTGGTGCCGCGCAGCAGTGGACCGGAGCGGCCCCACGGACCCCGACCCCGGGCTCTCATGCCGCTGACCCGATCGACGAGATCATTACGGCGGGCCGGCCTTGTATCCCACTCCTCGAACGGTCAACACCACCTCCGGGTTCTCCGGATCCCTCTCGACCTTGGCACGCAACCGCTGGACGTGCACGTTGACCAGACGGGTATCGGCCGGATGCCGGTATCCCCACACCTGTTCGAGCAGCACATCTCGAGTAAACACCTGGCGGGGTTTGCGCGCCAACGCCACCAGCAGGTCGAACTCCAGCGGGGTCAGCGAGATCTGCTCGCCGTTTCGGGTCACCTTGTGGGCGGGGACATCGATCTCGATGTCCCCGATGGAGAGCATCTCGGCCGGTTCGTCCTCATTTCGGCGTAGCCGGGCACGCACCCGGGCCACCAGTTCCTTGGGCTTGAACGGCTTCATCACGTAGTCGTCAGCCCCCGATTCCAGCCCGAGAACCACATCGACGGTGTCAGTCTTGGCGGTCAGCATGACGATCGGGACTCCGGAATCCGCCCGCAGCACCCGGCAGACGTCGATGCCGTTCATTCCGGGCAGCATCAGATCGAGCAGCACCAAGTCGGGCCGCAGTTCGCGGACGGCCGTCAGCGCCTGGGAACCGTCACCGACGACTGCGGTGTCGAAGCCCTCGTTGCGCAGCACGATGGTGAGCATCTCCGCCAGCGAGGGATCGTCGTCGACCACCAGAATCCGTTGCCTCATGCTGACCATGGTGTCACCGAATCGGGACTTTTCCCTGCCAGAACACGCGGGCGAGTCGCACCGGATCCACGTCGGGCGCCACCACCGTCCAGGGCCCGTGCCAGCTGGCGGCCGCCAGGCCCGAGTACACCGCTGCGGTCCGCTGTTGCAGGCCGACGTCGCGTTCGTAGGCGTCCCGGGCGCGGTCGGAGTCCCCGGACTCCCGATGCCTGGCCCGCTGCGCGGCAAGTTCGACCGGCACGCCGAGCAGGATCTGCCGGTCGGGTCGGGGCAGACTCAGACGGCCGAACTCCAGATCGCCCACCCAGGAGACCATCTCCCCATCGGCGTCCTGGTGCAGCCGCGCCGCGCAGTAGGCCGCGTTGGAGGCGACGTAACGGTCCAGGATGACGACATCGTGCTCACCGCGCAGTTCGGCCAGGTGTTCCTTGGCGCCCGCCCTGTCCAGGGCGAACAGCACCGCCATGGCGTATACCGAGGACGCCAGGTCACCGTGGCCGCCGTGCAGTGCCTCGTGCGCCAGATCCGCGGTCACCGACTGCCCATAGCGGGGAAAGCCCAGCGTGGCCACCGAGGCTCCGGCGGACTCGAGAGCCCGGCGCAGCCCCTCGGTGAGGGTACGCTTACCGGCCCCGTCGAGGCCCTCGATGACGACGAGCATCCCGCGCCGGCCTAGTACCTGTAGTGCTCCGGCTTGTAGGGACCCTCCACGTCGACGCCGATGTACTCGGCCTGCTCCTTGGTCAGCTTGGTCAGCGAACCGCCGAGTGCTTCGACGTGAATGCGGGCGACCTTCTCGTCGAGGTGCTTGGGAAGTCGGTAGACCTCGTTGTCGTACTCGTCGTTCTTGGTCCACAACTCGATCTGGGCGATCACCTGGTTGGAGAAGCTGTTGCTCATCACGAACGACGGATGGCCGGTGGCGTTGCCGAGGTTGAGCAACCGACCCTCACTGAGCACGATGATGGAGGTCCCATCGGGGAAGACGAACTCGTCGACCTGCGGCTTGATGTTGATGCGGCGGATGTTGGGGTCGCGTTCGAGGCGGGCCATGTCGATCTCGTTGTCGAAGTGGCCGATGTTGCCCAGGATCGCCTTGTCCTTCATCGCCCGCATGTGATCGAGGGTGATGATGTCCTTGTTGCCGGTCGCGGTGATGATGATGTCGGCCCAGCCGATGGCCTCCTCGACAGTCTTGACTTCGAAGCCGTCCATCATCGCCTGCAACGCGTTGATCGGGTCGATCTCGGTCACCGCCACCCGGGCACCCTGGGCCTTGAGTGCCTCCGCGCAGCCCTTGCCGACGTCTCCGTAGCCACAGACCAGCGCGGCCTTTCCGCCGATGAGCACGTCGGTGCCGCGGTTGATGCCGTCGATGAGTGAATGCCGGGTGCCGTACTTGTTGTCGAACTTGCTCTTGGTCACCGAGTCGTTGACGTTGATCGCCGGGAAGCACAGCTCACCCGCGGCGGCGAACTGGTAGAGCCGCAGCACGCCGGTGGTGGTCTCCTCGGTGACGCCCTTGACCGACTCGGCGATCTTGGTCCACTTGTCCTTGTCGGTTTCGAACCGCTCGCGTAGGACGCCGAGGAAGACCTTCCATTCCGCGGGGTCGTCCTCCTCGGTCGG
>JAGQTS010000451.1 GCA_020438895.1 Mycobacterium sp.
AACACCCGCACCCGATCGGCGCCGTGCACCCGGATCAGTGTCCCCCCGATACCGTGCAACAGCGGATCGCCACTGGCGACGACGTGGATGTCCCCGGAGACCAGATCGTCGCCAAGCCGCTGGACGGCCGGCAGCAACGGGCTGGGCCAGGCTGTGCGGTTCGCAGTGACAGTGTCATCGAGCAGGGCGAGTTGGCGGCTCGATCCATACACCGCACGGGCGCGGCGCAATTCCTGCCGGGACTCCGCTGAGAGGCCGGGCATGCCGTCGGCGCCGATACCGACGACGATGATCTCGTTCATCACCGGTAATCCATTCGGCTCTTCACTTCGTTCATCACCGGGGCCTCATTCGGCTCTTCACTTCGTTCATCACCGGTAATCCATTCGGCTCTTCACTTCGTTCATCACCGGTGTTCCATTTGGCTCTTCACTTCGTTCATCACCGGGGCAGCCGCCGCCACGCCCACTGCGGCAGCAGTTTCATGACGGCGAACAGCGGACGCAGCGCCTGGGGCACCCAGACGGTGCGGCGCCCGGCAGCCAGGGCACGGACCGTGGCGTCGGCCACCTGCTCCGGGGTGCTGGACAGCGGCGCGGGTTCCATGCCGGCCGTCATGCGACCGATGACGAACCCCGGCCGCACGATCAACAGTGAGACACCGCTGCCGTGCAGTGCGTCGGCCAAACCGGAGGCGAAGCCGTCCAGACCGGCCTTGGCCGAACCGTAGACATAGTTGGCTCGGCGCACCCGCACGCCGGCCACCGAGGAAAAGACCACCAGGCGGCCGCGTCCCTCCGCACGCATACGAGTGGCCAGCGCGGTCAGCAGACTGATCTGCGCGACGTAGTCGGTGTGCACCACGGCAACCGCATGGGCTGGATCCGACTCAGCGCGGGTCTGATCCCCGAGGATCCCGAAGGCCAGCACGCCGGTACCGATCGGGCCGTAATCGCGGTAGAGAGAGTCCACCAACGGTGGGTGCGAGGCCAGGTCGTCGGCGTCGAACTC
>JAGQTS010000452.1 GCA_020438895.1 Mycobacterium sp.
CCGATCCTGGCTCCCGATTCGACCCGCCCGATCGGCATGGTCAGCGTCGGCATGTCGACCTCGACCGTGTACGAGCTGCTGCGCCATGAACAACGACTGGGCGCCCTGACCGCCGGTCCCGCCCTGGTCGCGGGGGCGGTGCTGTGCGTGCTACTCGCGCGGCGCTGGCGCCGACAGACGCTGGACCTGCAACCCACCGAGATGACCGAACTGGTACGCACGCAGGAGGCGGTCCTGCACGGGATCGGCGAAGGGGTGCTGGCCACGGACACCGCAGGCAACACCACCTTCGTCAACGACGAGGCCTGCCGGTTGCTCGAGATCGACTCCGCCGCCGGCCATCCCGTTGACCGGATCGGCTTGACTCCCCGGGTACTGGAGGTCCTGCGGTCCTGTAACCCGACCCCGACCCTGGCCAATGTCGGAGATCGGATCCTGGTCGTCTCGGCCCGGCCGGTTTCTCGCGAGGGCCGCGAACTGGGCTCGGTGCTCGTCGTTCGCGACCGCACCGACGTCGAGTCGCTGACCCGACAGCTCGACGCCGTCCAGTTGATGAGCACCGTTCTGCGGGCGCAACGCCACGAGTACGCCAACCGCCTGCACCTGCTGAACGGGCTGCTGCACAGCGGCCATTCCGATGAGGCGGCGACCTATCTCGAGGAGTTACTCGGGACGGGTCCGCTCGGTTCGGCACTGCCCGGCATCACCGCGATCCGCGACTCCTACCTGCAGGCATTGCTGGCTGCCAAGGCCGCCGGCGTGCGCGAAGCCGGGGTCACGTTACGCATCGGCGAGAACACCTGGGTTCCGGGCCGCCTCGCCTTGCCGGTTGAGGTGACGACCGTGCTGGGCAACTTGTTGGACAATGCCATCGAGGCGGCCCGGACGGGAGGCAGTCCGGTCAAAGCGGTGGAGGTTGAGTTGTTGCAGATCGAGACCACCCTGCACATCACCGTGGCAGACAGTGGAGACGGCGTGGCAAACGACCTCGTCGACCGGATCTTCATCGAGGGCACGTCGACCAAACCGGACTCCGACCTGCCTGGCGGCCGTGGCATCGGACTGACGCTGTCCCGTCAGATCTCGCGGACGCTGGGCGGCGACATCTGGCTGTCGAGTCCCGGCAGACCCGGCTCGGAACTGTGTGGTGCCGAGTTCATCGCCCGGCTTCCGGGTGTCATGGCGGAGTAGGGGCGATGGGAAACACCGATGTACGAGTTCTGATTGTCGAGGACGACTTCCGAGTGGCCAACATGCACGCAGGAATCGTCGGTGCGCTGCCCGGTTTCACCGTTGTCGGTACCGCCAACACCCTCGCTGCGGCGCGTAAGGCCCCGCCGTTTGACCTGGCCCTGGTCGATGTATACCTGCCGGACGGCTCGGGAATCGACTTTGTCCACGAATCCCGCTCGGACAGTATCGTTTTGAGCGCATCAACCGAGTCGGAAACCATCCGCGCCGCATTGACGGCCGGCGCACTGAGCTATCTGGTCAAACCCTTCGGACCGGCCGAACTGGCCGCGCGGCTATCCGGCTATTCGCGCTATCGCCGGATCCTGTCGGGCAACAATCTGGCCGCCGCCGACGTCGACGCGGCGTTGGATGCGCTGCGTCCGAGGATTCCCGAGAAACGCTCCCCGGCGGCGCCGTCGCCCACCAAACAGGTGGTGCTGCAGGCATTGACCACCGCCGATGGGCCGATGTCGGCCGCTGAGGTGGCGGCCGCCACCGGGGTCTCCCGGGCGACCGCCCAACGGTATCTGGCGGGATTGGCCACCTCCGGCGAGGTTGCGGTGGGCCTGCGCTACGGCGCCACCGGACGGCCCGAACAGGAGTTCACGTTCACCGGGCCGAAAGGGTCCCCCTCCGTCCGGCAGAACCAGGGATCTAGCTGACCGAGGTCGGCAGGCACCGGCATGCGACCAGTGCCAGGTCCGCCCCGACCTCCGCCGGTGACTTCGTCGGTGTCAGGACGTGGCTCAGGCACAGGCGCACGATGGTCTCCACCATCAACCGCACATCCTCGGGGTCCGCCGCCGGCCACTGTTCGGACACCCAACCCCGGACGACCGCGCTCGCGTTGTCGATCAGCGTCTCACCGCGCACGGTCAGCAGCGATAGGAATGACACGTCCCCACCCGCCGGTGTTCCGGTCAGGATCGTTCCCACCAGCGGGTTCTCCCGGGCCACCGACACCAGATACTCCGCGGCATCGGATACCGCGCCGGACAGATCCCCGGGGTGCTCGGCGAATCGGGCCCGGACCCCGGCGAAGAACTCCTCCGTCTCGCGCAGGACGAGGGCATTGCCGAGGTCATCCTTGGTGCCGAACTCGGCATGCAGGCTCTGACGGTTGATCCCGATCTCGGTGGCGATGGCACCCATCCGGACCGCGGCCCATCCCCGTTCGAGAACCACCCTGCGGGCGGAGTCAAGTGCCAGTTCCCGTAACCGGGAACGCGCGTAGGCCCGGGTTTCGGCGCGCAGGTCGACGGTTGTCACAGATGCCATCCTAACCTGCAACCGGACATTTTGAAGTAAATTGTCGATTTTCCTTGACATTTTGAACTTTTCGACAGACGCTTCTTGGTGACGCCGCCCACAGGAGATGCCCATGACCACCGCCCTCACCCGCGCAGAGCGTCCCTACGACCCAGCCGACATCTCGTCGCTGGAGTTCTGGTCGGGCACCGCGGCGGATCGCGAGAAGGTGTTCGCCGAACTTCGCGCCCACCGGCCGGTCTCCTGGCATCGACCGGTGAAGAACGGGATGTTCGAAGATCCCAACGACCAGGGATTCTGGGCCGTCGTCCGGCATGCCGACCTGGTTGAGGTGACCCGTCGCCCCCAGGACTTCCTGTCCGGGAAGGGCATCACCTTCGAGTCCTTCCCTCCCGAGATGCTCGACGCCGCACAGGGTTTCATCGCGATGGATCCGCCCCGGCACACCAAGATCCGCCGTCTTCTGGCTGCGGCCTTCACGCCCCGACAGTTGGCCCGCATCGACGACCACATCACGGCCAATGCCCGGCGCATCGTCGACGATATCGCCCCCAAAGGCGAGGTCGACTTCGTCAAGGAAGTGGCCTCTCTGGTGCCCATGCACAACATCTGCGACATGGTCGGAATCCCCGACGAGCACCGCCGGACCGTCGCCTACGAGTCGCAATTCGCCGACGGGTGGCGTGATCCGCGGTTGTTGCAGGGCGCCGAACCCCTGGCTCGGCTCGCTCAGACCATCGTGACCGTTCATGGGATCGCCCACGAATTGATTTCCGCCCGCCGCACCGCGCCTCAGGACGACCTGATGACATCGCTGGCGCAGGCCGAAGTCGATGGCGAGCGCTTGTCCGACGACGAGATCGCGTCGATCTTCGCGCTGCTGATCATCGCGGGCAACGACACCACCCGGCAATCCATCGCCCACGGGATGAAAGCACTGACCGATTTCCCCGAGCAGCGGGCCTGGCTGATGGCGGATCTGACGGGCCGGATGCCCATCGCCGTCGAAGAGATCATCCGCTGGGCCACGCCGATCATGACATTCCGCCGCACCGCCGCGCATGACACCGA
>JAGQTS010000453.1 GCA_020438895.1 Mycobacterium sp.
TCGTTTTCGCGGTCTTCGTCATCGATGACGACGACGGCCTTGCCCGCCGCGATATCGGCGACCGCCCTCTCGATGGTGTCCAGCCTGGTCATATCTGCCCTTCGGAGTCTGCGCTCCTGCGAGTCGGTGTGCCCTGTGTCGGTGAGCCATCAGGGTGAGCCATCAGTATGAACCACCACGAGGTACTAACCGGCCGGGCCGGGGCCGCGGCCGCGGCCGCGCCACGTTGACCGGAGCGGGTACGCACCCCTAGGTTGGTGGTACAGCAACGGTCTGGGTGCCCCTGGCAATCTGTACACATAACGGCGCCACCCAGCAGGGAGTGGGTGATGACGGTGTCCAGGAGAGCAGTTCAGTGGGGCGCGGCGGCGTTTGCGCTGGGAATATCATTGGCCGGCCCGCAGGCACTCGCCGCAGCCGACACCACGGGTGCGGATTCACCGGCAGGTCCAGCTAACTCCACCAGGGAACGGTCGACGCACCCGGCGACAACCCGGCACGGCCGCGTCGAACGTTCGGCGCCGGCACACCGCACGGCATCCCCCGCCGCAGCAGCGCAGGCAAGCTCGGACCCCGCCGACGACACCCTTCCTGCGGCCTCGACCCCTACCCGGATCTCGCAGCGGGCGGCGGTCGGCCGCGATGACCCGGCGGCGACGTCATCGGTCCGTCCGCACCGCATCGCCGCCGCTCCGACCCGTGGCCCGGCACCCGGCGGGGTCACCGAGCAGGTGAGTAACTCCGCGGCCGACCCGGCAGACCGCGCCGCGGCCAACCCGAGCGCACTGCCCGGTACCGAACCCGGCCCAGGTGCACTGACCAACAATGCGGGCCTCGAGACGACTCCGCCGGCGGACACCGACGTTGCGCCGACGCTGCAGACCACAGCCGCCACCGCCGCCACCGCCGACCAGGTTGGCACGGTCGGTGTCCCCGCCGCGTCCGCCGCCGCGAACTCGGTGGCCCATGCCTTGGGCGACGTGCTGGGTCCCATTCAAGCGTTCGTCGAAGGCATTGCCCTGCTGGTGCGACGAACGTTCTTCAACGAGGCGCCGACCGTCGCGCCGGTGCAGTTGACCGGCCAGGTGTCCGGGCCGATCACCGGCACCATCGGTGCGGTGGACCCCGAGGGGGATCCGATCACCTACAGCCTCAGCGCCGCACCGGTGTTCGGGACCGTGGTGGTCGACTCGGACGGCAGCTACGTCTATACCCCCGGGGCTGACTTCGCCGGTACCGACGCTTTCACTGTCGGGGCGGCCGACTCGGGTCTGCACATCAACCTGTTCAACCTGTTCCGCCCGGCCTACACACTGGGCAATGCGGTGGTCACTCAGGGCCTCAGCGGCCCCCGTGTGGAGTTCGAGTTCATCTACTCCGGTGGAGCGCTCCTCTGGTCTCAGGAGGCCAGGGCCGCCCTGGAATCCACCGCTACGATTCTCGGCTCGTACTTCATCCCGAGCGCCCCGGTCACCATCACCTACACCGTCAACGGTGAACTGTCGCCGCTGTCGGGAACCCTGGCCTCCGCCACCAGCGACATCGTCAGCTCCCAGCCGGGGTTCTTCCCGACGGTGGTCCAGGCGAAGATCATCACCGGCGTCGACGCCAACGGTGATGCGCCCGATGGCGAACTCACCTGGAACTTCGGCAGCCCGTGGGCCTTCGGCCCCACCGTGCCCGGCGGCCAATACGACTTCCAGTCGTTGGCAATGCACGAATTGACGCACACCCTGGGCTTCCTCTCCAACGTGAACCAACCCGGCTCCAACAACGGCACCGGATGGACGGCATTCGACGGTCTGCTGGTCACCGCAGACGGCACCCCGGTGATCGGTGACGACTACGCGTGGATCAGCGCCTACGACACCAACCTCACCGGCGGCAACGGCGGCTTGTACTTGGGCGGCCCCAATGCGGTGGCCGCCTACGGCGGCCTCGTCCCGGT
>JAGQTS010000064.1 GCA_020438895.1 Mycobacterium sp.
CACCGGCGCCGCCGGCCCCGCCGGCTCCGCCGCGCCCGGACAGCGACAAGAATCCGGTGTTCCCGCCGCGCCCTCCGGCCCCACCGTCACCCACGCTGGTCAGCGCTGACCAGCCCGCGCCGCCATTGCCACCGTTACCGGCCAACAATCCCCCGACACCACCATCACCACCAGCACCGGAATTGACCCCAGCCACCCCGGCGCCCCCGTCACCGCCGTCACCGAACCAGCCCGCCGACCCTCCGGCGCCGCCGTTGAAACCATTACCCCCGGACCCGATCAACCCCCCGTTGCCGCCGGTGCACGACGAGCCCACCGGACACGTCTCCGCAGTCCAGGAATAACCGTCACCGATCAGCAACCCTCCATTGGGGTTCGACGCCGTCCCATCCCCGAAGAAAACCCGGATCAAATCAGCGACTGGATCAGAGACTGCTCGCGTCGGTGACGACCCCACCACGGTGTCGGCCACAGCAGCGTTCGCCGCAGCGGTAGAACCAGCCGCCGAGGATGCCGCTCGGACAACCGCCACTCCAGCACTGGTCTCCCGGCGCGCCACCGCCGCCGCCGACCAGGCGAGCGCATCGGACACCCCACCGCTACCTCCAGAACCCAGCGACGACAGCGCCGCCGGGGCCACCACCGGCACCGCTGCAACCACCTGCGCCGACCGCGCGACCACCGCAGCCTCCCCCGTGGCCTGCGGCTCACCGGAACCTGCGAACGCCCTCACCCGCGAACTCACTCGATCCCCGACCGACTCACCGCCGCCGCCCATAGCCGAACCCTGCTCCCCACCAACAGAATCCGGTCCGCTCGGGGATCCATCCGCGCTCCCCGTTAATCCACCCCGACGCACGAAACGCGGCGACACCGACGACGAAGGCGACTCGCCCGCATGAGACGAAGGTGAACCTGCACCACCACGCTCACCTGACTTCGTCGGCCCGGACGATCTCATCTCCGACGCTCCCGAAGACCCCTCATCCGCCGCCGCAACCCCCGGTACCCAACCCACAACAGCCCCCACCCCAAGAGCCACCGCCAACGCCCCCACCCGACCCACACCACAACCGGCCGACAACGACCCCCCACGCCACCGGGCGGCACGCACCCGGACCGCGTCGCCTACCCGGCCAGCCACTCCGAAAACACCCTCGTCAGCCACGACCCCAACCCCAATCACTGTGTGGCGGCATAATCGACGACTCTGCCCCAAGCGCCGCGACGACGCGCGGTGAATTCACAAATATCGAATCGGGTACTGACGATGCGATCGCGACTGCGCGCGGAAACTGTCCGTGTCGTCATCGATGACACACGGAGCTAGGCTCCAACTGTGAGATCCGGGCGGAAGCGCACCACGCGGCTGGCGCCGGAGGCACGATTTCGGCTGGCGGACTGCGAGCGACTCCAGCGCCGGCCTCCGGCCCGAAACCAGCACTGGGCAGCCTCCGTGAGCCGCCCGCAACGGGTGCTGAATGTCGCAGCCTGGGTAGCAGCCGCGATCACCGCCGCCCTCGGAGTCCTGCAGACGATCACCGGTGAGGGTGTGCTCTACATCGGGTTGATCAATCTTGCGATGGCCGCCATCTTTCTGGCCATTCCACTGCTGCACCGGTTCGGCAACCTCATCGCCGCCGTGGTCTTCGTTGCCGTTTCCTACACATCGTTGACCTTCGTCGGCACCCAGATCGGCACCGACTCCGGGGTGCAGTTCTACTACCTGGTGTCGGCATCACTGGCGGTGCTGGTGGTGGGTCTGGACCACGTGCTCCTCGCCGGACTGGTGGTTGCCGCAGGTGCCGGGTTGACGGTGGTGTTGCAGTTCCTGGTGCCTCCCGACACGGGCATTCAGCCGCAGTGGGCGCTGCACACCAGCTTCGTCTTCGCCACTGCGGGAGCATGCACACTCATCTTCGCCACCGTCTGGTACTCGATGCGCGAGGTGGCTCGCGCCGAGGAAGCCATGGAAGTCGAGTACGACCGTTCCGAGGCACTGCTGGCCAACATCCTGCCCGCCGAGGTCGCTGCGAAGTTGAAAGATCCCGCGCACGGCACTATCGCCGACCGCTATGACGACGCCTCGATCTTGTTCGCCGACATCGCGGGCTTCACCGAACGGGCCAGTGAGATACCGCCGACCGACCTGGTCCGATTCCTCGACCGTCTGTACACCACCTTCGACAGACTGGTGGATCGGCACGGTCTGGAGAAGATCAAGACCACCGGCGACTCCTACATGGTGGTCAGTGGAGTCCCAACCCCGCGGCCCGACCACGTTGAAGCAATCGCCGCGCTCGCTCTGGACATGTCGCGCGCCGTCGCCGACCTGCGCGACCCGAAGGGAAACCCGGTGCCTCTGCGGATGGGCATCGCAGCCGGCCCGGTTGTGGCGGGGGTGGTGGGTGCGCGCCGATTCTTCTACGACGTCTGGGGTGACGCTGTCAACGTCGCCTCCCGCATGGAGTCCACTGATCCCGAGGGCCGCATTCAGGTGCCGCACGATGTCTACCAGCGGCTCCGGCATGATTTTTTGCTGGAGGAACGCGGCGAGGTGCAGATCAAGGGCAAGGGTCTGATGCGGACGTGGTATCTCGTCGGAACAAAACCCACGATCGTCCCGAATTCCGTGGCAGCGGACACCTTGGAGCCGGTGCAACGCTGATCGGGCCTCAGCGAGGACGCCTCAGGACGGCTCAGTGAGGAGTAAGCCTCACCCTGCGTCTGCGGTGTGAACGGCCACCGGCTTGGGCCACGGTTGAGGCACCGGACGCGGCCGCACGTTCTGCGGCCACCAGAACCAGCGCCCGAGCAGTGCCGCGATGGCGGGGGTCATGAACGCCCGGATCACCAGTGTGTCGAACAGCAGCCCCATCCCGATCGTCGTTCCGACCTGTGCGAGCACCTTCAAATCACTGATCCCGAAGGACATCATCGTGAAGGCAAACACCAAGCCGGCCGAGGTGACCACCGATCCGCTGCCGCCCATCGCCCTGATGATGCCGGTGTTGATCCCCGCCGACAGCTCCTCCTTGAGCCGGGCCACCAGCAGCAGGTTGTAGTCGGCGCCGACCGCCAGCAGGATGATGACCGCCATCGCCAACACCATCCAATGCAGCTCCACGCCGAGAATGTGCTGCCAGATCAGGACCGAGAGCCCGAACGACGCCCCCAGCGAGAGCAGAACGGTGCCCACGATGACCGCCGCCGCCGCCGCGCTGCGGGTGATGATCAGCATGATGGCGAAGATCAAAGCCAGTGCGGCGATTCCGGCGATCATCAGGTCGTAGGAGTTGCCGGTGGACAGATCCTTGAACATGGAGGCGGTACCGCCGAGGTAGATCGTCGACCCTTCCAGCGGGGTGCCCTTGATGGCTTCTTTGGCAGCCGTCTTGATCGCTTCGATGCGGGCGATGCCGTCGGCGGACATCGGATCGCCTTCGTGGGAGATGATGAACCGCACGGCATGGCCGTTGGGTGAGATGAACTGTTCCATCCCCCGCTTGAAGTCGGGGTTGTCGAACACCTCCGGCGGCAGATAAAACGAGTCGTCGTTGCGTGACGCATCGAAGGCCTCGCCCATCGCTGAGGAATCCTCCTGCAGCGCCGCCATCTGGTCCTGCATTCCCTTCTGGGTGGAATGCATTCCCAGCACCATCGCCTTCATGTTCTCCATGGTGGCGATCATCTCGGGCATCATGGCCACGAGCTGAGGCATGAGCGTGTCGAGGCGTTCCATGAGCGGCAACAACGTCTGGATGGCGTCGGTCATGGTGTCGATACCGTCGATGCTGTCGAACACCGATCGCAGAGTCCAGCACACCGGGATGTCGTAACAGTGCGGTTCCCAGTAGAAGTAGTTGCGGATCGGTCGGAAGAAGTCATCGAAGTTGGCGATGTTGTCGCGCAGGTCCTGGATGTCGGCGACCATGCTGCGCATCTGGATGACCATGCTGTGGGTGATGTCGGACATCTGTTGGGTGAGGTTCTGCATCCGTTGCATCTGATCGATGGTGGTCTGCATGTCTTCGGCCTGTTGGAGCATCTTGGCCACCAGATCCTCGTTGTACTTCTGGGTGAGTTTCTGGGTGGTGCCCTGCATGCTGATCAG
>JAGQTS010000065.1 GCA_020438895.1 Mycobacterium sp.
GTGACCAGCAGCATCACCACCCCGAAGATTCCGACCTTCAGCGAGGTCCGGAACAAGCTGGTCATCCGGGCTGACCAATCTGCGCGCTGTTGCGAGGCGGACCGGCCAAGGGACCGAACAACGCCTGCTTGAGGGCGTCGGAGTTCAGCAAAATGCCCTGATTGCCGTACTGTGCCTGGTTGGCACCGATATCGGTGACAACGAACGGCGGGCGCACCTCGTAGCCCACGTTGGGCAGATCGGTGCACTGCGGTCCGCCCTTGGCCGCCACCTTGGGCAGGTTGTCGGGGTAGCGGTAACGCTCCCGGCCCAGGAAGAAACCCTGCAGCAGAACAGCTCCGGGCACCGGCAGGCCGGGTCCGTTTGCCAGCGGGAGCATCGCCCCCAGACCGCAGGTCAGCGCGGCGTTGTACTGGTTGGTCAGATCCGTCGTCGGGGCCAGCAGGTGCACGACGTCGGTCAGCGGTCCCCGATTGTCGGAGACCAGCTCGTAACCGATGTCGGCCAGACCAATCGCGCTGACCAGCAGGGCGTCCAGGCTATCCCGCTGATCGACGACGGTGTCGCCGACTCTGGTGGTGTTGTCGATGATCGCCAGCAGGTCCGGGCCGGCGTCGGCAAAGGCATCGAAAACTGTTGGCGCCAGGGCGAGTTCGTCGTTGAGATTGTCCAGGGCCGGGTTGAGCGTGACCAGCGCGCGGTCCAGGTCGACCAGAGCCTGGCCGAACTTCTCCCCCCGGCCGTTGAGGGATTTCGCCAGGGCTCCCAGCGTCTGGTTCAGCTTGGCCGGTTCCACCTTCGACAACACCGACACCAGTTGTTGGAAAACCGTGTTGAGCTCGACGGTGACCCGGCCACCGCCGCGGATGACGGTCCCCGAACGCAGGGGTTCGGCCGACGGGTCGGCCGGCGGAACCAGTTCGACGTACTTCGCGCCGAACACCGTGGAGGAGGTGATCTCGGCACCGACATTGGCCGGGATCGCGTCGATCGAGTCGGGGTCGATGGCCAGGCGAAGAGCTGCCCCGCCGTCGGGCAGCGCCTCGATGGACTCAACCTGGCCGATCTGGGCGCCGTGGAGTTTCACTTTGGCGTCGGGATACATGACCAAGCCGGCACGATCGGCCACCACGGTCACCGGCACGGACTTGGTGAAGCTTCCCCGGAACAGACCAACGGCGACCACGACGACCATCAGTAGCGCCAGCACGGTCGACAACCCGGCGAACGCCCGAACGGATGCACGCTCGGAAAGTCGTCTCGCCGTCACTGCAGTGCCCTATCCGGCCAGGTTGAAGTTGCCGTTGGAACCGTAGATCGCCAGCGACACCAACAGGGTCACCGAAACCACGACGATCAGGGACGTCCGCACCGCGTTGCCGACCGCCACCCCGACACCTGACGGTCCGCCGCCGGCGAAGAAGCCGAAATAGGTGTGGATCAACAGGATCGTGATCGCCATCAGGACCGCCTGGAAGAACGACCACAGCAGATCCACCGGGTTGAGGAAGGTGTCGAAGTAGTGGTTGTAGAGACCCGCGGATTGGCCGAACAACACCACGGTGACGAACTCACTGGCCAGGAACGACAGGATCACCGCGATCGAGTACAGCGGCGTGATCGCGATCATGCCGGCGGCCAGTCGGGTCGAGACCAGGTACTCGACCGGCCGGATGCCCATGGTTTCCAGCGCGTCGATCTCCTCGTTGATCCGCATCGCCCCCAACTGCGCGGTCACTCCCGCACCGAAGGTGGCGGCCAGGCCGATCCCGGCCACCACCGGGGCCGAGATCCGGACATTGATGAAGGCGGCGAGGAATCCGGTGAGCGCCTCGATACCGATGTTGCCCAGCGACGAATAGCCCTGGACGGCCAGCGTGCCGCCCGCGGCCAGGGTGAGGAATCCGACGATGGCGACGGTGCCGCCGATCATCGCCAGGGTGCCCGCACCCATGCTGATCTCGGCGATCAGGCGGATGATCTCCTTGCGATAGCGGATCACCGCTTGTGGCACGCCGCCGATGGCCCTGCCGTAGAACAGGGTGTGATCGCCGATACCGGTGAAGAACTTCATGGGACGACCGAACTCGCGGGTGAGCCGGGGGAAACGCGTCCGCAACACGGTCATGGCGGTCATCACGTCACCCCGTCGTCAACCGGATGCCGATGGCCGTGACGACCACATTGACGACGAACAACGCCATGAAGGCATAGACCACGGTCTCGTTGACGGCGTTGCCGACGGCCTTCGCCCCACCGCCGCTGATCATCAGCCCGCGGTAGCAGGCCACCATGCCGGCGATCAGGCCGAACAGCGCCGCCTTCACGCAGGAGATGATCACCTCCGGGACGCCGGTGAGCAGCGTGATGCCCGCTGCGAAGGCACCGGGGTTGACATCCTGGACGAACACCGAGAACACGTATCCGCCGAGGATTCCGATCACCACGACCAGCGAGTTCAACAGCAGGGCGATCAGGCCGGAGGCCAGCATCCGCGGGGTCACCAGGCGTTGCACCGGGTTGATGCCCAGCACCTCCATGGCGGCGATCTCCTCACGGATGGTGCGCGACCCGAGGTCGGCGCACATCGCGGTGGCTCCGGCACCGGCCACGATCAGCACGGTCACCAGCGGACCGACCTGGGTCACTGCGCCGAACGCCGCCCCGGCCCCGGAAAGGTCGGCCGCACCGAGTTCCCGAAGCAGAATGTTCAGCGTGAAGCTGACCAGCACCGTGAACGGAATCGCCACCAGCAGCGTCGGCGCCAGCGACACCCGCGCGACGAACCAGGATTGCTCGAGGAATTCGCGCCACTGGAACGGCCGCTGGAATACGTAACGAAACGCATCGACGGACATCGCGAACAGACCGCCCACCGCCTCCATCGGACCGGACACGCCCTTGCTCAGCGCGATGCCCGGCGACCAGCGATCCGCCGCTCGATTCGTCATCCGCTTCGGCGTTCTCCCACTCTCGTCCCACTTCGACGCCGGCTCCCGGCAGCACGGCACTTCCCGGCGACACCGCTGCGGGGAAATCTATGCGATGAACCGGCGCGGAGGGACCACAATGGGCAAGGACGGGAAAGGCCAACCTAACGAGCCGAACGGCAGCCGGGCGCCGGTGGCGACCGCGCAGCGCCCCACATGTGACATCTGCCGCCGCCGTTGCGGATACGTGCGAAATCGGCGAAGGTTTAGCAACGGTAGAACGTCCGACAGCCATCGGCGCCGCCGGAGAGCTCAGAGGGAGGTCGGATTCTGACTGACACCGGAGCGCCCGCGACACGACACGGCAGCGGGCAGGCCCATATCACCGGAGCAGACGCCAGCACCCCGGTCATCGAGATCGATCACGTCACCAAACGGTTCGACGACTACGTCGCGGTGGCCGAGGCGGACTTCTCCATTGGGGCCGGGGAGTTCTTCTCCCTGCTGGGCCCGTCGGGCTGCGGCAAGACCACCACGCTGCGGATGATCGCCGGGTTCGAGACTCCGACCGAGGGCGCCATCCGGCTCGAAGGCGCCGACGTCTCCCGGGTCCCACCGCACAAGCGCAACGTCAACACCGTCTTCCAGCACTATGCGCTGTTCCCGCATATGACGGTATGGGACAACGTCGCCTACGGCCCGCGCAGCCGGAAGAAGGACAAGCCGACCGTGAAGAAGAGCGTCGACGAACTGCTTGCGGTCGTCCGCTTGACGGACTACGCGCTGCGCAAGCCCAGCCAACTCTCCGGCGGCCAGCAGCAGCGCGTGGCACTGGCCCGGGCCCTGGTCAACTACCCCAGCGC
>JAGQTS010000454.1 GCA_020438895.1 Mycobacterium sp.
GACAAGGACGACGCGATCGACTGGCAGGCGTACTTCCACCTGCGCAACCGACTTGTGGTTTCTGCCCTGCACTGGGACGCCCCGGTCTCCGGCCTGCTCAAGAGCTCGCTGAAGGCGACGGTCAAACACCTGCTCTGCCTTGAGTATTCGACAGTAGCTATCCAGAATCGGGCGATCGAGGACTTCCTGGCCGGCCCGGAACACATCTTCTCCGTCCTCGAGTCCGCACTGCCCGATATCCGGGCCATGCGCCAGAAGTATCCCGACGCGGTGGTGCTGCCCGGTGCCACCGCGCTTCCTCCCCCGAGTGGGCGCACCCGCGTGCACAAGCCCCCGGTTTCAGCACCGGCGATCGGGCTGCGCCTCGCCCGTGGGGTCATCCATCAGTTACGGCGCGCCGACCCGCAACATCACCGGCGGCCGCAACTCAACGTCGCCACTCAGGACGCGCGGTGGTTCCTGTTGTGCAACGTCGATGGTGTGACGGTGACCACGGCCGATGGCCGCGGGGTGGTCTACCGGCAGCGTGACCGCGCAAGGATGTTCACACTGTTGCGGGCCTCGCTACGCCAACACATTCAGCTTGCCCGCCGCTACGACCACATGCGCAGGGTCTACCGGGAGGCTTTGCCCGTTCTGTCCGGCAAACACAAATGGGAGACAGTGCTATTCGAGCGGTCGGAGGCCCATGTCTGAGCGACCACACGCACCATCCACTCCCGCCCCGAGCGGCGAGGTCGCTGTGCTGGCCGGTGTCCAGTCCGCCCTGGCCACCCCGCCGGTGATCGCGGTGGCTCGGACGATGTCGCATTTCGGCGAGCATGCCGCCGGGTGGGTGGCACTCTCCGGGGTGGGGGCACTGCTGGCCCGGCCCCGGCGGCGAGAGTGGTTGCTGGTGGGTGTCGGCGCCATCGCGGCGCACGCGGCGGCCATCGCCATCAAGCTTGCGGTGCGCCGGGCCCGGCCGAACCATCCCGCGGTCACCGTCAACGTGAGCACCCCCAGCGCGCTCAGCTTCCCCTCGGCCCACGCGACCTCCACCACTGCCGCCGCTATGCTGCTGTGCCGGGCCACCCGGTCAC
>JAGQTS010000066.1 GCA_020438895.1 Mycobacterium sp.
GTCAGCGTGCCGGACTTCGACACCAAACCGATCGGGCCCTTGCCGGTGATGGTCGCCGGGGTGATGCCCACCAACGCCTCGTCCGGGGTGATGATTCCGGGACAGTTCGGGCCGATGATGCGGGTCTTGTTCCCGTGATCGACGTTGTAGGCCCAGGCATAGGCGGTGTCCTGAACCGGGATTCCCTCGGTGATCACGACCAGCAGCGGGATCTCGGCATCGATCGCTTCGATGATCGCGTCCTTGGCGAACTTCGGGGGGACGAACGCGATGGACACGTCGGCTCCCGTCTTCTCCATCGCCTCGGCGACGGATCCGTACACGGGTAGCTGGACGGCGTGACCCTCGTTGTTCACGTGCGACACCGTCGTTCCGGCTTTGCGGGCGTTGACGCCGCCGACGATCTGGGTGCCGGCCTTGAGCATCAGCGCGGTGTGCTTGGTGGCCTCACCGCCGGTGATGCCCTGGACGATGACCTTGGAGTCCTTGTTCAAGAAAATCGACACGGTTATGCGTCCTTCCCGGCGTGCGCGAGTTCGGCGGCTTTGTCGGCGCCGGAATCCATGGTGTCGGCGATGACGACCAGCGGGTGGTTGGCCTCAGCGAGGATGCGGCGGCCCTCCTCGACGTTGTTGCCGTCCAGTCGTACGACCAGCGGCTTGTTCGCCTCCGATCCGAGCATCTGCAGCGCCTTGACGATGCCGGAGGCAACCGCGTCACACGAGGTGATGCCACCGAAAACGTTGACGAATACGCTCTTGACCTGACTGTCGTTGAGGATCACGTCGAGCCCTGCGGCCATCACCTCGGCCGAAGCGCCACCGCCGATGTCAAGGAAGTTGGCGGGCTTGACCCCGCCGTGGTTCTCCCCGGCGTAGGCGACCACATCGAGGGTGGACATCACCAGCCCGGCGCCATTGCCGATCACCCCCACTTCGCCGTCCAGTTTGACGTAGTTGAGGTCATGCTCCTTGGCCTTGAGTTCCAGCGGGTCGGTGGCCGCCTTGTCCTCGAACTGGGCGTGGTCGGGGTGCCGGAAATCGGCGTTGCCGTCCAAAGTCACCTTGCCGTCGAGCGCAAGAATCCGATCGTCGGGCGTGCGAACCAACGGGTTGACCTCGACCAGGGTGGCGTCCTCGCCGACGAACACCTCCCAGAGTTTGGCGATGGTCACCGCGGCCGCGTCGAGCACTTCGGCGGGGAGGTGACCCTTCTCAGCGATCTCGCGGGCGAAGGCCAGATCGACGCCCTTGGTGGCGTCCACCGGAACCTTGGCGAGGCGATCGGGTTTGGTGGCTGCGACCTCCTCGATCTCCATCCCACCCTCCACCGAGCACATCGCCAGGTAGGTGCGGTTGGCGCGATCGAGCAGGAACGAGATGTAGTACTCCTCGGCGATGTCGCTGGCCTCGGCCACCAGCAACTTCTTCACGATGTGTCCCTTGATGTCCAGGCCGAGGATGTTCGTGGCGTGGGTGTAGGCATCCTCGGGGGTCGCGGCGAATTTCACGCCCCCCGCCTTGCCGCGACCACCAGTCTTCACCTGCGCTTTGACCATCACCGGGCGGCCGATCTCCGAGGCGATGGCCCGCGCATCCTCAGCGGAGGTGGTGACGCGTCCGGGAGTGCTGGGAACGTTGTGCTTGGCGAACAGTTCCTTCGCCTGGTATTCGAAGAGGTCCATGGGCTCGCTGTCCGTAGTTGTCCGTCGCTCCGGGGAAACCTTATCGACACCGCGCCGTGCGGGTGGGCGGACTGCCACCTCTCGGATCGAGAGTGATTCAGGTCACATTCCGGTACGGCGTTTGGTCACAAGTTGCCTCACTCGGGGGCTTTTGGTTACCGTTCACCGGTCTTGATAACGCTTTGGTTACGACGCGAGGGACTTGGTTTTGACGCCGCAGCAGAGGACGACCCGCACTGCGCTCACGGTCGCAGACACCCCCGGCCAGGACGTTATGGCAGATGTCGCGGATTTGACTCCCCTGCTCGACGTCGCTGACGGACCCGCCAAACCCCGCGCCCAACGGCCGATGTACAGCAGCACCGAGAACACCGACATCCTGCCGCGCACCCCGCAGCACCGTCGTCAGCCCACCAGTGCCGCCAAGGGCCGGGTGATGATCGCCGCGATGGCAGCCGGCGCCGCCGCGGCCGCCACCTACACCGCACTCAGCCCTCGCGATCAGATCACCGACACTCGTACGGTGCTGGCATCCGAGAAGACTCCGGTCCCCGGCGCGGCACCCGCCAACCGCGGGGTTCAGCTGGTCTCGGTGCGTCCGGCCGCCAACGCCGCCGTGCACGCCGAGGAACTCGCCAAGGGCGTGGCGTACGCCGCCGAGCGCGCCGAGCGCGAGGCTCGCCTGCAGCGCCCACTGTTCGTCATGCCCACCAAGGGTCTGTTCACCTCCGGGTTCGGCTACCGGTGGGGTGCGTTGCATGCCGGAATCGACCTGGCCGCACCCATCGGCACACCGATTTACGCGGCCTCCGATGGTGTCGTCATTGACGCCGGACCCACCGCCGGGTACGGAGCCTGGGTCAAGTTGCGCCATTCCGACGGCACCGTCACCCTGTACGGCCACTGCAACACCTGGGACGTGCAGATCGGCCAGCGGGTGTTCGCCGGTGATCAGATCGCCACCGTGGGTAACCGCGGCAACTCCACCGGTCCGCACCTGCACTTCGAAGTTCTCCTCGGCGGGACCAACCGCACCGATCCGGTGCCGTGGTTGGCTGCCCGCGGGATTTCGGTCGGCGGTTACGTCGGTTAGGCAGGGCCCGGCTGATCCGGGGCGGCCTAAAGCTTCTGCACCGGCGCGTGGTTGTGCATCAGCTTGACCCGGCCCGCGCTGCCAAAGTCGATCAGCGACATCGCCGCCTCCCCCGCTCCGGACACTTCTTCAACCCGGCCCAATCCGTACTTATCGTGATTGACGCGGTCACCGGGTTCCAGGACGATCAGCGGCCGCTTGCCGGCGCTGGACCGTACCGTCGCCGGTCGTGGCGGGCCGAACCGGCCGGCCACCGGGGCACTCAGGGAGGTCGCCGAGGACGTGGTGTCGGTGCGGCGCCAGTCGATGAGGTC
>JAGQTS010000067.1 GCA_020438895.1 Mycobacterium sp.
GCCACATCACGGTGATCGTGGAGAGCCGGCCGCCCCGCGGTGCCCGGACGACCGAGAGCAGCCGTTCGCGGCGCGCGCAGGCCAGCAAGGCGGCCGCTTCGACCAAGGCCACCAAGGCCGCCCCCAAGAAGACTGCTGAGGCTTCCGACGAAGCGAAGGGAGGCTCGGAGTAGTGGGCCAGAAGATCAATCCGCACGGCTTCCGGCTCGGGATCACCACCGACTGGAAGTCCCGCTGGTACGCCGACAAGCAGTACGCCGACTACGTCAAGGAAGACGTCGCGATCCGGCGGCTGCTGGCCTCCGGCCTCGAGCGGGCCGGTATCGCCGATGTGGAGATCGAACGCACCCGGGACCGGGTGCGGGTGGACATCCACACCGCGCGACCGGGCATCGTGATCGGGCGTCGGGGCACCGAGGCCGATCGGATTCGGACCGACCTCGAGAAGCTGACCGGCAAGCAGGTCCAGCTGAACATACTGGAGGTCAAGAACCCCGAGTCGCAGGCCCAGCTGGTGGCCCAGGGCGTCGCCGAGCAGCTGAGCAACCGGGTGGCTTTCCGGCGTGCCATGCGTAAGGCCATCCAGTCGGCGATGCGTCAGCCCAACGTGAAAGGCATCCGGGTGCAGTGCTCGGGGCGTCTCGGCGGCGCTGAGATGAGCCGCTCGGAGTTCTACCGTGAGGGCCGGGTGCCACTGCACACCCTGCGTGCCGACATCGACTACGGACTGTACGAGGCCAAGACCACCTTCGGTCGGATCGGTGTGAAGGTATGGATCTACAAGGGCGACGTCGTCGGTGGGAAGCGTGAGCTGACCGCCTCGGCACCGGCCGGGGACCGTCCGCGTCGCGACCGTCCCGCGGGCACCCGCCCGCGCCGGAGCGGATCCTCGGGCACCACGGCGACCAGCACCGAAGCCGGACGCGCCGCCTCGGGTGGAGATGAGGGCGGCCCGGTCGCCCAGGCGGCCGAACCGGTTGCCGACACCGTCGCGCCCGCCGCGACCACGGAGAGCACGGAGAGCTAGACCATGTTGATTCCCCGGAAAGTCAAACACCGCAAGCAACACCATCCCAAGCAGCGCGGGATTGCCAGCGGTGGCACCAGCGTGTCCTTCGGCGACTACGGCATCCAGGCACTGGAGCACGCCTACATCACCAACAGGCAGATCGAGTCGGCGCGTATCGCCATCAACCGGCACATCAAGCGCGGCGGCAAGGTGTGGATCAACATCTTCCCGGACCGTCCGCTGACCAAGAAGCCGGCCGAGACCCGCATGGGATCCGGCAAGGGTTCGCCGGAGTGGTGGGTCGCCAATGTCAAGCCAGGGCGGGTGCTCTTCGAGCTGAGCTACCCCAACGAAGAGGTTGCCCGAGCAGCGCTCACCAGGGCGATCCACAAGCTGCCGATCAAGGCACGCATCGTGACCCGAGAGGAGCAGTTCTGATGGCAGT
>JAGQTS010000455.1 GCA_020438895.1 Mycobacterium sp.
CAACGGACTGGGTCCACGACACGACCGCTCCGCCGAGCACCGCGGCGGAGGTGTTGTCCGGGTGACCATCGAACTCCGAGGAGAGCTGGATCAGCTGGCCTTCGTCGAGGGGCGTCAGATCAGCTTGTGTCACAAGACCGTTGGCAGCGGCGAGACCGATCACCACCGCCGATGCCGAAGATCCCAGTCCGCGTGATTGGGGAATGGTGTTCCGGCAGCGCAGAACCAGACCGGGCGCCGACGCCCCGGCTGCACTCAACCCGGCTAGCAACGCCCTCGCGACGAGGTTGTCCGCACCGGTCGGTATCTGGCCGGCACCCTCGCCCTCAACCTCAACCCGGACGCCGTGCCCCACCGTCTCAACGACGATGTCGTCGTAGCGCCCCAAGGCAATCCCGAGGCTGTCGAATCCCGGGCCCAGGTTTGCGCTCGAAGCGGCAACCGCCGCACTGGCGGTAAGACCGACGGGAAGGGTCATCGTGGTGGCCATGCCAGGGCTACCCGAGGCCCAACGCGGAAACGACCGTGGCGGCGTCGACCGGCAGCGCCGTCACCGGGGGAATATCGCGCAACGCGGTGTCGGGGTCCTTGAGGCCGTGGCCGGTCACGGTACACACCACGGTCGATCCTGGCGTGACCCAACCATCCTCGACCGCCTTGAGCAGTCCGGCGACGCTGGCCGCAGACGCCGGCTCGACGAACACGCCCTCCTCCCGGGCGACCAGGTGGTAGGCCGCCAGCAGTTCGTCGTCGGTTGCGGCGAGGAATCGCCCGCCGGATTCCGCTTTGGCGGCCATCGCCCCGTCCCATGACGCCGGGGCACCGATTCGGATCGCGGTGGCCAACGTCTCGGGTTTGGTCACCGGATGGCCGAGGACCAGCGGAGCGGCCCCGGCGGCCTGCGTACCCAGCATTCGCGGCAGCGTGGACATCACGCCATCGCGGTGATACTCGGTGTAGCCCTTCCAATATGCAGTGATGTTGCCCGCGTTCCCCACCGGCAGTGAATGCACATCCGGTGCGTAACCCAGGGCGTCCACGATCTCGAACGCCGCAGTCTTCTGGCCCTCGATACGAACCGGGTTGACGCTGTTGACCAGGGAGATTGTCGGGTAGTCGGCCGTCAGCTTGCGGGCCAGCTCCAAGCAATCATCGAAGTTTCCGTCGATCTGGATGATCTTGGCGCCGTGCATGACCGCCTGCGCCAGCTTGCCCATCGCGATCTTTCCCTGCGGAATCAGGACGGCACAGGTGATCCCCGCCCGGGCCGCATACGCCGCGGCGCTGGCCGACGTATT